>JAVVFH010000280.1:0-4465 GCA_032250585.1 Lysobacterales bacterium
CTCAGCAGGTGAAAAAGCAGACCCATCGCCGAGCCCGGATCGCGGGGACCGCCGTGCTTGCCGTACAGGTTGTTGGCGAGTATCAGCCGCTTGATTTCTTCAGTTTCGAAATAGCGGTCGAGCAGTTGTTCGAGGCTGCCGGTCAGGAACATGGTCAGGTCTGCAATCTGCCGTCCGTTCAGGCCCCGGAAACGGCGCCCCGTGCGGACGATCTCCAGCAGTCCGGCCAGGCCGGTGGCCTGCGTGTTGGGCGGTGGCTCCAGGAAAAACGGCTGCAGGTAGCGCGCCAGCGTCTTCAACTCTGCGTCCAGTTCGAAGAAGCGATCGGCGTCCCGGCGGCTGAATTTCGCCAGTTCTTCGTGAGTTTTGCGCTCGTCGTTCCACCAGGGAAGAATTCGTGCGCCCGGCAGGGCGATCTGCAGCGCCGGGTCTGCGGCGATCATCCGCAGGCCGTGCCGGTCGAGTTCCATGTCGCGGACGACTTCCGGGCGCAACATGCTGGCCATGTAGGAGGCAGTCGAAACGCGGCAACCCGGCGCATTCAGCGGATCGATCTCCTCGGTGACCGCGCAGCCGCCGATCACGCCGCGGCGCTCCAGAACCAGCGTCGACAAACCCGCCCGTGCCAGGTAGAACGCTGCGGCCAGGCCGTTGTGCCCGGCGCCGATGACGATGGCCTGGTAATGAGTCTTCATGGCTGCCTGCCTGTCTGTTGGGCCGGACTTCCGGGTTACGGTCCAGGTCTGCGGTCTTCGAAGGCGGTTCCCGGCCAGGTACCGTCGATCCTTTGCCCGGCGCCGCGGCCGGTGGAAGCAGCCCACGACGTCAGCCGTTTGAGTCCCTTTTCGGTGATCATGTGGCTGAGCCGGAAAAATGAGGTTGAATAGTATAGGCTATGCTCAGCCGATGAAATCAAGCAACAGCGAAGCCAGACCTCACCTGACACGCGTGTCCGTGGCCGGCAGCCTTTCTGAGCTGCCATGATCTGCTCCGGAAAATCCGAGCCTGGCCAGATCCCCCGGCCTTTTTTATTGAATAACAGCGCAATCCGCGTCGAACGAACGGGAGCTCTTATTCAAATCCGCGTTCCTTCGCTTCGACCGGTCAGGTCCGACCGGCTACCAGCGCTGGGTAATGGAATTCCCGATGCAGGCTAGCCGGGTTCGCTGGCGCATTCTCGCCATCATCGTACTGGCCAGCTTCATTTCCTACGTTCTGCGCTACAACACCTCCACAGCGGCGCCGGCAATGATCGGCGATCTTGGCCTGACGGAAATCCAGTTTGGATACGTATTGGCTGCTTTCGCCGCGGGTTACGCCATCTTCCAGTTTCCGGGCGGCATCCTGGGCGATCGCTTCGGGCCCCGCAAAATGCTCACGGTTATCGCCGTGTTGTGGGCCTTGCTCACGGCGCTGACCAGCCTCGTGCCTTCCGCCGAGACCGCGTCCACCGCGGTGGTGGTCATATCGCTGATGGTCGTGCGGTTTCTGGTGGGCGCCAGCCATGCGCCGATCTTCCCGGTGGTCAATACCAGTGTCGTGCGTTGGTTCCCGGTCGGCGGATGGGCCTTGCCACATGGACTTTCCAGCACCGGGTTGACGCTGGGTGTGGCTGCTTCGGCGCCTTTGCTGGCGTGGATGATCACGGAAGTCGGCTGGCGCGCCGCGTTCCTGCTGCTGGCGCCGCTGGGCCTGTTGGTCGCAGCAGTCTGGTGGTGGTACGCGCGCGACAACCCGGCCCAGCATGCGGCGGCGAACGAGGCCGAGATAGAGTTGATCCAGGACGGCTGCGAACTCGATCTGCACAGCGGAGACAAAGGCGGGCGGGCCGACTGGCTGCGCGTCCTCAAAAACCGTGACGTCCTGCTGCTGACGCTCAGTTACACGTCGATGAACTATGTGTTCTATATCGTCTTCAACTGGTTTTTCTACTATCTCGTTGAAATCCGTCAGTACAGTATTACCGAGGCGGGTTTCGTGACCGCGGCCCAGTGGGTCGCAGGCGCGGCCGGCGCGGCGGTAGGCGGTTGGCTGTGCGACCGCATGTGCAAGCGCGTCGGTCTGCGCTGGGGCTGTCGCTGGCCGATCGTCATTGGCATGAGCGCTTCGGGGCTGCTATTGCTGGGCGGCGCCCTGCATCCGAGTCCGCAGGTCGCTGTAACCGCGCTCGCTTTCTGTTTTTTCTTCAACCAACTCAATGAAGGCCCGTACTGGGCGACCAGCATCGCGGTGGGCGGCAAGCACGCGGGCGCTGCCGCTGGCGTCATGAATACCGGCGCTAACATCATGGGCATCGTCAATGCGCTGCTGGTGCCCGCGCTTGCTCATCTGCTTGGCTGGGTTTTTGCCATTGCCTCCGGCGCATTCTTCGCGCTACTCGGTATCGTGTTTATCCTGCTCGTGCGCGCCGACCGACCCGTCGATTCGCAGTAAAAAACCGGGGTCAGAGAACCATTTCCTGTAACGATTTAATTCATAGCACTCCTTCAATGGAAATGGTTCTCTGACCCCGGTTTTTTTATAACGGTGTCTCAGAGCTTGGGTCTTCCTGGCCGACCGGGTGTCGCCCGTCGCTGCAGAGCGGCCTCCACCCGTTCCGCAAACCTTGCGGAACCCAGGACGTAGCCACGGTTCGTGTTGTTCCGAATCGTCCTGAGGCTCGGGGTATCTATCTGCTGCCGGACCAATGCGCGATATCTGCGGGCGCGCTGTCGCGGGGTTTTACCAATCGAACAGAAGATTTCGTGATCTTCTATTAATGGATCGGCGTACTCGTTAACGTGATGTTTGAAACTGGACCAGGGGTAGTCCTCAGGGCGCTCAACGATGCGCGCCCTGACGGGGTTCAACTCGATGTAACGGTAACAAGCCAGCAAGTAATTCTCGCTGTCAACCAGGGTGGAACGGTATCTTCCCTCCCATAGTGATCCCGTACGATCGTATTTTTTGTTGATGTGGCGCACGTAGCGACGACCGAGCGACTGCATCATAATGGAAACACTGCCTGGCTGATTTCCGGTTACGAGAAAATGTGCGTGGTTGCCCATCATTACGTAGGCGTGGATGAGACAGTCCGCTTTTTCGCGAGCGAGATCCAGAAAAGTCCGATACGTAACGTAATCGTTTATTTCGAAAAAGCAACGCTGCCGGTTGTTGCCGCGCTGTATGACGTGTTGCGGCACGCCCGGCAAATCGAGTCTTGGACGTCTTGCCATATAGTTTCTCCGTGGTTTTTCCAGCATGACAGGAATTGCGAAGTTGCCAGGTAGGATTTCGGCTTGTGTCCTGGTCAGCGACAATCGCTGTCGGGCTAATCGGAACCAGGAAAAAACTGGGGTCAGAGAACCATTTCCCGAAACGCTTTAAGCCATAGCTCTTTCCTTCAATGGAAATGGTTCTCTGACCCCGGTTTTTGTGACCGCGGGGGTTGTGGGTGCCGTGGCATTTTTTTGTGGCTCCGGTTACAGTCTCCGGATCGAAATGCGAAACGAAAACGGAGGTGGTGAGTGACCGAAGCGGCAGCACACAGGACCCGGGACTGGAAGAAAAGTGACCAGTCTCACTATATGCATCCTTTCACCGATACCAAGGACTTGGGGCAAAAGGGCGGTGCGCGGATCATTACCCATGCGGACGGCTGCTACATCTACGATTCCGAGGGGCATCGCATTCTCGACGGCATGGCGGGGCTGTGGTGTGTGAACCTCGGTTATGGCCGCCAGGAACTGGTGGATGCCGCTACCCGGCAGATGCAGAAGTTGCCTTATTACAACAGTTTCTTTCAATGCACTCACCCGCCGGCGATTGAGCTTTCGCAGTTGCTGAGTGATCTCAGTCCGGGAGAATTCAACCACGTCTTTTTTACCGGTTCCGGATCGGAAGCAAACGACACCCAGGTGCGGCTGATCCGTCGTTACTGGGACCTGCTGGGTCAGCGTGAGCGGATGACGATCATCGCGCGCAAGAATGCTTATCACGGCAGCACCCTGGGCGGGGCGAGCCTGGGCGGCATGTCCGCGATGCACGAGCAGTTGGTGCTGCCGGTGCCGGGCATTGTTCACATCGAGCAGCCTTACCAGTTCGAGCTGGGCGCAGACCTGTCGCCGCAGGATTTCGGTTTGCAGCAGGCCCGTTTGCTGGAGCAGAAAATCGAGGAAATCGGCCCGGAAAAAGTCGCTGCTTTCATAGCCGAACCGGTGCAGGGGGCCGGTGGCGTGATCATTCCGCCCGACAGTTATTGGCCGGAAATTCAGCGCATCTGCGACGAATACGGCATCCTGCTGGTGGTCGACGAGGTGATCACCGCCTTCGGACGTCTCGGCGAATGGTTTGGTTCGACGCGCTACGGAATACGCCCGGACCTCATCTCCATTGCCAAGGGCGTGTCGTCCGGCTACCTGCCGCTGGGCGGATCGCTGGTCGGTGACCGCGTCGCCGAAGTCATTATCGACAAGGGCGGCGAATT
>JAVVFH010000281.1:0-4420 GCA_032250585.1 Lysobacterales bacterium
CGCGCGCCTGAAAAATGACGCCGAAAACCACCGCGTAGACGCCGAGCAGCATCAAGGGGTTGATCAGCAGCCAGAGCCAACCGGTCGAGCTGCCGATGAAGCGACCCTTCAGCTCACGTTCGAGGAGGTGCACGAACATGTTGAATCCCTCACGCGACCCATGTCGGCGTCCACCGACATGGTTCCGACGAGCTTAGCCCTCGTCTGCTTCCGGGGACGAGGAGGCGTTGGGCCGGACGCCGTAGCGTTCCAGGATGCTGGCCACGGCACCCGGGGCGATGTCCAGCTCCGGTGCATGGACCCGGCGCAAATAGCGCTCCCATACCCGAGTCAGGTGCGCTGTGCGCGCCTGCTCGACGAGCTTGTCGGCCACCTCTTCAAACGGCTGCGGTCGCGCAGGTATCCGCTCGTCGATCCGCACCAGGTGCCAGCCATACGCGGATTGCACGAGTCCGGTCTCGCCTGGTTCGATTTCGGCGGTGCCTTCGCGAAATGCCGGGTCGAGGCGATCGACCGGGCTGCGATCGAAATACCCCTGGTTGGTCTTGACACTGGGGTCCTCGGAAAACTCCGCCGCCAGTTCCTGCAACGAGGCGCCGGCGTCGACCCGCGCCTTGAGTTCGCGCACCCGCGCCTCGGCCGAACCGTCATCGGCATCCCGGATCAGCAGATGCGTGAAGCTGATTGCCGGCGGCGCCATGTATCGGTGCTTGTTGACCACGTAAAGCTCCCGGGCCTGGGTGGTGTAATCGTCGAGCTCGGCGTTTTCCATCACGTAGGTGCGCTGGATGTCGGCCAGCCGCACGCTGATCACACGGTAGATTTCGGCCTGCACCGTGTGCTGGTCGAGCGCGCCCCGCGCAATCGCTTCCCGGGCCACCTGCTCGGTGGCCAGCATGTCCTGCACCAGCTGGCCGATGCGTTCCGGGTCCGCCAACACGGCCGCTCGATCGTCCTCGGGAATCGACTGCATCCGCGCATCGAGTTCGGCTTGCGTGATCTGTGCATCGGCGCGCGTGGCCAGCAGCGGACTTGCGTAGGCGACGTGAACCTCGCGCCGGACTTCCTCGGCAGCGTCCTGCTCGGTGGCCGCAATGGCACCGGGTAGCGCCAGTACGGCAGCCCCGACGATCGCCAGCAGCGCTCGCTGGCACAGTGCTCTCGGACTTTGGTCCCAGGCCGCCATACTTAGCCGTCCTCCAGGTGGTCGACGAGATTGCCGCAATGATCGTCGAGGCTCTCTGCGCCGGTACAGCCCCATTTGAGTGGCGAGGCAGTCGCGTCCGGCGTGTACAGGATGTTCATGTAATAAGTCGTGTTCTGGCGTAGCGTGCAACGAAAATCGACCGTCGGCTCAGTGCCGATTCCCCAGCGGAAACCGCCGTTGTTGATCACGAGCCGGCATTCGGGATCTTCGACCTGGTTGGTGAAGTCGCCGGGGCACTGGCTGATCGTGATCAGCTTGTCGCCGGGAAAAAGCCGGCTCTGGGAAAACTGCGGAAGCTCGAACTGGATCTTGCCCTGGGTGCCGACCGGTCTGTTGGAGGTCTGGAATGCCAGTGTCGCGTAATGGTCCTTCAATATCTCCATGCCGACCGTGTCGCCCTTCGGGAAGCTGAAACCAAAGAACTGTTCCCACATCACCGTCTGGTCAAGCTGCGGGCTGGCCGGAAAGACGCCAGTGGCCCAAAGTATCTGGGTATCCTGGGCCATTCCCGAGGGCGGCACGCGACCTTCAGTGGCACAGAACGCGGGCGCGTCCGGATTGGCGTCGATAACGGTGAATGCGGCGCGCGCCTCCACCGAGGAGCCGTTCGAGCAGTTGATGATCGCATCGTAGTTGCCCGGGTCCAGCGAGCCGGTCGAGATCGACGCATTTCCGCGCGGCAGCCGCGAATCCAGATCATCCCAGGTCGTGCTGGTGACGGCCGCGCCCAAACCGTTCTGCAGGCTGCCGGCGCATTGCCAGCCGCCGCGCGCATCCCAGCTAAGCGTAATGTCCTCACCCTGTCCCACCGTTGATCTACTCAGCGAAAAGGTGTCGATCGAGACCTGGCAGTTACCCGAATTGCCCAGGCAGGCTTGCCAATCGGGCGTGTCCGCCGGGGTCGCTGTCAGACTGCCGGTCAGCGGATTGATTTGCACCGCGGAGCCGGGTTTCAACTGCAGCCTCCTAGTGCCGCCCTCCTGGCCATCGTCGAGTATGGCGTCCTGGGCCAGCACCGTGGCGGCCGGTATAGCTATTGAAAGCAACAGCAGCCATGGCGCGGCTGCATGGTGTGGGGAATTTGTGCGTGATAATCTCATGGAATTCATTGCGTCACTCAAGAACGGTTCACTTTCGAAGAATGGGAGTTGCAAGTATTGGGCTAGAAGTATAAAGCAAAAAATGACCGCCAGAGGTCAAAAAAAGGGCTACTTCCGTAGCCCTTTTTTTTAAACAGTCGATCGCAGCCGGAAGGCCGGCCACGATCGTGATGCACCTCGCAAGGAGTCAGCTCTTGCTTATGGTGCTGCTGGCTCGACGCGACGGCTGCCACGGTGCTGGAAGGTGCCACCGTAGTTCGACAGCACGTTGGCGCCTTCGAGCTGGCCGTTGCTGAACGTGTTGACCCAGAACCCGATGACCGGAAGCCCGAAGAACTGGTTGCCTTCCGCGGTTACCCGGGTCGCATGCACCGGAACCGTCGTGTCAGTGGTGTTGAACTCGAAACGAGTCCAGCCACTGACGAAGCCCTGGTCGGCAACCGGGAACGTCGTGAAGCGCGTTTCCTTGAGGATTTCCGTGGTTTCCGGAATGTCTTCGGAACCACTGAAACGCAGCACGTTGGATTCGAAGCACAACGAGAACGTATCCGGCGGCGGCGGCGTGACCTCTGGCGGCGGCGGCGACACGATCGGCACGCCAGGCGCCGGTGCCGGGCCTTCGCCGGGAACGGTTTCTTCGCGATTCCAGAAGCTGAAGCCGACCGGTTCGCAGGCAGTGCCCGTGGTCGTACCCGCTTCGGCGTCGACGACTTCGTTCCAGGCAACGGTAAACGGCGCCTGCGGGACATCGGCGGACGCAAATACCGCGCTGGCCGGATCGACATAGGCGCGCTTGGTCGGGAAGGTCAGGACCCATTCGGAACGTGCGCCGATATTGGGGTTGACGACATATTCGTTCATGACCGTGTCAAACAGGATCGTGGCCGAAACGGCCTCGATACCAGTCATCCAGGTATCGGTCTGGACCGCGCCGTTAGCGAACACGTTGCTGACCTGGCGACCACCGTTGAGATTCGGCAACAAGCTGCCTGGATTGGTGTGGCTGACCGAGTCGCTGAACCCATCGATCGCGGTGGCGTTGTAGCTGAACATCACTCCGTCGGCGACGTTGATGATCGACGCACCGCCGAAGATGCCGCCGGATGGCGAAAGCAGGTCAACGGTGTTGCCGTCATCGGCATTGTCGTCGCCGTCACCGGCAACCCAGTAGCTGTCTGCACCGTCTTCACCGCCGCCGGTGCCGGCCGGGAACGAAGTCCAGGCATCGACGAGCTGCTGGCAGCCAGCCGGAACGCCGTCGACATGGGTGGCCGCCGTGGCGGAATTACGCCCCAGATCAACTCCATTGCCATCGACCAGCGTGCCCATTTCGATGATCTCGAAATGACCGGATGCGGTACGTTCGATGTCCTGAACACCACCGTCACCCTGGAACTGGAACGGCAGGAAGTCGACTACGGCCGCTTCGGGTGAGCTTGCGCCGTAAAAATACGGAACCGTGCATGTCGTGTCGGTCACGAGCAGCGATGCACCGCCGTCGTCATTGCCGGTAATTGCAGCACTCCAGACGTCGAATGCCGACAGATAGATGTTGAAATCGAGGACTTCCTGCGAATTCAGTGCTTCAACAAAACGAATTTTTACCGCTTTGGCATCTGAAGTCGTATTCACGACTGAAATCAACGTATCGTTGCCGCCACGGGCGGTGTAGTACGGGTACAGGAGAACCTGACCAAGGCCGTCGGGGTTGAGGTTAACAGCGTTGGAAACGCCGACCATCCCCGCTACGCCTGTCAGGCCCGCAAGTACCGCGGTCGTCAAGGTCTTTCTTTTCATTACAACACTCCTAGGTTTTATTACACAGGGCTCTGCATTGGCAGATTCACCTGAACCGGACTCAATTGAGCCGACAGATTCAGATTCTGCAATTATATGCTATCCGAGACAGCGCAGCAAAGCAATCCCTGATTGCATTTTTTTAACAAGATCGAGTGGTTTTTGCCAATATGAAACAGTGATGGCATCATTTTTCTTTCCACACGTCCTTAATTAGCATACCACCATTGGCCGTCCAACTGTATCCAGATCTCTTCAACCGGGCGGCTGCTGCCCATTCCCGACATCTGGGCCGGCGCGACCGGCACCTTGTAGG
>JAVVFH010000282.1:0-4408 GCA_032250585.1 Lysobacterales bacterium
CCTCGCTCAGGGCGAACCCTACGTGAAAATCTGTGAGGATGCCCACATGCCCGACTTCTCGACGATCTGGCGGTGGGAGCAGAGCAACCCCGACTTCGGGCGCCAGGCTCAGGTCGCCCTCGAGCACGGGACACACTTTCTAGCCCACGACTGCCTTCGGATCGCGGACGCTGAGGAAATCGATCCGCGACACAAGAAGATCATGATCGACACCCGAATCAGGCTGATCGGGAAGTGGAACGCCAAGCGTTACGGCGAAAAGCTTCAGGTCGATCAGCGCACCGAGCTCCATGAGGCAACGGACGAGGAGCTGCATGAGGCTATTCAAAAGCAGTTCCAGAGCATGGCAGCTCAGGGTGTTGACTTGGCCGGCATGCTCAAGGACGCCGGCGTCGAGTTCTGATGCATTGACGTTCTTACGGGCTGCATCAGTCTGCTTCCGCTGTGGCAAGAGAACGTCTAGCTTGTCGATCGGCGCCTGAATCTTGACGGCCGCCGGCGAAGGTGTAGCGGGTGTCGGGGTTTACCGATCCCGAAACTGCTCCGGAAGCATCGTTTCTTCCTCGACGCCCAGCGGTTCGGCTTCCAGATCCCGGCCGGGATAGGCCAACTCCAGATACCGTGTTCTCGTAAGTGGCTCGCTCCGCCGGATCATACCTTCCATGACCGGGTCTGTCCCAGACCGAGAAGTCGATCAGGCCTGAGAGTTCGTAGATCCTGTTTCTCGTTGCACTGAGCGCACCTTTCTTGCTTCGGTAGGTTTCCCACTGGAGCTCCAGTGTAGCAATATTTTTGGTGTCTACCTTGAACCGGGCCAGGAACAATTCGCGCACCATCTGATCGGCTATTCAACGTCAATTACTTTGTCTCTCTTTAGAGCGCTGGGGAATTATTTGGGGTATGCAACGTATTGCTGAACGAACTCTGCCCACCGGCGAATAGCTGCGGGCACGCACCAGCCCGGATCGCCCTGAGCAATCAGCCAGTCGCACAATGTTAAGGGGTCCGCGTCCATCCCGATCGTGGCTTCCTTGCATTGTTGCAGCAGGTCGGCCCGCTCGGGTACGGTACAGGCCACCGTCGCGATCAACTCTATTTTGTGCTTTCGGATTCGATCCATGAGGTCGTCTGTCATCGCGATATCCGGACCGCTGATGTTCAAATCACGGCCGTCTGTGGTTACACGTAGCCCCGAATTTTTAAGTTCTTCAAGTAAGGTCATAGTAACCAGCTCCCCCTGTCAGGGTCCGCTACATCCGCTACACGAGCTACAGTCTCTGGACATGTAGCGCTTGTAGCCCTTGTTGCCTTTGCAGGCGGGGCTGGCTGGGACAGGTATCGTTGCCAGGAGTCGAAGAAGTCATCGCGTGCATAACCCTTGCGCACGGCGTCACCAATTCGAACATCCTTCGATGAAATATCATATTGCCGCAGCCGGTTGGCTAGTCCCCGGGCATCCAGCGCGTGGCCCCGGAGGTTCCCCCATGGGGCTTCGTCCAATCCATTCAGCGCCTTGAGAATGTCGTCGGTGAATATTGCCGGCCGGTCTCCGAACACTTTCTTCAGGTCAGAAAGCAAACGGATTCCCAATGAAGGGGCTCGGTCGATCGCGATCTCGACAAATGCTTGGGCAGCCGCTCTGGCGCGTTCGGGCCACGTCCCGCCGGCTGCATCGCCTACGGCAATGATCGGTTCCCAGCACTCAGCCAGTCGGTCGGCAATGCCATCTGGAAGGTCGGGCCAGGATTGGCCGGCTCGTGGACCCACTGTCAACGCCCATTCGGTCAGCCGGTCCCTGATCTCGTTCCCGGCATCAGCATGTTGTCGGGGCCGGTATGGTTCAACGAACTCATTAGGGGCGCGGCGCCGCATGCGGATAACGATGGATCGGCTCATCAATGTTTCGGGAAGGTCGCCCAGCCCAGCCAGGGCGCATGGAGCAAATACCGAAAAGTGCTGGACCTCATGTTGCGCGCCGACACATCGCGGGATAGTCGCGCCATTTCGGTAGCCCACATTGAGCAGCGCTCGCAGGTCCTCACTTTGGTCATCCTTCCCGCCGCGGGTGAAGATGGTGTCCACTTCGTCAAACAGAAGCGTCACTTCACGGTCGGCCATCGATCGAAATAGTGCGGCGACACTCGCCCCGAAGAAAAACATTGGCTCGGGAGCCAGATTTTCGAGAATTTCTAGCACCCGGGTCTTGCCTGAACCCGGTTCCGGTGACAAGGCCGCAAGTCTGGGCGAGGTGTCAAATTCATGCGCCATGTGTGCCAAGGCACACCAGAGCGTCACCGCATTGAGCGAGTGCTCGTCGGGGAACGCGCAAAACCTGGCGATAAAGTCGCGCGTATCGTCAAGGATCTCATGGCCATCGGTAGGTAGGTCGAGGACGTTGCTCATGAGCACAACTCCTCGGCCGACCTAATTCGACTCATGGCAAGGTTTAGGCGCTCACGGTCGGCGGGGTCAAGATTGAAGCCTGCGTGCATCTGTTCAGCACAGACCCAAGCGACCCTGCATTCATGCATTAGGGCCTTAAGCGCCTCTAGCGCTTGATTCTGTCGCTTACGCTGGAATTGCGAAAATGGTCTGCCGTGGTTGGTTAACGGTCTGTCGAACAGGTCGCCCAAACTCAATCCGACTGCCTGCAGGATCTCGTCGGCTGTGTTGCCGCCGAAGTCATGAATCAAAAGCCGATCACCGACCTGTTTTATGCTCAGTGACGGGGTTCGATCATCACGGCATGGGCTTTTTGCTGTCCATGTATCCGGTCCTGTCTGCCGCACACCATCGAGCCTTGCCAAAAGGCGATCTGCCGGGTTATCATTGCCGTGCGCTGTCTCGGCGCTAAAGCTTGCGTTCGCCCGGTTGCCGCCGGGCGTTCGTTTTTCTGGCTTCATTGATTGTCCTCCTGTGTGTATTCCTGATCGTGTCGTTTTTCGAGTTCGATTTGCCCGAACATAAGGCTGCTTCTCCTGCTGGAAATTCGAATGTACTTAGGCGTCATCGCGTACTTCCGGTCGACGTTCTTTCCCTTTCTTCTAGCCAGTGCAGCACGCCCTTCCACGTGTATCTGACCGAGCGCCCAATCTTGATGAAGGGCGGGCCGGTACCTTCCAGGCGCGCCCTCTCTGCCCATGCTTCGGATTTGCCAAGATAGCCGCACAGATCTCGCTGGGATAGAAGTTCCGGTAACTCGAGCTTTGCCTCGTTTCCCATCGTGTGTATGACTCGGTTTGCGATGGGCCCAATTTACTGGAAATGGCCTGATTATCCTGAGGGTAGGAACTGCAGAATTTTGGGTTTCTGGGAAGGAGGGGGCTTAGTGCAGGACTAGCGTCTTGACTTTCGGAGGAGCTGCTGAACGGTTTCTTCGGAAATTACCGGATCTTTGAATCCAAGTTTCGAAAACAGGGTCCAGGAAGCCTGCGTGATTTGCGAGGGCGGTGCTGCACAGTGAATTTCTTGCAAATGGTCGACCAGCAGGTTGCTGCCAAGAAGAAAATTCATTAGGTCGTAGAGGAAGCCTTCGTACATATCACGAAAAGAGTCCCATCTCCACACCGGACCTGTTCCGCCTGCATCGCGCTGAACTTCAATTGCCGACGTGATCAGATCGGAACGGCCAGGGATATCCGCACGGCCGCTGGTGGTCACTCCGTCTGAGCGTGCAGCTCGATGGAGGACTTCGGCGTTCTCAAGCGCTCGAACAATCTGCTCGTGGCTTGGTGGCGTGGTCAAGTCGGCGCCGGCAGCCAGAAGGAGCTGACCCACGTGATAGTTGACGTTCTGTCGGCTGGTCCGGAATTTTCGCTGGTCGATGCGTGGATATTCACCGTATTTGATTTGCAGGATTTTTTCGAATTGTTCCGGCTTGTTTGCGAGGCGGCTGAGGCGCTTTTCGATTTCTGAAAAGGGAGGAAGTGGGGGAATGCTCTGGACGGCTCGATATTGGTCCAGCGCATCCAGCAGCTTCACATGGCTGGCTGGGCCAAGGTCTACTCCGGCGGCGTCATTCAGATCGCTTTCGTCGAATGTGATCCAGGCTGCAGCAGGAATAACCGTTGCGATGTGGCTACAGGCAACGTCGCGGTGATCCGCCTCTACGGGCTTGGTTTCGGTTCTGGAATCGGATTCCCGGGATGCGTTCGAGCGCTTGATTTTGTCGCTTGGCATTGTGGGAAGGATTCAGCCACGCCGAGGGCGCGTAGCCCGGAACGTGCAATACGGCTCGGAGATCATCAGGATTCGAGCGAAATATGGAGTCTTGAATCTGTCGCATCCGCGAATCGCTGAAGAGTCTTCATGCTGGGCAGCTGGCCGCTCTCCAGCCGCGCAACTACAGACTGCGTTGTCCCCATTCGTTCGGCTACCTGGGCCTGGGTCAAGCCGGCGCGAGAGCGCG
>JAVVFH010000283.1:0-4386 GCA_032250585.1 Lysobacterales bacterium
TGCGCTTCGTCGTGCACGTGGCCAAGGGGTATACCGGTTACGGGCTCCCCCTGGGCGATTTGATCCAGGAAGGCAACATCGGATTGATGAAAGCAGTGAAACGCTTCGATCCGGACCACGGCGTCCGCCTGGTGTCTTTTGCGGTCCACTGGATTCGCGCGGAAATGCATGAATTCATTTTGCGTAACTGGCGAATCGTCAAGGTCGCGACGACGAAGGCTCAACGCAAGCTCTTTTTCAACCTGCGTAAATCCAAAAAACGCCTTGGCTGGCTGAACTACAGCGAGGTCAATGCGGTTGCCAAGGATCTCGGCGTGAAGCCTGAGGTCGTGCTTGAAATGGAATCGCGGCTGTCCGGGCAGGACGTTGGTTTTGACCTGCCGCCGAATTCCGATGATGAAATGCCTTACGTGGCACCGGTCGCATTCCTGGAGAGCAAGGCACAGGACCCGGAGATGGAACTGGAGTCGGAAGACTGGACAGATCATAATAATACCCTGCTTTATGCAGGGCTCGACGAACTTGATGAACGCAGCCAGGATATTATTCGGAGTCGGTGGCTGCAGGATTCGAAGATGACCTTGCAGGAACTGGCAAACCGTTACGACATCTCGGCGGAACGAATTCGACAGCTCGAGGCAAATGCGTTGCGAAAGATGCGGGCGTCAATCACGGCCTGATTCCGCAACGAGCTAAATAAAGACTGAACGGCCTCCCACGCGGAGGCCGTTTTCATTTGGAGAAAAGAAACATGGAGCAGACTCATCGGCGGTCGTGGCTCGTATTGAAATTCGGCGGTACCAGCGTAAGTTCTGACGACTGCTGGAAAACGATTGTGGCCCGGGCGCGACAAGGGGTGAAAGACGGACAGGCGGTCATGATCGTGGTTTCAGCGCTGTCGGGTGTGACCAATCTTCTCACCCGCATGGCGGCTGGGATGGACGCCGCGGATAGGCAGCGGATTCTGGACGAGCTTGACCAGAAGCATCAGCAATTGTTCAACGCGCTTGGATTGAAACCCGGCGGCCGCTTTCTTGAACATTGGAACAGTTTACACGCGGTGGTGAAGCAACTGAGCACACCTTGCAACCCGGAATCATTCGCCAACTTGCTGGCGCATGGCGAGCTTCTGTCGAGCTCCATCGGCCAGCAGATACTGACATCGTTCGGAGTCGATACGACTTGGCAAGATGCTCGCGGCCTGCTCACGGCGATGCCGGATACGCTGCCGGGCGAATGGCTGTCGGTCCGCTGCGACGATCGCCCCGATCCCGGCTTGGCGGAGCGCCTTTCCAGCAAGGTTCTGGTGCACATCACGCAAGGTTTTATCGCATCGGGGCCGGGAGGCATGACCTGCCTGTTGGGCCGAGGCGGCTCGGATACCTCGGCTGCTTACCTTGCTGCGCGCTTGCAGGCTGATGCGCTGGAAATCTGGACCGACGTACCGGGCATTTTCAGTGCCGATCCGCGCGTCGTTCCCGAAGCGCGACTGCTCAAGCAACTGAGTTACAGCGAAGCTCAGGAAATGGCCTCCATGGGCGCAAAAGTGCTGCATCCGCCCAGTATTCAGCCCGCCCGCCGTCAATCGATACCGGTTTATATTCGTGACACGAATCGGCCGGCTGAGGACGGAACGCGTATCGGTGAGCACGGGTCGGCGGCGGATGCCCAGGTAAAAGGGGTCGTCAGCCGCAGTGAGATAACGCTCATCAGCATGGAAAATCCGTCCATGTGGCGCCAGGCGGGGTTCCTCGCCGATGCCTTTGCCGTGTTCAAGCGCCATGGCTATTCCGTGGACCTGATTTCGACTTCCGAGTCTACCGTGACCGTGAGCCTGGATTCGCAGGCTTCTACGACCTTGGACTCCTCGCGCATGACGGCTTTTCTCGAAGACCTGGCGGCGCTGTGCCAGGTGGAAGTGCGTTCCGGCTGTGTCTCTATCAGCCTGGTCGGAAATGCGATTCGGACCATCCTCGGGCGCCTTTCGGCCGCCCTGGATGTGTTCCAGGATCGACACATCCACATGGTCACCCAGTCTGCGAATGACCTCAATCTGACGCTCGTTGTCGACCCGGAACACGCCGTGAGTCTCGTGCGCAAGCTGCATCAGTCATTGATCGCGTCGCAGGCGGACAGTCGGCCTGAGTTCGGGCCGAGTTGGGTGGAACTCACGCGGGCATCTGCGCCGGCCGATCAGCCGCAAAGCTGGTGGAAAACCGAGGCGCCGCGGCTTGTGGGGTTGATGAAGGGGAGGAAGTCGGCGTATGTCTATCACCTCGATACCGCGCGTGCGGCGGCGCGCCGCCTGCTCGGCCTGAAATCGGTTGAGCGGGTGCTTTATGCCGTAAAGGCCAACGACCACAAGGCGCTTCTGCGCACCTTTGCCAGCGAAGCTCTCGGTTTCGAATGCGTGTCCATGAACGAAGTCAGACATGTACTGAAGACGGTCCAGGGTCTGCAGCCCCGGAACATATTGTTCACGCCGAATTTCGCGCCGCGAGATGAATACCAGGCCGCGCTGAAGGCAGGGCTGCAGCTTACCGTGGATAACTCCTGGGCGATCCACCAATGGCCGGAGCTGTTTGCCGGTCGCGATATCTTTTTGCGCCTGGATCTGGAGACGGGATACGGCCACCACAGGAAAGTCATCACCTCCGGCGCGGATTCAAAATTTGGCATTTCCCTGCAGCACATGGAAGCACTCCGGGATGTCCTGGAGCGGAATGGCACGCGGGTGACGGGTCTGCACGCCCACACCGGCAGCGGAGTCATCGATGCCCGGGTTTGGGGCGAGCAACTGGATCGTCTGCTCGACGCGGCCGCCGGGTTTCCCGATGTGCGCGTACTCGATCTGGGGGGAGGTTTCGGCGTACCCGAACGTTCCAGCCAGCCCGTGTTCGATCTGCCTGCCCTGGACCGCCTGCTGGCGGCAAAAATGGCTGATTCCGGGCTGGAAATCTGGCTGGAGCCCGGTCGTTACCTCGCGGCCGACTGCGGTGTCCTGCTGGCCCGTGTTACCCAGCTGAAAACCAAAGGTCAGTACGATTACCTGGGAATCGCCACCGGCATGAATTCGCTGATCCGGCCGGCGCTCTACGGTTCCTACCATGAAATCGTCAACCTGGATCGTATGGATGAAGCCGCGGTCCGGAATTACCGTGTCGTCGGACCCATCTGTGAATCGGGCGATGTCATCGGTGAAAGCCGGCTGCTGCCCGAAAGCATGGCCGGCGACATTCTGCTTATTGCCAATGCAGGCGCGTATGGACGCGTGATGGCCTCTCATTATAACCGCCGGCCACCGGCGATTGAATTGACGCTCTGAGAGCACGGTGGTTAAGCCGGGGGGGCAAGGTTCGGGCTATGGGCGCTGGTGGACGGCATGCTGCCATGGTTGCGGGGTTCTGAACGTGACTCATCAGGGTACGGGTCAGAAGGCCTGCTCAGGACTCCGTCGGTTCAATGGCTTTGTTTGCCCAGGCCTCGGGCGGCGGGCAAGCGCATTGGAGATTCCGGTCTCCGTACACGTTGTCGATGCGGCTGACGGGGGCCCAGAACTTGTTCCGGTATAAGCTGGCGACCGGAAAAGCCGCCTGTTCGCGCGTGTAGCCATGGGACCATTCTGCTGCGAGATCGGTGGCCGGATGCGGTGCGTGCCGGAGTGGGCTATCTGACCCGTCTACGCGGCCGTCTTCGACGGCCCTGATTTCCTCACGGATCTCGAGCATGGCAGCACAGAAACGGTCGATTTCTACCAGCGACTCGCTTTCCGTCGGTTCGATCATCAGTGTGCCGGGTACCGGGAACGACATGGTGGGTGAATGAAAGCCATAGTCAATCAGACGTTTGGCGACGTCCTCCTCGGTCACACCGCAGGATTCCTTGAACGGCCGCAGATCGACGATGCACTCGTGGGCAACGCGGCCGTTGCGTCCGGTGTACAGCACCGGGTAGGCTCCGGCCAGTCGGCTGGCGATATAATTGGCGCTGAGAATGGCCACCTGGGTGGCCTTTTTCATGCCTTGCGGACCCATCATCGCGATGTAGGCCCAGGAAATCGGCAGAATGCCGGCGCTGCCCCAGGGCGCGGCGGACACGGCCCGGTTTGGCTGCGATTCTCCGCCCATCGGGACAATGGAATGTCCCGGCAGGAAGGGTGCCAGGTGTTGGCCCACGCAGATCGGCCCCACGCCGGGGCCGCCGCCGCCGTGAGGAATACAAAAGGTCTTGTGCAGGTTCAGGTGCGATACATCGGCGCCGAATTCGCCCGGTGCCGCGCAGCCGACCAGCGCGTTCAGGTTGGCACCGTCGAGGTAAACCTGCCCGCCGTGGTGATGCACCACGTCGCAGATCTCGCGGATGTCCTCTTCGAACACGCCGTGCGTC
>JAVVFH010000284.1:0-4326 GCA_032250585.1 Lysobacterales bacterium
CCAATCCGCGGCTTGGCGAATCCAGCGGCGTTGTTGGAACTGGATTTCCGCTTGCGCGGAAATGACGAGAATTCAAGGAATTAGCGTGAAAATAAATTTGCCCTGGGGCAGAGTCGGGTCCGACAGCTGCGATGTTCGGGTTAGCGGTTATTCGAGCAGATTCCCGAGCAGTGATGGGAAATCACCGCCAGCGATTGCCGCCAATTGCAGCGCGTTTTCGTCCAGTTCCGCCCTCGAATCCGCGGTCAAGGTGGTGTGCCCGACCTTGCGGCCCGGCCGCGGCGATTTTGCGTAGTCGTGCCAATGGGTCCCGGGTACAGCGAGAACCCGCGCCCGGTCCGGCAAGTTGCCGATCCAGTTGAACATCAGGGACTGGCGGGTCATCGCCGTGCCGCCTAGCGGCAGGCCGCTGATCGCGCGCAGGTGGTTTTCAAATTGCGAGCATTCGGCGCCGTCGATGGTCCAGTGGCCGGAATTGTGCACTCGCGGAGCAATTTCGTTGACCAGCAGTTGTCCGTCGAGCAGGAAAAACTCGATGGTGAGCACGCCACGATAATCGAAATACTCCAGCAGCTTCCGCATCAAGCGCTCCGCTTCATGCTGCAGTACCTCGCTGAATTCACCGGGACGGCTCAAGGATAGTATGCCATTGGCATGTACGTTGCGGGTCAGCGGCCAGCACCGCAAGGCAGCATTCGAGTCCCTGACCGCAACCAGCGAACACTCCGCCTCGAACGGCACAAATGATTCCAGAATCAGCGCCTGGTCACCCAGCTTCTGCCAACCACGCTCCAGGTCTTCCCGGTCCCTCAGCACGACCTGCCCCTTGCCGTCATAGCCCAAACGCCGGGTTTTCAGCACGGCCGGGTAGCCGATCCGGTCCAGGCCTTCCAGCAGATCGGTGCGGCTGGATACGGCGTGCCAGGCCGGCACCGATATGCCGAGACGCTCGAGAAGCGCCTTTTCAGATAGGCGGTCCTGGCACATCCCCAGCGCAACCGGCGGAGGCTGCAATGGACAGATTTCCGCAACCGCCTGTGCCGAGGCCTCCGGAACGTTCTCGAAATCGAAGGTTGCGACATCCACCTGCCGCGCCAGCTTTTTAACCGCCTCGAGATCGGCGAAGCCGGCCTGAACCAGCCTGCCGACGGCCCCGGCGCAGGCATCGCGTGCAGGGTCGAGAAAGAGGAATTCAAAGCCCAGCGGAAGCCCGGCCAAGGCCATCATCCGGCCCAGCTGACCGCCGCCCAGCACGCCGATCCGCTGCGTGGCGGTGGAACCTGGATCCTTGCGGGTTTGCAGGATCATTCAGTCATGGGGTCCGGCTGCGCGAGCACCGCATCGCGACGACCGCTGCGGAAGCGCTGGAGGGCCGCCCGGACCCGGGGCGAATGGTTGCCGATAATGGCTGCCGCCAGCAAGGCGGCGTTGGTAGCCCCTGCTTCACCGATGGCCAGCGTCCCCACCGGGATACCCGCGGGCATCTGCGCTATGGAAAGCAGCGAATCCATGCCGTTCAAAGCACGCGATTTCACCGGTACGCCGAGGACCGGCACGACGGTCTTGGCCGCCACCATACCCGGCAGATGAGCCGCCCCGCCCGCACCGGCGATGATCACCTGTAAGCCCCGACCCTCTGCCTGTTCCGCGTATTCGAACATCAGATCAGGTGTGCGGTGTGCGGAGACCACGCGTGTTTCGTAGGGTACCCCGAGCTCTTCGAGCATGTCCGCCGCGTTTTTCATTGTCTCCCAATCCGACTGGGAGCCCATGATGATACCCACCAGAACCTGTTGCTTCACCGTTTCCAACCCTGTGCGATGTTCAGTTGAAGCGGCTCATTGTATCAGCACTGCCTCCAGCGGGCACCCGACCGCCGCACTGCATTTTTTTGGGACCCGCGTCCGTCATTCAGTACAATGGGGTCCTCCACCAGGACCACGGTTTCTCATCATGCCCATCGACGGCAAGTTACTCGAAATACTCTGCTGCCCGGTCAGCAAAACGCCGCTGATCCGACTTTCGGCAGACCGCTTGAAACGCCTAAACCAGGCCATCGAAAAAGGCGAAGTCCAGTACGTGCGCGGCGACAGTGTCAAGGCCCCCTTACGTGAAGCGCTCGTCACCGAAGACCTGAAGGTGATCTACCCGGTGGTCAACGACATTCCGATGCTGCTCGAGGAAAAAGGCATCGGGACGACGCAGCTGCAGGATTTCTGACATGCCCGGTGCAAAGGGACCGCTCGGGTCAGCCCGAGTGTCGGGCGTGCAGCAGGCCTTGCGTGAAGACATCGGTGACGGCGACCGCACCGCTGCGTTAATCCCGGCCGCAACGCGGCTGCAGACGCAGGTGTTGTGTCGCCAGCAGGCCGTTCTCGCCGGCGCGGCCTGGTTCGACGAGACTTTCCGGCAGCTCGACCCTTCCATCACGATTTCCTGGCAGCTGGAAGACGGCCAGGCCCTGCACGCCGGGCAGGAGATCTGCCGGCTCGAAGGGCCGGCACGGGCGATTCTCTCGGCCGAACGGGTGGCGCTCAATTTTTTACAGACGCTGTCCGCCACCGCCACTCAAACCCGCCGCTACGTCGATGCAATCGCGGGGACGGAGGCGGTGATTCTCGACACTCGCAAAACCCTGCCGGGACTCCGCCTTGCACAGAAATACGCCGTGCGCTGCGGCGGCGGGCATAATCATCGGGTCGGATTGTTCGATGCGATTCTGATCAAGGAAAACCATATCGCCGCGGCGGGTTCGATTTCAGCCGCTGTCCGCCAAGCCCGGCAAAGCGCTCCGGAACTGCTGCTCGAGGTGGAGGTGGAGGACCTGGAGCAGCTGGAGGAAGCCTGCCGGTCAGGAGCACAGCGTGCGCTGCTGGACAATTTCGGGCCGCGCCTACTGCGCGAAGCGGTCCGTGGCTTCAAGGGTAAAATTGGACTTGAGGCTTCCGGCGGGATAACGCTCGACAGCGTTAGGGCCGTGGCGGAAACCGGCGTCGACTTCATCTCCACCGGTGATTTGACCAAAAACATCCAGGCCGTCGACTTCTCGATGCGTTTTCTCAGCTGAAGCGCTGGCTGAAATTTACGCTGAGCCCTGCGTACTGCTTTCCGGCAGCAGCTTGCCGGGGTTGAGAATGCCCGCCGGGTCGAACACGCGCTTGATGCCTCGCATGAAGTCAATCGCAGCGGAGGAGTGCACGCGGTCGAGCCATGGGCGCTTCAGCAGCCCGATGCCATGCTCTGCTGAGATACTACCGCCGAGTTCATCGGTCAGGGCGTAGGTTCGCTCACTGATGTCGTGCGCCCGCGATTCGAATTCCGCCAAATCCAGATCGCGTGGCTTGAGAATATTCATGTGCAGGTTGCCGTCGCCAATGTGTCCGTACCAGACCACATCGAAATCGGGGCAAACCTCATTCATCAGCCGAGCCATCCGCCGCAGGAACTCCGGCACGACGGAAACCCGCACCGACAGGTCGTTCTTATAGGGCGGAAAATGGCTTATTGCCTCGGAAATGCCTTCGCGGTAACGCCAGAGCTCCGCCACCTGGCGCTCGCTCTGGCTGATCACGCCGTCCAGCAGCCAACCCTGCTCCGCGCATTCTTCGAAGCACGCCATCGCCGACTCTTCCTCGGATTGGCCGGGGCAGTCGAATTCAGCGATCACGTACAGCGGACAATCGGTTTCGAACGGTTTTGGCAGTTCATTCGCCTGGCTGACGTGGTGCAGCGCCCGATCGGTGAAAAACTCGAAAGCGGAAAGCGTCACGGCCGAGCGCAGTGCGTCAAACACTTTCATCAGTGAATCCATGCTGTCGACCCCCAGAAGCAGCACCTTGGCCGGCGGCGGCGGTTCGACCAACTTCAGGGTCGCCTCAACGATCAGGCCCAGCGTTCCCTCGCTGGCTATGAACAGGTGCCGCAGGTCGTAACCACTGGCGTTCTTGATCAGTCCGCGATTGCAATCCAGCAGTTCGCCGGTCCCGGTAACCACTTTCAGGCCGATGACACGATCACGGGTCAGGCCATATCGGAGCACGCGAATGCCACCGGCGTTGGTAGCGATGTTGCCGCCGACCTGGCTGGAGCCCTCGGAGGCGAAAGAAACCGGGTAATACAGGCCGTGGCCGACGGCGAATTGCTGTACCGCGGCGGTTACCACGCCGGCTTCGACGGTGACGCTGCGGTCGATGGCATTGAAGTCGACGATTTTGCGCATTCGGTCGAAAGACACGACGACCTCGCCGTCGGCGGCCACCGCTCCGCCACTCAGCCCGGTGCGCCCCCCGGAGGGCACCAGCGCAATGCCCTCGCTCGCTGCGGCCC
>JAVVFH010000285.1:0-4301 GCA_032250585.1 Lysobacterales bacterium
ACCGCGAACGGATAACTCAGCAGGTGCTGCAGGTAACCGGTCCCCGCCTGCTCGGGTTCGAAGCGCCGCAGGAACTCGAGGAATTCTCCCTTGAGGTCCGGGATGATCAGGATCCAAGCGACCATCAGACCGGCCGCCAGCAGCACGAAGATCGGCAGCGCCACTCGCCAGGACCGATTGTCCGAAGCCCGCGCCAGTCGCAGAAACAGCACCAGGAAACCCAGGGTGACGTTCAGCACCGCCATCGCGAGAATGCCTTTTTGAATTCCCAGCCAGCCGAGCAGGAAAAAACCGGGCAACAGCGCTCCGGCGACGTTGCCGAGGGTGTTGACCGAGTAGATCCGCCCGACTGCGGCGCCGGTCTCGCGCAGGTCGCGAACGCCGATCTCCCCCACCAGCGGAAAGGTCGCACCGATCAGGGTGGCTGGTATCAGCATGACGACAAAGGCCACGCCGAAGCCCGCGAACAGCAGGGGTGCAAGCTGGCCGGAGGTTTCGACGAAATACCGGTCGAGGGATTGCGGGTCGGAAAAGGAAAACAGGATCGGCAGCGCAAGTGCCGAGAAGACGCCGAGCGCGACCTGAATCCACCCGAACAGCGCTGCCCGGTCGGCGACGCGCTCGAAGAGATAGCGGATCAGCCAGCCGCCGAGCCCGATGCCGGTCAGAAAGGCGGCGAGCATGGTTGTCAGCGCATAGGTGGAGTTGCCGAGCATGAAGACCAGCGAGCGCGTCCAGTAGATTTCGTAGGCGAAGGAGGTGAACCCGGACAGGCCCAGGCCGAACAGGATGAGGCGCCAGGTGCCGGGACTGAGTATGGCTGCGCTTGCGTTGGCCCCGGCCGACTCGGCTGGCGCCAGGCTTTGGCCGCTCACGGGCCGCGAACTCATGCCGCGGGCGAGTGTCGCCGCCAGCAGACCGATCAGCAGGTTGCCGGCGGCCGCGGCGTAAACCGGCACGTGGATGCCGTAACGGCCGATCAGCAGGAAGCCGGTCAGCAGCACGCCGCTCACGGCACCGAAAGTGTTGATCGCGTAGAGGCTGCTGAGGTTCACGCCGACTGTGGCGCGCCGGCTGACGAGAAACCGGGTGAGCACCGGCAGGGTGGCGCCCATCAGCACGGTCGGTGCCATGACCAACAGGAAAGCCAGTACGAAGCGCACGACCGCGAAGACGGCGCTCGATGATCCGAAAAAAGCGAACAGGGCCGGGTAAGCCACGGTCATCCAGTTGAGCAGCAGGTGCGAGGCCAGGGCGAACACGGCGATGCCGATCTCGAGTTGCGCGTAAAGGCGCAGGCGGTTGGGGCTGCGGTCGGCGATTTTGCCGAAGTACCAGGCGCCGAGCGCCATGCCGGACATGAAGGCAGCCAGCACGGTGCCCACGGCCAGCGCCGTGGAGCCGAATACGTGCATCATCATGCGCGACCACACCACCTGGTAGACCAGCGCCAGCGCGCCGGACAGGAAAAACAGCAGCAGGATCAGCGGCAGCCAGCGGCCGGCTTCGAACTTCGGATTCATGACAGCGGGTTCATCATGCCGGTGGCATGGGCGGCGTTGAGTCCATGCGCCCTTCGCAGTCCTGGCGTCGGGAACGGAAGACCGCTGCCGCGAGCCATTGTCTCCGATGCGTTATCATGGCGGCCTCATACGTGGTGTGGGCTCGGTGCGGATGCAGCCAAAGCATAGCAAAACCGGCGCCCGAGCTGTGGGTATAATCGAGTCGATCGGGGCGTTCGTGACTTCTTACTGCGATTTTGCCATCGGCCATGAAATTCATGGCCCTTACCACGACCGGGAATACGGGTTTCCGTTGAGCGGCGAGTCGGCGCTGTTCGAGCGCCTCGTGCTGGAGATCAACCAGGCGGGCCTGAGCTGGGAACTGATCCTGAAGAAACGCGAGGGCTTCCGGGCCGCTTACAGCGGCTTTGATGTCGATCGGGTCGCGGACTACGGCGAGCGCGATCGCGCACGGCTGCTGGCCGACGCGCGCATCATCCGCAACCGACTGAAGGTCGACGCAGTGATCGAAAACGCGCGCATCATCCGGGGCTTGCGCGACACGCACGGCGGCTTCGCGGCCTGGCTCAGCGCGCATCATCCGCTGCGTAAAGACGATTGGGTCCGCTTGTTCCGCCGTACCTTCAAATTCACGGGCGGCGAAATCACCGGCGAGTTTTTGATGTCGATCGGTTACCTGCCTTCGCCGCACCGTCCCGACTGCCCCGCGTTCGCAGAAATCGTCCGCAGGAATCCACCCTGGATGGCGGTCGAGCCGTCTTTTTGGGTGGGCCCGGCTTGAGCGCCGCGGATGAAAGGGCACGGCGGTGCCTGCTTGCGGTATAGTTTTCACCCAATCATTTTACCGGCAGAGGTAGCATGCAGAAACTTTCCGCGGAATCCTGGCTGGTCAGTGCCGGGCGCCCGGAGGAGCCCGGCGAACCACTGAACACGCCGCTGGTTCCGGCATCCAATTTCATCGGCCCGGGCGCGCCCGGCTACTCGCGTGACGGCGGCACACCAACCTGGGATGCCCTGGAGGCGCTACTGGGCGGACTCGAAGACGGCCATGCATTGGCTTTTTCGTCGGGCATGGCGGCTGCGGCGGCGGTTTTTGAGCAACTCCGGACCGGTTCGCGGGTCGCGCTGCCGACGGACTGCTACCAGGGCGTAACCGCGCTGGCGGCCGCGGGCGAGACTCGGGGACGCTGGCGCGTCAGCACCATCGACGTACTGGACACGGACCGCTGGGTCGCGACCGCGCAGACGCACGACCTGTTGTGGCTGGAGTCACCCTCGAATCCGTTGCTGGCGATCGCCGACCTGGCCGCCATCTGCGCGGCGCCCCGCCAGCCGGACGCGTTGCTGGTGGTCGACAACACTTTCGCCACGCCCCTCAACCAGCAACCGCTGGTGTTGGGGGCCGACATCAGCATGCAGTCAGCCACCAAGTTTATCGGCGGGCACTCGGACTTGCTGGCGGGTGTTCTGACCGTGCGCGACACCGCCCTGTTGGAACGCCTGCGGCAAGTGCGCACGCTGAACGGGGCCACGCCCGGGGTGCTGGAAGCCTGGCTGGCGGTGCGCGGTGTCCGCACGCTGGCGCTGCGCCTGCAGCGCGCGCAGGAAACGGCCGGGCGACTGGCGCGCTTCCTCGAGGCGCACGAATCCGTGGAGACTACGCGCTATCCGGGCCTCGAGAGCCATCCCGGCCACGCGCTCGCGAAGCGGCAGTTACGTGGATTTGGCACCATGATCTCCTTCGACCTGCGCGGCGGGGCGGCGGCGGCCGACGCGGTCTGCGCAGCGATCCGCCTGATCCGGCACGCGACCAGCCTCGGTTCGGTCGAGTCGACCATGGAACGGCGCGCCGCGGTGGCCGGCCAGGAGCACTTGCCGGCGTCGTTGCTGCGCCTCAGCGTCGGGATCGAATCCGGCGACGATCTGTGCGCGGACCTCGAGCAGGCGCTGGCCGCTTCGAGCCGCTGAGCATCGTGGGGTCGAAGGAGTCGGCTGGCCCGCTTCGATGAGGCGGGTCAATTCTCGAGTGCCGGCCATGGTCTACAATGGTAAATGACAAACACGGCAATGGAGCGCAAATCATGTCGCGACGCGATGAATACGTGGAACGGATGAAGCAGCAACTCGACGAGCTGAACGCCCAGATCGACGAACTGGAAAAGAAGGCGGACAAAAGCGAGGCGGACCTGAAAGCGACGTACCGGGAACAACTGGCCGAACTGCGCGAGTTGTCGGCAGCGGCCCGCAAAAAACTGGAGGACCTGCGTACGGCGAGCGAGCACCGCTGGGATTTACTGATGGCCGAAGCGGAGAAAATCCAGAAGGCCTTCGTGCATTCTTTCAACTACTTCAGGTCGCAACTCAAATAAGTGCCCGCGCAGTGGCAGGCCGCTCCGGAATGACAGGGACGCGAAACGGCGCGCGGCATCGCGGTTATGCTGCCTGAAATACCCGGTACGGGCCGCAGCCGGCTTCGCCTTCGCGGTCCGTTTCGACTATCCTGGCCGTCCCTGGCCGCCTGCATTCATCGATGTTGAGACTCGTTTCGTTGCTGTGCCCGTTGTTGCTGCTGTCGTTGCAGATGGCGCAGGCCCAGGTCAAGTCGAAACCGACCGATTCAGCTCGAGCCGGAGACTTGGACCGTCTCGAGGAGATCGTGGTCCTGGCGACGAAAATACCGACGAACCTCGAGGCGCTACCCTTTGCCGCGGGCGCGGTCGGGAAAGAGCGGCTACAGCGCGGGCGCCAGCAACTGGGGCTGGACGAAGCGTTGGCGGG
>JAVVFH010000286.1:0-4269 GCA_032250585.1 Lysobacterales bacterium
CGTTAAAACCCAGCGCTTCGAGGTCATCCAGCACTTCGGCTTTTTTCAGGTAGTCGGTCACGACCCGCGAACCGGGCCCGAGCGAAGTCTTGACCCAGGGCTTGACCTTCAACCCGCGGCGCACCGCGTTACGCGCCAGCAGACCCGCGGCGAGCATCACGGCCGGGTTCGAGGTATTCGTGCAGGAAGTGATGGCCGCGATCACGATGGCGCCGTCTTCCAGGTCGAAATCACGGTCGGCGTAATTGACGGGCACCACCGGCGCTTCGCAACTGCGGTCACGGCCCACCGCAGTGCTGCCGCCTTCGCCTTCGAAACGGGCCTCGGCCCGTTCCTGGCGGGCGTCGTGATGCTCGCGCATGTGTTCGTGATAGTTGTCGGCCGCATCGCTCAGCAGCACGCGATCCTGCGGGCGCTTCGGTCCGGCCAGGCCGGGCAGCACCTCGCCCATGTCCAGATGCATTTCGGAGCTGTAGGCTGCCGGCGCCTGGCCCGCGGTGCGAAACATGCCCTGCGCCTTCATATAGGTCTCGACCAGCGCGATGCGCTCTTCCGAACGCCCTGTAAGCCTCAGGTAGCGCAGGCTTTCCTCATCAACTGGGAAAATGCCGCAGGTAGCGCCATATTCAGGGGCCATGTTGGCGATCGTTGCGCGGTCGGCCAGCGGCAGGTGGTCCAGCCCGTCACCGAAAAATTCGACGAACTTTCCGACCACACCGTGTTCGCGCAGCATTTGCGTGACAGTGAGCACCAGGTCGGTGGCGGTTGCGCCCTCAGGCAGCTTGCCGGTGAGTTTGAAGCCGACGACCTGCGGGATCAGCATCGTGATCGCCTGGCCGAGCATCGCGGCTTCCGCTTCGATGCCACCGACGCCCCAGCCCAGCACGCCGAGACCATTGATCATCGTGGTGTGGGAGTCGGTCCCCACCACCGTGTCGGGATAGGCCACGCCTTCGGTGTCGAAGACCACGCGTGCCAGATGCTCGAGATTGACCTGGTGCACGATGCCGGTGTTCGGCGGCACGACACTGAAGTTGGAGAAGGCCGACTGGCCCCAACGCAGGAAACTGTAGCGTTCTTCATTGCGCTGAAACTCGATGTCGTTGTTGAGTTCCAGCGAGTTGGCCTGTCCGAAGCTGTCGACTTGCACCGAGTGGTCGATGACCAGTTCCGCCGGCGACAGGGGATTGATCAGTTCGGGATCACCGCCCAGAGCGGTCATCGCATCGCGCATGGCGGCCAGGTCCACGACCGCTGGCACGCCGGTGAAATCCTGCAACACGACACGGGACGGCGTGAAGGCGATTTCGGTGGCCGGCTTGTCGTCGGGCTTCCAGCTACAAAGGGCTTCGATGTCGCTGCGCGTGACTTCCAGACCGTCTTCGTGACGCAAGAGATTTTCCAGCAGGATTTTCAGGCTGAAGGGCAGGTGGCTGATGTCGTATTGCTGCCCGAGTTTTTCCAGACTGTAATAACGATAGTCCTGGCCATTGACGTTGAGGCTGGCGGCGGTTGATAGGGAGTCACTCATGCTGGTCTCCGATGTCCTGTTACGCAGTGGTTTATGGTGTTGGAGCAATTAATCATTATCGCTGAATTCGAACCGGCTCTCCAGCGCCAGGGCGATTTGCACCTGCGGCTTCACCCCAGCAGCAGTGTCTGGGCTTCGCGCATGATCTGTTTGCGGCGGAACATCAGCTCGAAGCGGTTGCCGCCGAGTTGCTGCCACAGCGTCGCCGAGCGCAGGCCGGCCAGCAGCAGGGCCCTGATCCATTCGATGGTGCGCTCGTTCTTGAGATACTGCGGTTTGCCGTTGACCACGATGCGAGGCGACAAGTTGCTGATCGTCTCACTGTAAAGCCGCGAGATTTGCCCCACCTGAAGGTCTTCGCGCTCGTGTTCCTCGAGCGCTTCGCCGCCGGCAGAGATTTCCTCGAGCCGGTTGCCGATCGTCTGCTGCACCTTTTCCGCGCGTCGAAATTTTTTCTCGACCTGCAGCAACCCGACCGCATAGCGCAGTGTTTCGGTATAGCGGTTTTCGCCCTGCAGCACGGCCAGCAGAGTCTCGGTGCCGAGCCGCACCTGGCTGCGGTCGCCAAAAACGTCCGCCACCGAAGCCGTTTCCAGGCGAAACAGGCTGCGCAGCGAAGCGCTGGCCGCGTAGCCGGACCAGGTGCCGTGATTGGCCGCCTGCCGCACCAGTTCAGCGGCCTGGAAGACGCCTGCCAGTGCGAGGGTTCGCTCTTTCATGAATTCACCTTTCCCGGTATTTGCCCGAGCGCGCGATTGGGTGGCGTATCGGCCCATTCGATGATGCCTCCGCCGAGGCAGATTTCGCCATCGTAAAGCACCACGGACTGCCCCGGCGTCACAGCTCGCTGCGGCTGCTCGAATTCCAGGGACAAGCCGTGCTCGCCGATTTCGTTGACGACACACGCCTGGTCTGCCTGGCGGTAGCGGACTTTGGCCGTCAAACGCGAACCCGCCGCCGGCGGCAGACCGGACACCCAGCTGAGGTTTTCGGCCCGCAGCCTCCGTGCGAACAGCCAGGGATGGTCATGCCCCTGGCCGGCGTAGAGCACGTTGGTTTCCAGATCCTTGTGCAGCACGTACCAGGGCTGATCCGGAAAGCCCTTTACGCCGCCGATTCCCAGGCCCTGACGCTGGCCGAGCGTGTGAAACATCAGGCCTTCGTGCTCACCGATCAGTTGCCCCTCCGGCGTCCGGATTTCACCGCGGGCCGCGGCGATGTACTCGCCCAAAAACGCACGGAAGTTGCGCGCGCCGATAAAGCAGATCCCGGTGCTGTCCTTCTTGGCGTGCACCGGCAAGGCGGCTTCTGCCGCCAATCGCCGGACCGCCGGCTTTTCCAGTTCACCCACCGGGAACAGCGTGCGGGCGAGTTGCTGCTGGTCGATGGTGTAGAGGAAATAGCTCTGGTCCTTGTTGCCATCCCGGCCGCGCAACAGCCGGTGAGTGCCGTCGCGGCAGTCGGCGCGCACGTAATGGCCGGTCGCGATGTGATCGGCGCCCAAATCCGTCGCATGCTCCAGGAAAGTCTTGAATTTGATTTCGCGGTTGCAGAGGATATCCGGATTGGGTGTGCGCCCGGCCCGGTACTCGGCCAGAAACTCTTCGAAGACGCAATCCCAGTATTCGGCCGCGAAATTCCGCCGGTGCAGCGTGATACCGATCAGGTCGGCCACGGCCTGTGCATCGGCGGCATCCGCTGCGGCCGTGCACGCGCCGAAGCGGTCGTCTTCTTCCCAGTTCTTCATGAACATGCCGGCGATGGGCTGTCCCTGCGCCTGCAACAGCAGAGCCGAAGCAGACGAATCCACTCCGCCTGACATGGCGACCATGATCTGACCCCGTATTTTCTCAGTAACCCGCATGGCACATTAGATGGGGTCGGAATTGGAAAGCTAAAGTTGAGTTCACGGGAACCATTTCCGACCGACACTATCAGATTGAAGGTCGTTAAGATAAAATCTCGCACATGGGACAGGATCTGGAATCACGTAAAAATCACGGTGTCGCCCTGGAGGAGTCCCGGCCGGAGGTCGAGCTTCCGCCGATGTACCGGGTGATATTGTTGAACGACGATTACACGCCCATGGATTTCGTCATCGAGATCCTCAGAATTTTTTTCGGCATGAACCAGGATCGGGCGACTCAGGTCATGCTGCACGTCCACACGCGCGGGAAGGGCGTATGCGGCGTATTCACCTACGAAGTCGCGGAAACCAAAGTGGTCCAGGTCAACGAGTTTTCGCGGCAGAACGATCATCCGCTCAAATGCACGATGGAAAAGGCTTGAGGTACGTTCCTGCGAGCCCCGCCCGACAGAGGTAGCTAGTCATGTTCAGCAAGGAACTGGAACTGTCCATCAGCCAGGCTTACCAGGAAGCCCGCGAACAACGTCACGAGTACCTGACGGTTGAGCACATGCTGCTGGCGCTGCTCGAAAACACCTCAGCCCTTGGTATTTTGAGCGCCTGCGGGGCAGACGTTGCGGCCCTGGAAAAAGACATCCGCAAAGTGCTTGAAGACACCGTGCCCATGCTGCCCGCGGACGACAGCCGCGACACCCAACCGACCATCGGTTTTCAGCGCGTCCTGCAGCGGGCGCTTTACCACGTGCAGTCGGCCGGCAAGGACGAAGTCCTCGGCGCCAACGTGCTGGTGGCGATTTTCAGCGAGAAAGACTCTTACGCCAATTACCTGCTCAACCGCTACGACGTCACCCGTCTCGACGTGGTGAACTAC
>JAVVFH010000287.1:0-4265 GCA_032250585.1 Lysobacterales bacterium
GGTGCCGGTGCTGACCGCCCTGATCAAGTCCGGCGCCTATGTCCTGCTCGCGCTCGGCTTCTTCGCCTTCCTCTGGACCTCCTACGGGCCGGAGGCGGAGCGCCACACGCGGGCGCTGGAATTCCTGACCGGCTACGTGATCGAGTGGTCGCTCTCGGTCGACAACATCTTCGTCTTCGTCCTCATCTTCGCGAAATTCGGCGTGCCGCCACAGTACCAGCACCGGGTGCTGTTCTGGGGCATCCTGGGCGCCGTGATCCTGCGCGGCGTGATGATCGCGCTGGGCGTCACGCTGATCAACCGCTTCGACTGGATCGTCTACGTGTTCGGTGCGCTGCTGATCTACACCGCGGTCAAGATGCTGCTGCTGCGGCACGAAACCGTCGACCCGGCTGAAAACCCGCTCGTGCGACTGGCGCAGCGCTGGGTGCCGGTGACCGACAGCTACCACGGCTCGCACTTTTTCGCCCGGGTCGACGGCAAGCGGGTCGCGACTCCGCTGTTCCTGGCTCTGCTGCTGGTGGAGAGCAGCGACGTGATGTTCGCGGTGGACTCGATCCCGGCCGTGTTCGCCGTGACCCGCGACCCGTTCATCGTGTTCACGTCGAACATCTTCGCGATCCTCGGTCTGCGCTCGCTGTACTTCGTGCTGGCCGGCTACGTGGACAAGTTCCGCTACCTGAAAAGCGCACTGGTGTTCGTGCTGGCTTACGTGGGCGTCAAGATGATGCTGAGCAACCATTATCATATCCCGGGCGAGGTCTCGCTGGGCGTGATTCTCGGCATCCTGGCGGTCGGTATTTTCGCTTCCATCAAGGGCGCGGCGAAGGATCCGGTGTCGCTCAAGTCGCCGCTGGATCCGGATTCCGATCAGGACTCGGAATCGGGGCTGAAATAACGCCGGTCCAGGCGGAGAAGTGCCGCTCAAGTCGCCGCTCCCACAAACCTATCCAAAACGGAAGTCGCTCGAAGTCCGGTATTTCAGGGCTTCGATTGCTGGCGGAGCGCCGATTCGAGTTCCTTCGTGGCCGTGATGTCGACCAGGGTGATCACCACCCCGTCGACCAGTTTGTCCAGCGTTTGGTATGGCATGATGCGAACCGAGAACCACCGGCCGTCCGTGGAGAGAATCTGCTTCTCCGCTGCCGCCAGTGTGCGCAGGGTCTCGAGCGCGTCATCGTGCAAGGCGTCATATTGCAGGCTGGTCGTCAGGTCGCTGAGCGGGCGGCCGATGTCGGTCTCACGCAGGTTGATGACCGTCGCTGCCAGATCGGTGTACCGGCGGACATTGAGATCCCGGTCGAGAAACAGAATCGCGATCTCGATGCTGTTGAGCAAATTCTGCAGGTCGCTCTGGGCCAGAGCGAGCGCGTCCAGCTTGGAATGCAACTCGCTGTTGATCGTCTGCAGTTCCTCATTCATGGACTGCATTTCTTCCTTCGAAGTGGTCAGTTCTTCGTTGGTCGATTGCAGTTCCTCGTTGGTGGACTGCAACTCCTCGTTATACGACTGCGATTGCTCCCGGGCCGCGCGCGCTTCCTCGCGCAATGTCTCGATTTCAGTGTGGTATTGCTGCAGTTCGCTCGACCGCCCCCAATGCTCGCCGCTGGTTCCTTTGCCCCGGCCGCTGTCGGCCGGGGCCACCGCGACATCGCGGAACACGACAAAAATCATCCCGTGCAGGACTGCCGGCTTATCAAAGGCCTGCACCGTGACATCGACGCGTTGCGCCTCTGGAGGCGTGGACAATGGCAAGCCATGCAGGTATACCGGTTCCTGTTGCCCCGCCGCAGTCTTCAAGGCACTCGCCAGCGGCGCGCGCAGGCTTTCGTTCACCATTGCATGAATGTTCCAGTTGGCCTTGCCGGCCGCCGGTTCCAGGTACTTCCCGGTACGCCCGTTAACGTAGACGATATCGCCCTCCGAATTGAGCAGCACGGCTGCCGGCGCGTACACCTGCAGCAACACGTGGTCGGCCGCCGCCTGCAGGCTGTCGGCGGTTTCCATGGAAACAGGGGGTGGCGACACGGCGGGCTCCTTGAGGGTCCTGGGTCGGGAAGAAAACGCTCTCAGCGTGAAGTCGAGGCCGGCCCGGGAAACATTTTCCCGGCGGCGATAGAGCCGCAGTTTCGGCTGTATGGGCTCAAACAGGTGATGGAGGCGCCCTACCGTCTCGGAGTTTCCCAGCAACAACACACCGCCGGAGCGCAGGCTGTAGTGGAACAGCGGTAGCAGACGGCGTTGCAGCTGCGGGTCGAAGTAGATCAGCAGGTTGCGGCAGGCAACGAGGTCGAGCTTGGTAAAGGGCGCGTCCAGCACGACGTCGTGCTGCGCAAACAGCACGAGGTCGCGGATGTTCTGATTGATCTGGTAGTAGCTGTCGTGCGCCGTAAAAAAACGCTTCAACCGTTCGCCGGACACGGAGTCCCGAATCGACAGCGGATATTTGCCGCGGCGGGCCGTCGCAATGGCATCCGCACTCAGGTCGGAGGCGAATATCTGCAAATTCAGATCGTATGGCTGTGGCATCCGCTCGGCTGCCTCACTGAAAACCATGGCCAGCGAATAGGCTTCTTCACCCGTCGAACAACCAATGCTCCAGGCGCGCAGGTTGGCGTTATCCTGCCGCCGGGCCAGCAGGTCCGGCAGGGCTGTTTCAGCCAGGCAGGCCCAGACCTCCGCGTCGCGGAAAAAGCCGGTCACGCCGATCAGCAACTCCTTGAACAACAGATCGATTTCCTGGGGATTCTGTTCCAGGAGTTCCACATAACGCGCCGCCGGGGCGATGCGGTGAATGGCCATGCGTCGTTCGATCCGGCGCTGCAGCGTGCTGGATTTATACAATGAGAAATCATGGCGCGTTCGCTGACGCAACAACGTGACAATCTGCTGCAGGGGTTCAGTATCCGGGACAGCCTGTGCCTCTTCCCCGGCGGCCCCAGTCTGGCCGGGCACGCGGGCCGTGTACGCCATGATGCGCGCCGGCAAATCACGGGCTGGCGCGACGATGTCGACGCAACCCGCATCGATGGCGCTGCGGGGCATGGAATCGAACTGTGCCGAAGCCGGGTCCTGTGCCACGATCAATCCGCCCATCGCCTTTACGGCCTGGGCACCCAGCGTGCCGTCCGAGCCCATGCCGGAAAGGATCACGGCGATGGCGCTCTCGCCGCGCTCGCTGGCCAGTGACGAGAACAGGACGTTGATGGGAAGACGCTGGCCCCGCGGTTCAGCCGGCTGGGCAAGTTTCAGTAAACCATCCGCCACGCTGAGCTCCGTGTTCGGCGGAATCACGTATACGCCGTCGGGTTGAATGCGCATGTCTTGCGTCGCTTCGCGCACCGGCATCGGGGTGACGCGCTGCAACAACTCCGATAAGAGAGCCTTTTGCGTCGGGTCCAAGTGTTGCACGACAATCCAGGCGATACCGCTGTCTGACGGGATCTCCGCCAGAAAATGCTCGAGCGCCACGAGGCCCCCGGCCGATGCGCCGATACCCACGATGCGTACCGCGGTGGACGGGCTACGGGGCTCTTTCGGGGCGGCTGCGGAGTTCATGGATCAATGCCCTTGTCCGGGATTGCCAGGCCCGGTTGCGAGGTCGCTGTGTCCGTCGTGGCGCCTGCGCTCAGCCCGGCCCGGTTACCGTCATCAGTACGATTGCCTGGTGCGGAGGAACGCAAGCGGTAAGCCGCAGAGTATCTGGCCCACTTGTACCCGGCGCAGATTTCACCTGGCAGCTTGAATCCGTGGCACCCGCGCGCAAGCGATCGAACAGGCTGATGACTTCAGCCTGGCTTGCCGGCGCGAGGTAGCTCAAGATTGGCTGGTCGCGCAGGTCGTCGCGATTGAATCCGAGCAGGCGCTCGCCAGCCCGATTGGCCTCGATGATCAGACCGTCGAGGCTGAGTGCGAAATACGCAACCGGTGCGAATTCGTAGAACGCCTGGTAGCGCGACAGGGCCCAGGCGGCCTCATCCTCGACCGATTTGAGCTGCCCCTGCTGCAAATCCAGTTCGACCTGATGGACCTGCAGTTCGTGCAGGAGCTTCAGTGCGTCACTGGCGGTATCGGGGTTGGCGGCCAACTGGTAGAGCAGTGTCAGGGCGTCGGTTCCCAGCGACCAACTGTTGTTTTGCGGAGCGGTGCCCTGCTCGAGCCGGCCTTCAGCGTCGCTGCGCAACTCCTTGAGTTGGAAATCGGCGCTTTTTTTCGACCTGAGGGTGGAACGAGGCATCCCGCCTCCAAGTATTTCAGAATGAGAC
>JAVVFH010000288.1:0-4243 GCA_032250585.1 Lysobacterales bacterium
CGGTAATTCCCAGAACTCGCAATGAGAACACCAATCCCAGCGAGATCGCTATAAGGTTTGCAACAGCCAGTACCATTAGATAGATCCTCGATGGCCTTCCCCTGTCTCCCGGCAGTCTTGGCATCGCGATCAACAGCAGACCGACCGCCAAACATGTGCCCAGCGCCAATCGTGGATCCAGGAAAAGAAAAAGAACCCCACCCAAACTGGCCGCTGCGGTGAACAGACTACACAGAAGCATGAAGGCCACATACTCGGTCCAAGGCAGACCATGCTTTTTCACCATGAGCGCCACGGCTCCGACCGTGCCAGCCTTAGCCGGAATTGCCACATTGAGCCAGGCCTTTTCGGAAGCGAACCACGCTGCCCATCGCCGCTGCCCCCGTCCTCCCCGGGTGCGGAGGAAGACGATGATCTGCTCGGCTTGAATAGCCAAACTGACTAGAACCGCGAGGAACATGGGCGGCAGCCAACTAGCGTTGAATTGCTGGACCCGGGGCGCTGCACGATACAACGCAATACCAAGCGCCACTGCGAAGATCGCGAAACCGAGAAGCGCCAGAGTTCTCTTAATAACCATCCGACTGGAATCATGCATGGCGGAACTCCGGCGAAGTTCGAATGCGTTGTTCCAGTTCAGGCTCTACTTGCTCCGAAGGACTGAGCGCAGGCGGTTGCCAATCCTCCCGGGCTTGCCAACCGGCGGGAGTAACCCATTGACATATCGTTTCCATTTCCGCCTGTGGATTACTACAGAGCTGCTCGTAGACAAGAATACGCGATCGCGCGGGACCGATAGCCGCAAGCGCCTCACGCACCAAGGCTTCGACGGCGAAGTGCTGCCAGACACACTGGTCCAGTAACGGTAGACTGGAAACGCGTTCCGCGCCAGGCGGCCGGACTGACCACCAGGCTGGGCTGATCCCGCGGCGGATCGTATACAGCGATGCGATGGCGGGCACCGGTGAGCGCGATAAGTGGATGAATCGCGCGTTCGGAAACGCACGCGCCAGCAAATCCGTGGCGTGCACCAAGTAAAGACATTTGGTCAGCAACGGCGCGCGAAGGTGGCCCTGCAGTCGATGGACGGCGTTTGCCAGCGCAATTTCATCACGGGCCAAGGCATTCACGCGCGGGCCCTGCTCATCCACCCAAGGCGTCCAGAACCCGATCGCTTCCGCCGGTCCTAACAGACCCTTTGTCCGTCCTCGATTGGACTGGAGGTTGCCTGGCGGTTCGCGGAGTCTTTGAGAGAACATGCGAAAGCATGTATGCGTCAATCCCGGCGCAAGATTCACAGCACGTGGAAGAAAGGTTACGTGAAATGCCTGAGCCAGGATCTGGTAGCCGAGCGTGGTCCCGGAACGAGCACTTCCGAGCAGGAACAACGGCGGGGCGTCCGACCATGGCGGCGGTGCCAGCAACTCGTCCACCGGGCGGACAACACCATTCAGACTGCGTATAGCATAGCGGAGGGGACGGGCCATATAAAACCGTGCTCGTCAGCCGACAATCGCGCGTATCGCCGCTTCAACGCGGTCGAATTCCCCGTCCGACAGATCCGGAGACAAGGGGAGGCTGACCGTGGAACGACCAATGCGCGTCGCTTCAGGCCATTGCTCGGGCCGCCAGTCGAAGCGCTGTCGATAATAGGGGTGCTCGGGAATGGTCAAGTAATGTACCCCGGTGCCGATCCGGCAGGCATTCATGTGTTCCAGAAACGTGTCGCGCGACACCCCGCAACGTGATTCTTCGACCATCACTGTGAACAGATGCCGACCGTGACGCGTATGGGGGGCCCGTTCAGCGGGAAGGGTCAACGGGAGATCGACCAGTTGTCGCTGGTATGCGCTCCAAAGCCGTTCGCGCCTCAATAGGTTGTGTTCGACACGCTTTAGCTGATGGATGCCCAGCGCGGCCTGCAAATCCATCATATTGGACTTGAAGCCGCACTCAACGACCTCGTAATGCTTATAGCCCTTATCGCCGAATCGGTGCCAGGCATCCTTGCTCATTCCATGCAGCGCGAGAATTCGAGCGCGCGCAACGGTTTCCTCGCTGCGGCCGAGAATCATTCCGCCCTCGCCGGTCACGACGTTCTTGGTTACATAGAAACTGAAACAGCCGAAATCACCAAAAGTACCTGCGTTACGCCCCTTGTACTCAGTCTCGATCGCGTGCGCACAGTCCTCGATGACTATCAGACCATGCCGCTGGGCGATTGCCATGATCCGGTCCATGTCGCACGGCCGACCGGCGAAATGAACCGGCACAATAGCCTCGGTACGCGGAGTAATCGCAGCCTCGATAGCATCCGGATCAATACACTGCGTTTTGGGCTCCACATCTGCAAGAATTGGTGTCAAGCCGGCATGGATGATTGCATTTACGGTTGCACAGAACGTCAAGGGCGTAGTAATAACTTCTGCACCCGGACTCAAGCCGGCAGCGACCATGCTTATGTGCAGCGCTGCAGTACATGAATTGACAGCCGCTACTTGCTTGGACCTTACACCCTTATATTCGGAAAAATCACTTTCAAACTGCGCCACTCTAGGCCCCGTACCCAGCCAGCCCGAACGCAGACAGTCCTCGACCTCCCGAATATCATCCTCTTGGATATCCGGCCTACCGAAGACAATGAATTCATCCTCATTGTTCAATTCGTTTTTCACGCTAGAGTGCGTTCCTAATGTTGCTACTTTTCGCATCCGCTGTCATTTCTTACTTGCAACCAACGTATATCCAGCAGTCAACGAATACCAAGATGGAAATGTTCGAGCCACCAGAAAAGAGAAAATGTTAATTACTGGAATTAAAAATACAATAAAAGGAAGAAGAATGACAGCCGGATGTCGACACTCTATAGCACGAATTGCCATACCCGATAGCGCAATGTTCATGATCAGTCCGGATGTTTCCGCACTGCCAAGTGACGGTTCAATTGTTTCTATGGTTAAACCAATTTGATCTACTTCACGCTCAAGCCCGTGCCTTGTATACCGTTGATAGTCATGTGGTTCATCGTGCACCGGATAAAGAAAGGGTATTGTTACAAGAATTTTTCCACCAGAACTTAGAACTCTTCCAGCCTCGCTAATCGCTTGCTGAGGATCCTTGACATGCTCCAGAACCTCGAAAAGCGCCACCGTTTCAAAGCTACCATCAAGAAAAGGCAGCTTCGCTGCATCCGCAAATATATCCGGTTTGGCACTGTATAGATTACCCCCCGTTGAGGGGAAATCGAGACTAACATATTGGCTGCCTGTCGGAATTTTTTTTTCAAGCCAGCGATCTGCACAACCAACGTCAAGGACTCGACCACAGATAAATTGTTCGAGTTCTTTACCAGAACGCCCAAATCGCAGCAGCCATTGCGGGTGCAATGGTGTCCACCGCACAACAGAAAGCACTCTCCGCAAACGCGCCGCCAGCATGACCTAATCCAAAGTATCTTTAAAATTCAACGCGGTAATCTGTTCCGAGATCAAACCAATAAGAAATATGATCACCGCTGCACTGAACAGCAACAGACTCATGTTCGTGAACCTGCCGTCGGTCAAGAATGTATAAAGATAGTACCCCAACCCCAAAACAAAGAACACAAAACTGCTTGGCAAAAACAGTTTAAGCGGCGCATACAACGTGGCAATCTTGAAAATGATGATCAAAAACCGGATGCCGTCCTTGATTGGGTTGATGTGGCTCTTTCCCTTTCGTTTTTTCGCTTCGATCGGCACGAAAGTCACCGGGTAGCCGGCTCGCATGAAGGCCATGGTAATTGTGGTCGGATACGAAAACCCGTTGGGCAGCAGGTACAGGAATTTTCTGAACAGGTCGGCTTTAACTGCGCGAAAGCCGGAGGTGAGGTCCGGAATGCGGTGGCCGGTGACCATCGAGGCGATGACGTTGTAGACGCCGTTGGCCGCCAGACGGGCCTTGTTGGCGTGCGATGCCGACGAGCGCGCGCCGATGGCCATTTCGTGGCCCTGCTCGAGCTTTTCCAGCAAGCGCGGGATGTCGTCCGGGTCGTGCTGGCCGTCGGCGTCGAGAAATACAAGAATGTCCCCAGCGGCGGCACGCGCGCCGGCCTTGACCGCAGCGCCATTACCGAGGCTGTGCGGATGCGAAATGACCTTGGCGCCCTGCCCCCTGGCCAGTCGGGGCGTGGCATCGGTCGAGCCGTCGTCGACAACCACGATTTCAGCCTCCGGGTAGGCGCTGCGGATCTTGCCCACAACTG
>JAVVFH010000289.1:0-4213 GCA_032250585.1 Lysobacterales bacterium
CGGCATTAAGGTCATCGACGCCCTGATACCGATCGGGCGAGGTCAGCGCGAACTGATCGTCGGCGATCGCCAGACAGGCAAGACCTCGGTGGCCGTCAACACCATCATCAACCAGCGCGACAAAGACGTCATCTGCATCTATTGCGCCATAGGGCAGCGCGGCACGGCAGTCGCCCGCGTGGTCGACACCCTGCGCGAAACAGACGCGCTGGCGCACACCGTCGTGGTGGTCGCCTCGGACGAGGATCCGCCGGGCCTGCGCTTCATCACGCCCTACGCCGCCACCACCATGGCTGAGTACTTCATGGAGCAGGGCCGGGACGCGCTGATCGTCTACGACGATCTGACCCGGCACGCCCGGGCTTACCGGGAATTGTCCCTGCTGCTGCGTCGGCCGCCCGGGCGCGAAGCCTACCCGGGCGATATTTTTTACATTCACTCGCGGCTGCTGGAGCGCGCCACTCACCAGCGTGAGGAACTGGGAGACGGTTCGCTGACCGCTCTGCCGGTGATCGAAACACAGGCGCAGGACATCTCCGCCTATATCCCGACCAATTTGATCTCCATCACCGATGGGCAGATCTATCTCTCGCCAACCCTGTTCCGCAAGGGCCTGCTGCCGGCCATCGACGTCAGCAAATCTGTCTCGCGGGTCGGCGGCAAAACCCAATACCCGGCTTTTCGCAGCGTCGCCGGAGACCTGCGGCTCGCCTATTCACAGTTCGAGGAACTGGAAACCTTCGCCCGCTTCGCCACCCGCCTCGACAAGGACACCCGGGCGACCATCGAGCACGGCCGGCGCGTGCGCGAGATCCTCAAGCAGAGTGAGCACCAGCCGCTGCGCGCCAGCGAACAGATGGCGGCGCTCAAGGCCGTCAACGCCGGCCTGTTCGACGAGTTACCCCTGGACCAGGTCGGCGCGGCTGAGCAGGCGGTGCAAGAACGCATGCTCGACGACTTGCCCGAATTGTGCGAGCGCATGGAGCAGGGTGAGGAACAGGATGACGAACAGTGGCAGCAGCTGCTCGACGCGGCGCGCGAGGCCCTGTCGGAATTGGAGCAAAAATCCGCTTGAGCCAAACAAGGCGCCCGCCGGACCTCGCGCCAGCGACAAACAACAGAGGAAACCGATCAACATGCCCATTCCAGCCAGGCAAGCACAAAGCACCACAGCAAGCCGCTGGCGCCCGAGTCAAGTGAGTGGGAGCGGCTTTAGCCGCGATCGGTTTTGCCCGGCACCCAAGCCCGGTCGCGGCTGAGCGGCGATGGAAACCCTCGAACAGCTCCATAGCCGGCTCGACAGTTTGCAGGAACTGCGCAATATCGTTCGGACGATGAAGGCGCTGTCGGCGGCCAGCATCCGCCAGTACGAAGAGGCGGTCCGGGCGCTCCAGAGCTATTTCCGAAACGTGGAGCGTGGCCTGCACGTGGCGCTGCAGGATATGGAGTTGCCGTCCGGCAATGGCCCCCGCGCTGCGGGGCTTTCAGCCCCGACCCGCGAGCCGGCACGCCTGGCCGCCGTCGTTTTTGGTTCCGACCACGGGCTGTGCGGGCGCTTCAACGAGGTGATCAGCGAGCACGCCCAGCAGCGGCTGGACGCAACGGCCGTGGCGCCGGAAAACCGCTTGCTGTTGGCGGTTGGCGCGCGCGTCGCCGCCAGCCTTGAAAGTGCGGGTCAGAACGTCGAGGAGGTTTTCCTGGTGCCTGGCGCGGCCGATCGGATCACCACCACCGTGCAGCAGATATTGCTCAAGGTCGACGAGTGGCGCGCCCAATCCCGGGTACACGCGGTCTATCTGCTGTTCAACGGCCACTCCGAGGGCAGCCGCTACGAGCCCGCGACCGTCGAGCTCCTGCCGCTCGACCTGCGTCGTTTTCGCCATTTGCGCGAAAAAAGCTGGCCGTCGAACAGCCTGCCCACTTTCAGCATGAACCGCGACCGCCTGCTGAGCCGCCTCGTGCACCAGTACCTGTTCGTGTCGATATTCCGTGCCTGTGCCGAATCCCAGGCCAGCGAGCACGGCAGCCGACTGGCGGCGATGCAATCGGCCGAGCGCAACCTCGACGAACGCCTGGACGACGTCACCATGGCGTACCGGCGCGCCAGGCAGGACTCGGTCACCTCCGAACTGCTGGACGTGATCGGGGGCTTCGAGGCGATCACCGGCGGCGGGGATTGAGGCGTGTGGGGACCGCAATGACGAAGGGACGCATTCGCATCGGCACCTTCGGCTGGCCGGCACGGTTTCGCAGGAAAATTGACATTTTTCAATGACCGCCGGCCGGCCGCAAGACACCATTCATGAACGCACCGTGCCGCCGGGTGATCCTGCTGCCGCCTGCGGACATGAAAACGATACAAAGGAACGCTGCATGGCTTACGAGCCGACCACAACCCGACTGATCGTCGTTTCCAACCGCCTGCCCTTCGTCATCCGGCAAGCCGCAGACGGCGGCTGGGATGCCGAGCCGGGCTCCGGCGGCCTGGTCAGCGCCCTCGTGCCGGCCTTGAAGAAACGCGGCGGTGTGTGGGTCGGCTGGCCCGGTGTGGCGGATGCCGACGCCGCAGAGGTGCAGCCGGTGCTGGATGAATTGACCCGGGACGTCGCCTACAGCGTGCAGACGGTCGGTCTGACCGCGAGCGAGGTGGACGGTTTTTATTTCGGCTTTTCGAATGAAGCCATCTGGCCACTGTTTCACGATTTCACCTGCAACTGCAATTTCGTTCCCTCGTACTGGCGCTGCTACCGACAGGTCAATCGCAAATACGCCCGGGCCGTCGCCGACATCGCCGAGCCCGGTGACTTCATCTGGGTGCAGGATTACCACCTGATGCAGATGGGCCGCGAGCTGCGGGAACTGAAACTGGACAACCGCATCGGTTTCTTCCTGCACATTCCCTTCCCGCCGCTGGATATTTTCCTCAGGTTGCCCTGGCGTCAGCAGATCATCCGGGGTTTGCTGCAATTCGACCTGGTCGGCTTCCAGACCGCTCGTGACCGGCGCAATTTCCTGCAGTGCGTCCGGACCCTGTTCGAAGACATCCACGTCGAAAAAGCGGGTCGAATTTCCACGGTCTGGCCACAGGCGGAACCGGACAACGGGCCCGATCCGGACACGCGCAGGAAAGTGCGCGTGGGCAGTTTCCCGATCGGTATCGATTACGCGAGTTTCGCCGAATGCGCGGCGAGCGAGAGAGTGGATGAGCTGGTCGCCTATCTGCAATCGACACTGGACGGGCGCAAACTGATTCTGGGCATGGACCGCATGGATTACACCAAGGGTATCCTCAACCGGCTGGAGGCCTTCCATCTGGCCTTGCAGCGCTATCCGAAACTGTTCAAGCGCGTGCGCTACGTCCAGCATCTGGTGCCCAGCCGTGAAGGCATCGACGATTACCACGAACTCAAAAATGAGGTCGAACGGCTGGTAAGCGAAATCAACGGCGATTTCACCCGCGCCGGCTGGGTGCCCGTTCACTATATCCATCGCAGCATGAAATTCGAAGAGGTAGTGGCTTACTACCGGGCGGCGGACATTGCCCTGGTGACGCCACTGAAAGACGGCATGAACCTGGTGGCGAAGGAATATTGTGCCGCCCGGATCGACGACGACGGCGTGCTGGTGCTCAGTGAATTTGCCGGCGCGGCGGCGCAGCTGAAAAAAGACGCCTTGCTGGTCAATCCCTACGACATCGAAGCGACCGCCGAGGGCATCTACAAAGCCTTCACCATGTCCGCGGAAGAACGTAAAGCGCGCATGCACGCGCTGCGCAAGATCGTCCGGGACAGCGATGTGTTCGACTGGGTGGAGTCCTTCCTCGACGTGGCGCTGGATCGAGTGCCGGTTCGTACCGGGTCAATCGAAGCCAGCCTGCCGCACGCCGACACGGGCTGAGCCTCGCGGTCGCGCACGGTCATGAATCAAGAACCCCATTTCAGCGCGGTGATCTTCGATCTCGATGGCGTGGTGACACGCACCGCGGATTTGCACGCGCGCGCCTGGAAAAAGACCTTCGATGATTTTCTCGAGGCGCGCGAAGAACACAACGACGAATCCCATCCCCGCTTCGACGCCAAAGACGATTATCTCGATTACGTGGACGGCAAGCCGCGCCACGAGGGCATCGAGAGCTTTCTCGAATCGCGTGGGATCGAACTGCCCCCGGGCTCGCCAGACGACAGCGCCGGGACCGAGAGCATTTACGGTCTCG
>JAVVFH010000028.1:0-22759 GCA_032250585.1 Lysobacterales bacterium
TGCCCAGCCGCTGGGCGTGGTCGGGGTGATCGTGCCGTGGAATTTCCCGGCGCAGCTGAGCTTTTCACCGCTGGCCGACATTTTCGCCGCCGGCAACCGGGCCATGGTGAAAATGTCGGAAAACTCGCGCGAACTGTCGCGCCTGCTGATCCGCATAGTGGGCGATTACTTCCCGCCCGAGAAACTGATGTTCTTCGAAGAGACCGGGGCGGTCGGCATCGAATTTTCGCAGCAGCCTTTCGACCACCTGCTGTTCACCGGGTCCGGCCAGACCGGCCGGGCCGTGATGGCGGCCGCGGCAAAAAACCTGACCCCCGTCACGCTGGAATTGGGCGGCAAGTCGCCCGCGGTGATCGCGCCGGATTACCCGCTGGACAAAGCGGTCGAGCGCATCATGTTCGCCAAGCTGTTCAACGCGGGGCAGGTTTGCGTCAACGTCGACTACGTTTTCCTGCCCGAAGACAAGGTCGACGATTTCGTGGCAGCCGCCAGCGCTTACGTGCGCGAGCACTACCCGGACATCCACGGCCCCGATTACACCTCGATCATCGATGGCCGGTCCTTCGAACGGCTGCAGGACATGCTGGAGGATGCGCGCGAAAAGGGTGCGACCCTGGTCAACTTGAGCGCCGACCAGCAGGCCGACCCGGAGCGGCGCAAGCTGCCGCCCTGGCTGGTGCTGAACGCGACCGACGACAGCCAGGTGATGCAGCGCGAGATTTTCGGGCCGATCATGCCGGTGATCGCATACCGCGAGGCTGCGGAAGTTGTGGATTACCTCAGCCGCCGCGAACGCCCGCTGGCTTTCTACCCCTTCACCCACGACCGCAAACTGGTGGACCATTACCTCGAACGGGTGATGTCCGGCAGCGTCTGCGTCAACGACGCGATGCTGCAGGTCGGCCAGCACGACCTGCCCTTCGGCGGCGTCGGCGCCAGCGGCATGGGCCAGTACCACGGCTACGAAGGCTTCATGACCTTTTCGAAACTGCGCCCGGTGTTCTACCAGGCGCGTTTCAGCGCCTTGAAATTCCTCTCGCCGAAATACGGCAAAATAGCCGACCGCATGATTGCGGTCATCCTCAGAACCCGCTGACCGAAACACGCAGGACAGAAACATGGACACATTGCTGCACGACATCGCCGGCATCGTCGGTGAACAGAACCTATTGACCGGAGCAGACGTAACCGCCCGTTCCGACAGTTGGCCGGCGGCCGGCGGCTGCCAGGCGCGCGCGATCGTGCGCCCGGCAGACACGACGCAGGTCGCCGCGGTAATGAAACTTTGCCACGCGGCGCGCCAGCCGGTGATCACCCACGGCGGCCTGACCGGCCTGGTCGGCGGCGCGAAAACCGGCCGCGACGACCTGGTCGTATCGCTGGAGCGCATGCGCGAAATCGCGCCGGTGAACCGCGTCAACCGCACGCTGACCGTCGGCGCCGGCGCCGTTTTGCAGACAGTACAGGAAGCAGCCGAGCAGGCGGACCTGATGTTTGCACTGGACTTCGGCGCGCGCGGCTCGGCGACCGTCGGCGGCGCGATTTCCACCAACGCCGGCGGCAATAGCGTGATCCGCTACGGCATGACCCGCGAACAGGTGCTCGGGCTGGAAGCCGTGCTGGCGGACGGCACGGTCATTTCGTCGATGAATTCGGTGCTCAAGAACAACACCGGTTACGACCTGAAACAGCTGTTCATCGGCGCGGAAGGCACGCTGGGCATCATCACGCGCGCGGTGCTGCGGCTGCGCCCGCTGATGTCCAGCCGCAACACGGCGTTGGTCGCTGTCGCCGATTTCGACGCGCTGCCGCGCTTTCTGCGGGCCATGGACGCCGGGCTGGGCGGCACGCTCAGCGCCTTCGAGGTGATGTGGAACGATTTTTACCGGCTGATCATCGGCGACGGCAGCAGGCACGGCCGACCGCTGGGCGACGAGTACCCCTTCTACGTGTTGATCGAAGCGGCCGGCAGCAGCGAAGACATCGACCGATTGCGTTTTGAAAAAGCGCTGGAAGAGGCCCTCGGGCAGGAACTGATCGTCGACGCCACACTGGCCCAGAACCGCCAGCAGCGGGCCGCGCTGTGGGCGATCCGCGACGATATCGAAACCATGGCCCGCGCGCTCTACCCGCCGGTCACCTTCGACGTCAGCCTCAGCATCCCCGACATGGAGGCCTATGTCGACGCCGTGCGCGCCCGGCTGACGCAGCGCTGGCCAGACGCGCGCATGGTCACCTTCGGCCACCTCGGCGACGGCAACATCCACCTGGCATTCACGATCGGCAGCCTGGAGCCCGCTCAGGTGAGCGCGCTCGAGGAGATCGTCTACGGCGAGCTGGCACCGATGAAAGGCGTGATCTCGGCGGAACACGGCATCGGCCTGAGCAAGCGCGAATTCCTGTCGATATCGCGCAGTGCGACGGAAATCGCGTTGATGAAGACACTGAAGCGGGCGCTGGACCCGGCGGGCATCCTCAACCCCGGAAAAATTTTTTCAATCGACGAAGGAGAGGCCTCATGAACGGCGCACAGAACCTGCTCGCGAGCCTGGCCGACAGCGGCATCGAAGTCTGCTTTGCCAACCCCGGCACCTCGGAAATGCACCTCGTGTCCGCAATCGGCGGCAGCGACCGCGTGCGCGCGGTGCTCTGCCTGTTCGAAGGCGTGGTCTCGGGCGCCGCGGACGGTTATGCGCGGATGGCCGACAAGCCGGCGTTGACGCTGCTGCACCTGGGCTCGGGTTTCTCCAACAGCATGGCCAACCAGCATAACGCCATGCGCGCCCACGTGCCGCTGGTCAACATGGTCGGCGACCACGCCGATTACCACCTGCAGTACGACTCGCCGCTGACCTCCGACGTCGCCGCCCACGCGCGCATCGTTTCCGACTGGGTGCGCGTGTCCGAGTCGGCGGACGACCTGGCGCTGGCCGGCGCCCAGGCGGTCACGGCCTCTTTGCGCGGCGCCGGCAAAGTCGCCACCTTTATTGCGCCCGCCAACCATGCCTGGGAGGAAGCCGCAACCGCCGTCGAGCCGCTGCAGCGCGACGCGCCCGCGCCGGTCGCGCGCGAAGCGGTGGAAGCAGCCGCCGCCCGGCTGCGCAACGGCCGCCAGAGCGTGCTTTTTCTCGGCGGCCGCGCGCTGCGCGAAGAGGCCCTGCAAATCGCGGGGCGCATCGCCGCGTCCTGCGGCGCGCGGCTGCTGAGCGAAGTGTTCACGACCCGTTTGCAGCGCGGCGTCGGCCGCGTGCCGGTCGAACGGCTGCCGTATTTTGCCGAGCAGGCCGTGGCGGCCCTGGCCGACACCGAACAGCTGATCCTGGTCGGAGCGGACGCGCCCGTGGCGTTTTTCGCCTATCCCGGCAAACCCAGCCTGCTGGCGCCAGAAGAGTGCGAGGTACAGACTCTCGCCAGCGTGGATGAAGACACGGCCGGCGCGCTCGCCGACCTGGCCGCACTGCTGGGCGCCGAAACCGAAGCGGCGGTCGTGCCGCAGGCGCCACCGCCACTGCCACCCGCCGGCCCATTGACGCCGCTGGCGATCGGCCTGAGCCTCTGCCGTTCGCTGCCCGACAACGCGATCGTGGTCGACGAGGCGGCCACCTGCGGCATGGATATTTTCCCGGCCACCGTCACGGCGCCGGCACACGACTGGCTGATGCTCACAGGAGGCGCGATCGGCGTCGGCCTGCCGCTGAGCCTCGGCGCGGCCATTGCCTGTCCCGAACGCAAGCTAGTCACGCTGCAGGCCGACGGCAGTGCGCTGTATACGATCCAGGCCTTGTGGAGCATGGCGCGCGAGCAGACCGACGTGACCGTCGTGCTGCTGAACAACCGCAGCTACGCAATCCTGAACATCGAACTGGCGCGAGTCGGTGCCGGGCAGCCGACACCCAAAACACTGTCGATGCTGGACCTGTCGCGCCCCGACCTCGATTTCGCCGCACTGGCCGAAAGCATGGGCGTCAGGGCCAGCCGCGCAACCAGCGCCGAGGAGTTTGACCGGCAGTTCGCCGCCGCCGTCGCCGCGCCCGGCCCCCACCTGATCGAAGCCATGGTGCAGCAGCAGGTGCCGGCCTGACCTGACAGTGGGAGGGGCCGGAATCTCCCTCGCGACTTAATCGGGAGGATTCATCTCCAGCAGTTCCGGCCCGAGATCGCCGACGCGGTTGACGCCCATCAGCGCCATCGTTACCGTGATTTCCTGACGCAGCATGGCGAGGTAATCGCTCAGGCCCGCTTCACCGCGTGCGGCCATGGCCCAGATCCAGGGTCGTCCGATCAACACGCCACTGGCGCCGAGCGCGACGGCCTTGACGACGTCGCTGCCGCAGCGCACACCACTGTCCATCAGCACTTCCAGCCGCTCGCCCGCGGCCTCGACCACCTCGGGCAGTTTGCGGATAGTGGACACCGCGCCGTCCAGCTGGCGGCCGCCGTGGTTGGAGACGACCACCCCGTCGGCCCCCGCGTCGGCAACGGCCAGCGCGTCTTCGGCCGACATCACGCCCTTGACGAGCAGCCGGCCCGGCCAGCGCGAACGCAGCCACTCGATGGTTTCCGGGGTCAGGCAGGGGTCGAGCTGGGCGTCGATGAACGCCTTGAAAGCCTTGAAGCCGTTCGGACCGTCGACCACTTCGACCAGCTGGCCGAACTCATGTGGTTTGCCTTTCACGCCCACGTCCAGCAGCCAGCGGGGACGCGTGGCCAGCTGCAGGGCCCTGATCCAGGCGGCGCCGCCGAGCATGCCATTTTGCGTGTCACGATGACGCATGCCGGCCACCGGGCCGTCCACCGTGAACATCAGTGTTTGACAGCCGCGGGCGCGGACGTTTTCCAGCAGGGATTCCACGAACCCGCGGTCACGCAGCATGTAAAGCTGGAACCAGCAGGACTCCTCAGCCGCCGCATTGACTTCTTCCAGCGGACAAACACCGACCGTGGAGAGCGTGAACGGCACACCCGCCCGGGCCGCCGCCCGGGCCCCGATGGCCTCGCCACGGCGCGCCATCATGCCGGCCAGGCCGATCGGCGCCAGCGCCACCGGCATGCTGACGCGGCGGCCGCCAAGCTCGCTAGCGGTATCCACCTGTTCCACGTCTCGCAGCACGCGCTGGCGCAGCCGATAGCGGCTGAAGTCGTTTTGGTTGTCCGCCAGCGACTGTTCACGACCGGCGCCGCCGTCGACGTAATCAAACAGGAAACGCGGCAGGCGCTTCTCGGCCAAACGGCGGTAGTCTCTGGCCGTAACCGGCTGGTAACAGTGTTTTTGCGTCATGATTCAAGGCTGTGTTTCGATAGTCTGCGGCATGCGGGGATATTCTGCCCGAAGCCGCCCCCCCGTGTCGCGTAACCGCTTCACGGAGAAAGGGGTTTTTGCAGGGGCTGGCCGCCGCGCCTCGAGCGCAGCCACAGATAGGCCGGCACCGACAACGCCACGAGCAGGAGGCTGCAGAGCAGGGATTGCGGATCCATCAGGCCAACGAAGGCCGCGATGCCGGCCCAGCCCAGAATGCAGAGCCACGGAATAAACGGGTAGCCCCAGGCACGGAAGGGGCGCTCCAGCGCCGGACGGATGCGCCGCAGGCGCAGCACGCCGACCATCAATGCGAGGTACATGCCGATGAACAGCACGGCCGCCATGTTGAGCAGGAACTCAAAGCCGCCGGCCAGGATCAGCGCGACCATCATCAGCCAGGTAAAAACAACGGCGCCGGTCGGCGTGCCCCGCTTGCTGACCCGCGTGGCCTGACGGCTGCCGAGATCGTCCACCGACAGTGCGTACAGCGCGCGCGAGGCAGTCATGTAATGGATGTTCTGGTGCGCGAGCAGGATGAACAGCGCCGCCAGCACAATGAAAGTGCCGGCGCCGGCTCCGAAAAGGTACTCCAGCGCACCGGCCAGCGCGAAGTCGTGGCCGTCCAGCGCGGCCAGCGGCACGCTGAAGACCAGGGCGCCGTTCAGCAGCAGATACAGCGCGATAACGATCAGCACGGCCTTGATGCTGCCGATGGCGGCCGCGCGCCCGCCGCCCTCGATTTCGGCACTGAAATAGCTGGCGCTGACCCAACCGTCGTAAGTGAACACGATGGCCGCGGCGACGATGCCGTACCCGGCCCAGCCGCCGGCTGCACCGCTGATCACGGGCTCGCTGCCGGCGCCGCCCCGGCCGAGCAGCAGCGCCACGGTCACGCTCAACAGGATCAGCGCGAATACCGCGGCCGCGAACTGGTGAATCGCGCCACCCAGGCGCAGCCCCCCGAGCTGGATCAACGCGAACAGGCTGCTGATCGCCAGCGCCCCGGCTACGAGAAAGGGCTTTAGTTCCGGTAGCAGCAACGCGGCGTACTCCATCAGCACGACCGCCTTCAGGGCGCTGGACGCACACAGGCTCAGCCAGTCCGTCCAGCCGATCAAAAACCCGGGGTAGGGACCGTAGGCGTTGGCGATCATTGCGTAAGGCCCGCCCGAGCGCGGCGTGATCGAAATGAGCTCCGCGACCACCAGCACGCTCATCAGCACGAACAGGCCGCCGCCCAGCCACAGCGCCATGTAGACCCACGGGTCCTGCACCGACCGCGCGATTTCACCGGGCGTGCGCAGTATGCCCAGGCCGATGATGACACCGATGCAGGCGGCGATGCTGAAGCCTCTGCCCAGTAAGCGTTTAAGTTGTTGTTGTTCCAAGCGGCTTCTCCCCCGGCTCTGCGCACTTTAGGCGAAAAATCGGGGTCAGAGAACCATTTTCCGACGTAAAATGGTTCTCTGACCCCGTTTTTTTACGTTATCCTTTGTCGCAGGCATGAACAAAATCACTTCATTGCTGGCCTGTTGCGTTGCCGCTGGGTTCGCGTCGCTGTCCATGGCCGCCGAGCCCGGCTGCGGCGACAGCGGAGTTGCGCTGCAGGTGCTGGGTTCGGGCGGACCCGAACTCGACGATCGGCGCGCTTCGGCGTCCTACCTGATCTGGCAGGACGGCAAGGCGAGAGCGCTCGTGGACTTCGGCTCCGGCGCCGCGCTGCATTTCGAGCAGGCCGGCGCCCGGCTCGAGGACCTCGAAGTATTGCTGTTCACGCATTTTCACGTCGACCACGCCAACGACCTGCCGGCCCTGGTCAAGGGTTCCTATTTTACCGGTCGTTCACGCGATCTGCCGCTTTACGGTCCCCGCGGCAACGAGCTGGTACCCGGTGCCGCAGCCTTCCTGCAAGCGCTGTTCGGCGCGCAGGGCGCCTACCGCTACCTCGGCGATTACCTCGACGGCAGCGGCAGCTATCGGCTGCAGGCGACGGAGTTCGAGACCGGCGGTGAACAGCGAATCGAAGTCGGCGAAGTCGCCGGTCTGAAGCTGAGCGCCGTGCCCGTGCATCACGGCCCGATCCCGGCGCTGGCGTGGCGGGTCGAAATCGCCGACAAAACGCTGGTCTTCAGCGGCGATCTTTCCAATTCCAAAGGCACGCTGGCCGGCCTGGCCGAGGGCGCCGACCTGCTGGTGGTACACAACGCAATCCCCGAGGACGCCCGCGGCGCGGCACGCAATCTGCACCTGCCGCCGTCGGAAATCGGGCGGGTGGCCGCGCAGGCGAATGCCGGCCAGCTGGTCCTGTCGCACTTCATGCTGCGAACCCTGGACCGCGAGGACGAGACCCTGAGCCACCTGCGTGAACACTATGACGGGCCGGTGCATTTTGCCGCGGACCTGCGGTGCTTCGAACCCTGAGCTGGCGGTGATCCCTCGGTAGCTTGTTCATCGGGGTCTGATGCCGGAATCCCGACGACACTCCTGTTCCCCGTTCTGTAAGGGATCCAGCCCACCGCCGGTCAAGATCCATGAGTCAACCCGAGGTTACCACCGGTTTGGTCACACTCAGTCGAGGCGATATCCTGATTCCTTCGGGCAGCCGGTACCGGAATTTCGCGGATATGACCGAAATGCTGCAACTGGGGCCTGAGTATTGACTGACCTTCAGTTCTTATACGCACTTTTGATCACTGCCGGGCTGGGCAGCAGTCTGTTTTCCGTCACGCTTTACCTTGCCTGGAAACGCCGGCGGGGGTTTCTGCTTTTTTCCGTCTACGCCTTTCTGGTTGCCATTTTCCTCAGCGTGAACCTGCAAATGCAGCTCCGGGCGACAATTCCCCTGTGGATGTTAGCGCTGCAAATGATTCTTGCCGGCTGCATTCTGGCTTCGTTCTACGAAGCCAACCGCATCATTCTCGCGGCACCACGTGCCAGAGTGGATTACATCGCTGCTGCCGGCTTTGTTTGCATGAGCCTGACGCTTGTTGTTTTCATCACATTTGTCCCGGAATTGCTCGAGGTGATCTCTATTCGAGACCGTCTCGGGCAGGTGATCATACTCCCTCGTTTTACCGGGAGAGAAACGGGCGAGTGGCAAAACCTCGTTCCGGCACTCGGAATTGTCACCGGCTGGCTGCTGTGGACGGCACGACACGTGCAATTCATCTGTCAGGCCCGGCACCGGGTGGAGACACGCTTTGTGCTGCCGGTTGTCATTTTCTCAGTGATCGCGCCGGTTCATGACTTTGGTGTCGTTGTGCAATGGTGGAACGGAATTTTTTTCAGCTTTTTTACTTTCGGCGTGACGGCCTTCACGGCGTCGGTCTGGCTGCTCTACCAGCTTTACCGACACAGTCAAAGGCTGGAGGATCTGACCCACAACCTGGAGCAACTGGTGGAAGAGCGCACCAGGGAACTCAAGACGGTCAATGTGCATTTGCAGGAAGCCAATGCGCTCAAGAACGACTTCCTGGCAATTTGTTCGCACGACCTCAAGAACCTGCTGAGCTCGGTTCACGGATATGGCGAGCTTTTGCGGGTCGGCGTGGTGAGCGGGGCGCCCCCGGAAACATTGCGGGAGTACGCAAATGAAGTCCGAAACTCCACCCAGCGGATGCTGGACCTGACCCGGGACCTGCTCGACTCGGCACGGCTCGATTCCGGTTGTGCTCTTCTTGAAATGCAGCTCAGCTCTGTAGCTGAAGTGGTAACCCGAGCGTGCGCGCAGCATGCCAACGAAGCCAAGCTCAAGGGAGTCGATCTCAGGCTGATCCTTGACGACGACCTGCCTTCACTGTCACTGGATCAATCCAAAATGCAGCAGGCCGTGGCCAATCTTCTCCACAACGCGGTCAAGTTCACGCCCGCAGGTGGAGAGATTCGGTGTGAGGTGACGCGTCAGGGGGATGGCTCCCGCATCAGGATTGCCGATACCGGGCCCGGTATCGGCAAGGACGACCAGCGTATCGTTTTCGACAAATTCGCTGTCGCCCGCAAACGCCGCCAGGATCGTTCCTCTACGCTGGGTACGGGCCTTGGACTTTCAATTACGAAGACTTTCGTTGAGATGCACGGCGGGCGCGTTAAGTTGGTGAGCGAGCCAGGCGCCGGAGCAATATTCGAAATTTTTCTCCCGGGACTAACCAGAACATTGTACCAGCCGGACTTGACTCTCGTTCGAACATATTGAATCGCAGGCAGAATACGAATTGACCGTCCACACCCATGGGCAGCACGGGAGATCATTGAGGACTGCGGCAAAATCGGCTGTATTGACGCGGCGAAACGAAGTCGGAAATGGTTCTCTGACCCCGTTTTTTTACGCGCCGCGCGGGCCGAGCAAGGCCGCGGCGGCCTGCACTGCTTCGGCGCGGCTCTCGAAGCGCACGGGATCGGACACCGTCTTGATCGACTGCACCTGGACTTCCGCCATTTCCTTGACGAAGACCAGCCTGGCGATCACGATGCCCACCGCGACCGCGGTGATCACGTCCACGAACACGGTCAGCGGGGTGGGAGCCAGTCGGCCCAAACGCCGCGGCGTGAACGCAATCACCAGCAAAGTGACAACGCCGACCGCCAGCGCGTTCGGGTTCAGGTGCGCCATGTATTCGGGCAACACGCTCAGCGCATTGATGACGTAGCGCCGCAGTTTCAGGAAACCGAACAGCAACTGGAAGCCGCCGGCCATCATCACCACTGTAAAGGCCAGCGCCAGCGCGACGATGGACGCGCTCAATCCGCCGTAAACGTCACCTTCCAGATGGGCCATTCCGAGCGGGTTGAAGCGGATCGAGGCCGCTTGGGGGCACTCCGGCTGCGAAACGAATCATTGTTGTGCAGCGGGGTCGGGAACACAAGCGCAACGGCGCCGGCAAAGATGACATCGCGCCGCCGCTTCTTTAGGATGGCAGGGATGTGCGAATGACCTTTCCCGATGCGTTCAGGCCGGCCGCGAGACGCCGCCGGTGAGTGCGTACGACCAGAAGCTCTGCCTGCTGCTGATCCGCGGCCACGACCTGGAACTCAGGCGGGACGCCGACAGCGGCAACGACCTCGAAGTGCTGACCGGTGAGGTGCCCGCCGTACTGGTGGCCAACAGCCCGCCGGAGGTTCGTGAACTGGCCCGCCGCATCGCAGAACAGGCGGGCCACGGCGGAGCGCTGTACATCGCCCATTACCATCCCAATAGCATCACGTGGATGGGTTTTTCAAACGGCGGCAAAGCCGCGGAGGGCATATGAAAGGCAGCTTGTGCGTTTTTGGCGAAGTACTGTTCGACGAATTCCCCGGCGGGTCGCAGGTGCTCGGCGGCGCGCCGTTCAACGTGGCCTGGCATTTGCAGGCCTTCGGCGAGCGACCCTGGTTCGTCAGCCGGGTCGGTGACGACGCCGCGGGGGCAGCCGTGCGCTCGGCGATGGAAGGCTGGGGCATGGATACCTCCGGGCTGCAGACCGACTCCGTGCTTCCCACCGGCCGTGTGCGGGTGAACTTCGAGGGCGGCGAACCGCGCTACGAGATCGTGCACCCGGCGGCCTGGGACGCCATCGCCGCGCCGCGGCCGCTGCCGCAGATCGGCCTGCTTTACCACGGCAGTCTGGCCCTGCGCGAACCCGCTTCGGCCGCCGCGCTGGAGACGATCCTCGCCAGCGCCCCGTACCAGGTATTCTTGGACGTCAACCTGCGCCCGCCCTGGTGGCGCCGCGAAAACCTGTTGAGCTTCCTGCGCCGCGTCGACTGGGTCAAGCTCAACCAGAACGAATTGGAGCAGCTGCATCCGGGACTGCGCAGCGACGCCGCACAGGCCCGCTCCTTCCTGGCCGCTTACGACCTAAAGGGCCTGGTGGTGACGCACGGCGCCAGCGGCGCGGAGGTGCTGACGGCGGCCGGCCAGCGCGAGACGGTCGAGCCCGGCCGCGAGGTCGGCGTGGTGGATACCGTCGGTGCCGGCGATGCCTTTGCCGCGGTGATGATGCTCGGCCTGCTGCGCGATTGGCCGCTGGGCACGACGCTGCAGCGCGCCCAGGGCTTCGCCTCGTGCATCGTCGGGGTACGCGGCACCACCGTCTTCGACCCGGTTTTTTACCGGGATTTTCTCGCCGACTGGGATATCGACTGAAAACTCCGTGTACGAGCCCATTTCACATGCGCTGCTGAACCAGGGCATCCGCAACCTGCCGGACAAGCTGGACCGGGCCACCTGGCTCAATTACCTGCGCTGCCACGACGACATCGGCCTGGGCTTCGACGACGCCGACATCGCCCGGGCCGGCTACGAACCGGGCTGGAGGCGGGCGACCCGGCCATGGTCGAGCGGCGTATCGATCTGATCCTGACGCTGCATTCCATGATCATGTCCTTCGGCGGCATTCCGCTGCTGTGGTACGGGGCCGCCAAATCCGGAAGGCTTGTGGGAACGGCTTTAGCCACGATCAGCCTGCGTCCCTGCCTCGCCCATCGCCGCAGGCATTTTGACGGCGATCACCCGGCCGCGAGCGCGAATCTGGCCCGCGGCGCTGAGCGTGACGTCCACAATGACTTTCCGTGCGCCCAACTCGGTGATTTCGCCGCGCAGCGTGAGCTCCTCGCCCTGCGGTGTCGGCACCAGGAAATCGACCTGCAGCGAGGCGGTCACGAACGGCAGCAGTGGTTCGCGGCCCATCTCGCGCCCCTCGGCGCGGTGGGCGGCGGCCGCGGCCGAGCCTGCGCCGTGGCAGTCGATCAGCGAGGCAATCAATCCGCCGTAGACGTAACCGGAGACCACCGTGTGATGCGGCTTCGGCGTGAAGCTTGCGACCGTCACCTTACCGCTGGTATCCCAATGGCTTTTCAGCTGATTGCCTTGCGGGTTATTGCGCCCGCAGCCGTAACAGTGGCTCAGTTCTTCGGGATAATGGTCCTGGAATGCCTTCATTTTCGCGGCACCGTCGACGGCAGTGGCAAGGGCTTGTCCATGCGGCGATTATAGCGCGAATCGTGCACGCGCCGGCCCCGCGCCGCCGCCAACGGCATGTCGGAGATCATGGCGCGGCGACTGCCGGCTTGCTACTCTGCAAGTGACCGAGACCGCCCGGCCGGTTCAACCGTCGTCGCGGCGGCTTCTTTTCCACCAGGAGGAACTGCCATGAGCATCGCAAAAGTAATCGAGATCAGCGCCGAATCCGGCGTCAGCTTCGAAGACGCCATCCGCAAAGGCATCGAAAAAGCCGCCGAATCCGTGCACAACATCAAGGGCGCCTGGGTCAAGGAGCAGAAAGTCAAAATCCAGAATACGCAGATTGTAGGCTACCGCGTCGACCTCAAAGTCAGCTTCGTGCTCGACTAGGCCCGGCCTGTGAGCATCGCTAAAATGCCGCGTACCACCCGGACCGCCCGGCCGGTCCTTCTGTTTTTACTTGTGGGGCTTTTTCTGGGAACGAATCTCGCTGCCGAACCGCCCCAGGATCGACCGGGAAGTCCGCCAGCCGGCCGGCCCGATCGCGACGCCGGCCCGTCCAGAGCGAAACAGGAGCGGGCCGAAAGTGGCTACAAGCTGCGCATTTCCGCGGGCATCACTACTGGCGAGGCCAGGCAGTTGGCGGCGCAGCATGGCGTGACCGGCCACAAGCCGTTACCGCCTGGTATCCGCAAGAACCTCGCGCGCGGCAAACCGCTGCCGCCCGGCATCCAGAAAACCCGCATGCCCGACGAATTCGTCGGCCAGCTGCCGTACCACGAAGGCTACGAGTGGCGGCGCGCGGGCAGCGATCTGGCGCTGGTGGCAACCGACAGCCTTGTCGTCGCTGACCTGCTGGAAAACGTCTTCGATTGAATCCGGCCGCGGCTGTGACGGTGCTGGATCTTACGCCCGGCGACGTCCATATATGTCCTGACTTTGCTCTCTGAGTTTGCGGGTTCTGCTCAATTCGAGTCGCGGCCCGGCGGCTTCAGCGTGGCGGTCGGCGCAGGTGCTGAATCCGGGGGTTCAGGCTTTGGCTCCGGGCGTCCGGGCTTACGGCCTGGCGGCCGTGGTCGTGATCGTTGCGGCAGGTGCCACAGAGGGTGGGTCACGGCCTGCGGCGGCGCCGCCCGCGGCGGCTGTGCGATTCCTGCCCGCTCAGACCGCTGCTCACGTTTGCGCGCCATCGCTTCGCGCAGTTCCTGCATGCGCTGTTGCTGAGCCTCGACATCGTAAAGGTCTTCGCCCGCGTCCGGGTCGGGCGTCCGTGGTTCGAGATGCAGAATTTTCGCCACCGTCTCGCCTGGCGGCGGATTTTGGCTGTAGACGGGCACCCCGTTCTCGTCCACCCAATGGTAGATCTGCTGCGCCGCCACCTCGAAGGCGTAAGCGCCAGCCAGCAAGCTCAGCAAGTATATGCGTCTTGGCATCATGTCATGTCCCGCGTGCTTCGAAAATTAGCGTGTCGGACGGCTTCTTCCAGTATAGCGCCAACAACTCTCCGGCCGTGGCGACCAGGAAAAACCGGCAACCGGGCGGCCTGCGGGTCATCGCCGATGTTTCCGGTCGATGCATGATGCCGTTGCGCCTGATGCACACGGCGATCCCCGCTGGCGGCCGCCAACGCGCCAGTATCGAGGTCAGTCGGGATCCCCAAATCCGAATAAATATCTTGTATTCAGTCGCGTAGAGGATTACCGTAAATGTTCAGGTTGGATCGGGGGCGAACCCAGGTGCGCCTCAGGCAAGCTGAACAACGGATTAGTTGCATGTCCTTCGGACCTTCTCAGAAGTTCAAGTATGGTAACCCCTCATTTTGATTCCACTGAGATTCGCGATTGATCAGTTTTTTTTAATTAGTTAATTAAGGTATATCAAAATGACGACAGGTACTGTTAAGTGGTTCAACGAAGCCAAGGGCTTTGGTTTCATTACTCCGGAAGACGGTGGCAAGGACGTTTTCGTTCACTTTTCCGCGATCCAGGGTGATGGCTTCAAATCCCTCGCAGAAGGGCAGTCGGTGACCTTTAATGTGGAAGACGGCCCGAAAGGCCCGCAGGCCACGAATGTGACGCCGAACTAACAACCAACGCGTCACCATCGATCTGCAACCCCCGCCACTGAGCGGGGGTTTCTTTCTGCGCCAGGACACCCATCATGAAAAAACTTTTTATCGGCAACCTGCCGCCGGAGGCCAGCGAGGCCTCGGTGCGCGCCTTGTTTTCCGACTTCGGAACCGTGCGTTCCATCGACATCATCGCCGATATCTTCACTGGTAAATGCAAAGGCTTCGGCTTTATTGAGATGGAAGGCCACGAAGCCCGCGCCGCCCAACTGGCACTCGACGGCAAGCCACAGGATAGCGGCGAGGGCTTCCTCAAAGTGCGTTTCGAAACCCCCCGTCGCGGCGGTCGTGGCGGGCGCTGAGCCTGCTGCCACGCACCCGGCCCGACGACCGCACGCTGGTGGCTGCCCTGGAGCAGCCCCCCCGGGGACGCATGAGCCTTCGCCACATCTGGGTCGATGCCGACGCCTGCCCGAAAGTCATCAAGGAAATTCTGTTTCGTGCCGCTGAACGGGTCGGTGTGCCCCTGACGCTGGTTGCCAACCAGCCGATCGATGTGCCACGTTCCCCCCTGATCTCCAGCGTGCGCGTCGCCGGCGGCTTCGACGTGGCCGATAATTACATCGTGCAGCAGGCCGCGCCTGGCGATCTGGTCATCACCGCCGACATCCCTTTGGCCGCCGAACTCATAGCCAAAAGCTGCCGCGCCCTGAATCCGCGCGGCGAACTGTACACGGAAAACAACATCCGCCAACGCCTGAACATGCGCGATTTCATGGACACCCTGCGCGGCAGCGGCATGGACACCGGCGGCCCCCCGGCCTTCAGCCAGGCCGACCGCAAAGCCTTCGCCGATCAACTGGACCGCCTGCTGTCTTAAAAACTGTGGTTCTTTTTATGCCCCCCCCTTTTCTAATGCCGCTGCAACACCCATCTTGCAGTGAACACGAACAGCGGGAGTTCACCATGCCTTCTTTTGACGTTGTCTCCGAAGTCGATCACCACGAACTGAAAAACGCCATCGACCAGGCCAATCGAGAGGTCGCCGCGCGCTTCGATTTCAAGGGCAGCGGTTCGAATTTCGAACTCGAGGGTTCGACGGTCACGATGAACACCGAGTCCGAATTTCAGCTCGACCAGATGTATGACATTCTCTGCAACAAGCTCGTCAAGCGCGGCGTGGACATATCCTGTCTTGAGCGAAGCGACGCGGTGCTGCAGATGAAGAGCGCCAGGCAAGTTGTCACAGTCCACGAAGGCATCGATTCGGCCGAAGCAAAAAAAATGGTCAAACTGATCAAGGACCGCAAGATGAAAGTTCAGGCCGCCATCCAGGGAGAACAGTTGCGTATCACCGGCAAGAAACGCGATGATCTGCAATCGGCGATCGCGCTGCTCAAGGAAAACGACTTCGCCATGCCACTGCAATTCAAGAACTTCAGGGATTAGCCGGCATTTTTAACCGCACGCCGCACAGTCCCAATTGGAGAAACCACTTGCCAAGCCTCAGAACAACCGCGCTGCTTTGCCTGGTCATCATTGAGCCAGCCCTCCTGTCGGCTGCAGACAGCCGCGACCTGCCGCATGCTTTCGAGGCCGGCTGGCAAGGAGAAAAGACCTGTGAACTGCTGTTCGCCGACGCGACGGTTCGCGTTGGCCGTTGCGAGTTTGCGCCCGGGGTCGGCCATGAAAAACATTATCACAGGCCGCACTTCGGCTATGTGCTGGGAGGCAGTACGATGCGGATTTCGGACGGCGACGGCACTCGTGAAGTCAGCAACCAGGCGGGCGACAGCTGGTCGACCGATGCGGTTACCGTGCACGAGGCGGTCAACATCGGAAAAACGACCGCCCGCTATCTGATTGTCGAACCGATCGAGCGCTGAACCGGCGCGCAAGGCCAGGTCCCGCAACGAAGCGTTCCGCCACGGTCACCAGCCTTCGAAAAAGCCGCCGTCCGCGAAATCCCAGATCAGGTACACGTAGCCGCGCCAGTCGTAGCGACCGGTGTCGTTCAGGGGCAGTTCCACGCCCACGTTCAGCGCGATGTTGCCGCGCTTGTTGAGGCCGATTCGCGCTTGCGGCATTACCGAAAACTGCACCGCGTCCTTGCGGTTCGGCCCCAAACCACGCTCGAACGGCACTTCGGCGACCACTTCCAGGGCCGGGAAAATGTTGCGCGGCCACGGCGTATGCACCCAGTGCGCGATGGCGGCGATCTCCGCGCTGCTCTTATCCGAGTCTTCCAGGTCCAGCTTCAGGCGCCCGCTGCCCTGCAGGGTCCAGTCATCCGCAAGCACCTTGCCGAAGGCCAGGTAGGGCAGGAACTCCCAGTGCGCGTCACGGTTCATGGGCACAGCCACCTGGGCAGCACTGGTCAGGATGAAGCCGGACCGCTTGTCGTGCTTGAGCACGTACTTGAAACCGGGCTCGAAATGGCCGAAATCTTCATTGCTGCCTTCGACCTCGTGCGTCATTTCCAGGATGCCCTGGCCGCGCTTGCCGATGCGGAACTCGTATTCGAGCGTGTTCTTCCAGGCATTGTCGCCGTCCTGGCCCGTGTAGCGCTGTTTCCACACCCACTCGTCTTCCGGAAAGGCCTTCTTGGTGCGTATCGGCAAAAACAGGTTGAGCGAACCGTCCGGGTAATCGTGCTCTCCGCCCAGGGTCTTGATGTAGGCCAACACCGAATCGACGTCCGCCTGGGTCAGGGCTTTACCGAAAGCCGGCATTTGCTCCGAGAACCCCAGCGCCGGGCCGCCGTGGGTGACCACTTTTTTCCATCGGGCGGCCGGCTCGCGACTGTTGAACAGGGTGTCGGAAAAATTGGCCGGCACCACGCCCAGGCTCTTGACCAGCGCCGAGTCGGGATCAGGCCGCCCGCCCGGACCGTGGCAGGTCACGCAACTGCTTTGATAAATTTCCTGGCCGCGCTGCAGGTCGACGCCGGCGTCCTGCGCGGCCGCTACAGAGCAACTGACGCTGCCCAGCAACATTACCAGCAGCAAACTGCATTGAAAACCTCGTATTTTGCGCTGAGACATGGTCAGAGTCCTCGTGTGGCAATGATTGACATCGCCGGGATGCGCGGCGGCAAGCGAAAAAGAACAATCCTGCCGTGTCTTCGTTCATCATTCGTGCCTGTTAACGGTGCCGGCACTCTTGATTTCAAAGTTAGCAGAACAAACCCGAATTCAAACAGACCGACATCAAGGAATCGCCGGATTTTTCCACCTCATCACGGACGTCTGTCAGTTAATTCGGTCGGCACGGGTCCATAATAAAGAGACGATCGAAAGCGCCATAAGGAGTGAGCCATGCATCCGATTTGCACAAAAATCATCATCACGTTGCTGACGGGCATCGCCGGCAGCAGCGCCGCACTCGCAGATCTGCCGGCCGCCTCTTCGCAACCCCAATTCCTGAGGCCATTCGAGTTGGGCCAGGAACGCGGCCAGAATACAGGGCGCTTCTCCCGAAACCGGCAGGCCAATCCGCAAGGTAACGTTCGGCAACGCACGGAATATGGAAAGAATTTCCGCTACGGGCGCAGCGTTCAGGGCCCGCAAGGCGACATCATCATCTGGTCGCCCGCGCCCAACAACTCCTACGGCAAGCAACCCCGCCCGCAGGTCGTGCTGCCGCCGTCGCAACAACCGCGAGGCCCCGGGCACAGGCGTCAACGCGATTGATCTGAAGTCAGTGAAGTCAGTAGAGTGAAGTCAGGAAAGTGAAGTCAGGACACCCACCAATCTGAGTTGAAGTCGGGACACCCACCAATCTGATTAAAGCAGGTGAAGTCGGGACACCCACAATTGAGATTGGGACACCCATCTTCCGCACCAGGCAAAAATGACTACAGTTGTTCAAGCCATTTTCTGATGACTTCAGCGAGGTGGCGCGCCACACTGGCGGCATGCCAAAACCTCGCAAACATCTCGTGTCATTGAGCGATACGCCTTACTACCATTGCATCTCCCGTTGCGTGCGCCGGGCCTTTCTGTGCGGTGTCGATCCGCTCTCCGGTTTTGATTTTTCGCACCGCCGCGGCTGGATTGTAAACCGCATGGAAAAGCTGTCCCGCAGCTTTGCGATCGAACTGTGTGCTTATGCCGTTATGAGCAATCACTATCACGTGGTCGTGCGTGTCGATCGCGACCGGGCCTTGGCATGGACTGAGCGAGAAGTGGTCGCGCGCTGGCTGTTGATGTTCAAAGCACCGGACCTCGTGCAACGCTGGCTGGACGGCGGAGACATGGATGCCGGTGAACGAGCGGCCGTCTCAGGCTGGGTCGCCTGTCGACGCGAACGCTTGTGCAACTTGTCATGGTTTATGCGCTGTCTGAATGAAGGCATCGCACGCCTGGCCAATGAGGAAGATCACTGTACCGGGCGTTTCTGGGAAGGCCGCTTCAAGTCCCAGGCCTTGCTCGATGAGCGGGCGCTGCTCGCTTGCATGGCGTATGTGGACCTTAATCCAATTCGCGCCGGCATTGCCAGGACGCCCGAACATTCCCATTACACTTCCATCCAGGAGCGCTGCAAACCAGGGCAGGCCTCATCCTTGCGGCCATTCAGCGGCGATCGGGATGATGATAAAGGTATTCCATATACCTTGGCAGAGTACCTGCATCTGGTCGACTGGTCAGGACGCGCAATCCGTGCTGAAAAAGGTAGTATCCCACAGGATACGCCCCCTATTTTAAACCGGCTCGGCATGCAGCCGATGGGCTTGCTGGATTATCTGGAAGCCGATCCCCGGCCTCTCGCAAGCGCGCTGGGCCCGGCCGCAAAATTGCGGCAGTTCGCACGATCAATCGGCGGTTCGTTTGTGAAGGGAATCGGCCTGGGAACGAGACTTTGCCCCGAGCAACCCTAGGCAGCTCATAACAGCCTGACCAGGTCAGCCATTCTGTTTTCCGCCGGTGATATTGTCCGCGTCGACGATAAGGCGCTCGGCCTTTCTTGCTCTTTCTTGTTTTTATCAATTCATTCGCAATCCATTGAGGCAGATCATTGCCGATCTCAATGCTTAGTTCCTAGCCTATGAACGATACGAATCGATTCTGATTTTGGGGCATTCCGAAATCAACCGAATGTCCGCCACCGCAAGGAGGACAGCATGAAAATTATCTTTCCCGCACCCTCCCTTTACACCACTCTTGGCCCTCGCCGTAACGGGACTTGTTCTCGTATCGACACCTGCCTTTGCTCAGCAGTCCGATGGCGCGATGGAAGAGATCATCGTGCACGCCCCGATGCAAGTTGAGCGCCACGAGGTCGCGCGGGCGTCGAGCCCTACCCTTGAAGAAATAAAACGCGGACACCCACTTCTTTTCAACGGGAAAGTAGCGGGAATTCTCGTTCGTGCTGTTAAAAATTCCAGGCTTTCATCGCATGCTTTCAAGCTGTGCTTTTCCCGGACAAAAAGCCCGATGATGAGTAATTGCTGGACCGCCTGAAACATGGTGGGTGTCCCCTCTCCACCATTGCTGGACCGCCTGAAACTTGGTGGGTGTCCCAGCTCCCGCTTTTTCGCTTTACTCCGACTCGATAATCACGGCGGTGCCTACCGCCAGCAACTCAGCCGCGCCGCCCATCATGACCGAGGTGGTAAACCGCGTGGCGACGATGGCGTTGGCACCCAGGCTCAGCGCCTCGGCGACCATGCGGTCGATGCTCTGTTCGCGGCTCTCGGCGATCAGTTTGGCGTATTCATGGATCTCACCGCCAACCATGTTGCGCAGGCCGGCGAGGATGTCCTTTCCGACATGCCGGGCGCGCACGGTGTTACCGCGCACGAGGCCAAGGGTCTTGACGATGCGGTGATTCGCAACGGTTTCGCTCGTAACTACCAGCATTTCAGATCTCCACGTCTTTGTATTTATCCGTTTTCCTCTCGATCAGCCGTTGCCGCAAGACCGAAAACAGCAGGACGGCGAGACCCCCGTAGATGGCAACCAGTATCAACTTCATGCCCAGCGGCATGCCGGGCTCGGTGACAAAGGCCCACAGTCCGACGCCGCCGATGGCCAGCAGGCCGACAACGAACAGCAACCACCCAATGACGCGAGTGTTTCGAACGGTCGTATCTTTCATCGCTTCCCTCCATATGTCTTCCCCGACTTCGCTGAGCCGCGCCCGGCCAATACGCTCGCGCAAAGCCTGTACGCCTTCCGGATTTTGCCGGCACTCTTCACACTGTTCGCAGTGCAACTGCACGCGCTGACGCTGTTGCTGCGTCAGATCGCCGTCGACAAATCCGCGAAGCAATATACCTACGTGTTCGTCCGCCAAGGATGTTTCGTTAATCATTGCGGATCAATTCCTCCTTCAAAGCCAACCGCGCACGATGCGCAGGAACCCGGGTTTCAACGAACCCTTGCCTGCGTCGTAGTCGGCTGAGGCCTCAAGCGTCCGGGCATACGCGTCGCGCACCGCGTCAACCGCGTCATCGACGTTACCCAGTATCCCGATGGCCAGGGCGTGGGCCCCGTAGAAAAAAGTACGCTGACCCTGGTATTAAAATCGTGAATTCATTTTTGCGCAGATCTTACGTATGATCATTCAACCGTGTATGCCTGTGGGGCCGTAGCTCAGCTGGGAGAGCGTCGCGTTCGCAATGCGAAGGTCGGGAGTTCGATCCTCCTCGGCTCCACCAACCCTCAAGTCAGGAAAAGCGCTCCCATACAGGGGTGACGTTGTCGGGCAAGGCGCCGATCGCCCCCAGTTCGGCCCAGGGTTTGCCGGGTCCGTGGAAATCCGACCCGGCGGATGCCAGCAAGCCGTGTTGCTCGCACAGTTGCGCCATGGCCGCAGTGTGCTGCGCTTCCTGCTGGCCCGAAATCACTTCGAGACCCTGGCCGCCAACTTCCACGAAGTGGCTCAACAAGCGCTTCAATTTCGTGCGCGTCAGCTTGTACTTCAGAGGATGAGCGAGCACCGCGATACCTCCACCCTCGCAGATCCACCGGACGATCTGCGGCAGTTCCGCCCAGTGCTGTTTCACATCACAGGACTTGCCGTCGCCCAGGAATCTTTTGAATGCGTCCTGCACCGAACTCGCTCTGCCGATAGCGACGAGGTGTCGGGCAAAGTGCGGACGCCCGATATAACCGTCGGCCGCATACCCCGAGGTGCCGGCAAGAGCGTCCTCGACTCCCATCTTTTCGAGTATTTCCGCAATGCGCCGGGCGCGGGTCAGGCGCGCGGCGGTTTGAAAGCGCACGGCGGCATCGATTGCAGCGCTGGCCAGGTCGATGTCCAGCGCGAGCACGTGGATGCCGGTATGTTCCCAGCGGGTGGAAAACTCGACGCCCGCCACCAGCGCAATCCGCTGAACCGCGGCCGGCAGATCCCGGTAGGCGTCGACGGTGTCGTGATCGGTGATCGCAAGCACATCCACGCCTTGCTCAAGCGCACGGTTGAGCAGCTCCCGCGGCGCCAACAGGCCGTCGGAACGGGTGGTGTGCGAATGCAGGTCAAAAATCATGCGTGAGTTTGCCTGAAACAAGCCGGGCAACGATCGGAATCAGAGCGGAAATCATGCTTCCAGTCTACACGGCATGCCGTTCCTGGACATCAAGCCGGCAATCGAAAACAGGGCGGACCAGCAGTCCGCCGCCCAGCGGCTCAGCCGCGCTTCAGATAAGCGTCCAGAATGGTGCCGATATAAATACTCGGCGCGTCCCGGTACCGGGACATTTACCACAGCCCGGGCGATTTGTTCACTCGCCGCACTGCGGTACACTGACCGCAGTTTTGACGAGGCTTAGTGCCCGAAGACGCTGAGGTGATGACCATGATTCGTAGCACAAGTTTCTGGATTCTGATGACCGTGTTCCAGCTCATTTTCGGGCTGACGGTATTCGCCCTGACGCGCCAGTATTACCTGGAGGCGCAGGATGAGCGCGGCAGTGCCACGGTCGCGGCGCACCCGCCGGTATCCGGCTGGCCGGCCCCGAGCGACCAAGACGACCTGGCAAACCTGATCTCGGCCGGGCGACCACTCAGCACCGACCCCGACGTGCTGTCGGCCCAGGCCGACGAGTTTTTCGGACAAGCGCAGTACCAGAACGCCGCGCATCTGTACGAGCAGGCCCTGGCGGCAGGCGGCACGGACGCGAACACTTACAACAGCCTGGGCCTCACGCTGCATTATCTGGGGCGTTCCACCGAAGCGCTGAACATGTTGGAGCAGGGCATCGAGGTCGACCCCGGCTACCAGAGAATCTGGTTGACGCTGGGTTACGTCAACAGCCAACTGGGCAACGAGGCCGAAGCGCGCACCGCGTTGACGACCGCGGTGCAGATGAGCGCCGACAACGAGATCGGCCGTTCCGCAGCCAGTATGCTGGACAATCTGCGCTGAGAGCCTGTTTGTGGGTTCGGCCGTTTCCTTCCGTCGCTAACCCGCATAATTCACCAAGGCGGACCGAAAATTGAGATTTCATCT
>JAVVFH010000290.1:0-4202 GCA_032250585.1 Lysobacterales bacterium
GTTCGCCGACGAGGACCAGCAGGCAAAATTCACGCGCGATCCCGTCACCCCGGCCAGGCGTTCCGCTGACGCTGAACATAAAGCACTGACTCACACGCTCGAAGACGGCACACCCGCGCACAGCTTCGCAACCCTGCTGGCAGAACTCGGCGCCATCGTGCGAAACACCTGCCGCATGCCAAATGACGAGCACGCACCGACCTTCCTGATCACCACGACCGCCAATCCGAAACAGCACCGCGCGCTGGAACTGATCCGGCAGATGCCTGTGTAGTCAGAACGCGGCACCGCAGTTCAAGCTATCCGCCTGAACTATCAGCAGAATCTGCGCGATGACTGCAAGAACTTCAGCCTAACAGTATGCACCGAGTCACCATCACCCCGGCCAAGCGTGGCAAGGGGGCAAGAAGAGGCCCGAACACCGCATCCACCAAGCCGCCCGAGTCGGACGACCGCACGCCAATGGAACAACGCGCCGCCATGACCTGGGCCAGGCGCCTCAAGCGGGTGTTCAACATCGATATAACCGAGTGCGAGAAGTGCCACGGACCGGTGAAGATCATCGCCTGGATCGAGGACCCGGTAGTGATTGAAAAGATCCTCAACCACCTGAAGGCCAAGGAAGCCAGGCAAGCTCCTCCATCGACTCAACTGCCGCCGCCTCGGGCACCGCCCTTGCTGCCAGGGTGGGAGCAGGGGCTGGCAGATTGAGCAACATGCCAACAGACATTACGGACGATGCGGCCAGCAGGGATTGCAGGGTGCTGTGCGGATTCAGGAGGGGCTTACGGCGATTGCGCCAGTAAGCTGAGTGGATTCGGCATAATTCAGGGGCAATTCAGGGCTTCACGAGGTCCTTCACGAGGTCTTTGGCGCAGGAAAAGGTCGCGCAACGAGCTAATATTTCAGACTCGACACAGACTCGACACCAATGGAATACACGTTTATATTCCCTATCCATCGCGAAGCAGGCTGTACAAAACCTATATGCGTAGGTATTGCGTCTCATTCAGGAACTTATGGGCATGCCTACCCCCTGTTCAGTGCTATGTCGTGTATTATTGATGCTTTCAGTTATAGTCTGGATTTTGGGTCTTGTGTGTTGCCAGGGGATACTCGGATGCCGGACAATAATCCTTTGCAATTCAGGGAATGGGGATTAGCCATTTCGGTACGAAAGTAAAAAATGTCCATGCACACTATATAAATGTCAGGCGGTCAACCCGGAGGTTTCTATGGGATGGCGGTTTCGCAAGAGCTTCAGTCCACTGCCCGGTGTCCGGCTTACCCTTTCGCCGCGTGGAGTCAGCACGAGCGTCGGAGCTGGTCCATTGCGGTTCACTGTCGGGCCTCAGGGCGCCGCAGTCACTTCCAGAATACCGGGTACTGGGATTGCCCTTCGTCAACCGATCACACCGCGCTTCGCGACTGGGCAAGGGACAGTTTCGGACCGGGCTCCGCTCGCGCCAACGATTCCGAACGAGCCGCCGCAAGTAATAGCAACTGGTCAAGGCGAGATCAGGAGCGCCGGCACCTCGGAACTGACAAGCCCTGGTCTGTCAAAATTCCGCGAGCTTCTCGCCCAGGCTCAGCAGGAGCGCCGTAGGCTCCTACCAGAGGTTCGAGCTGCGGTTGAAGAGGCCATCCGACTCGAACGGAACCATGCGGCGTGGCAACGAGGCTGGCTCCTGCGGCGGCTTTTTCCTGGCCGCTATGCCCGCATCCAGGAAAACGCCACCGAAGCCAAAGCTCGTAGAGACGAACTTCGAGAGCAAGAGAAACTATCTCGCCTTCAGACGCAGATCGACCTCCCAGCCGAAGCTCGCAAGGTCTACGGTCAACTGCTAGACGCCTTCGCCATCGTCACCAAGTGTGAATGTAAATGGGACACTGTTTCGCGCGTCGCCGCTGACCGAGTACGCGAACGAACCACCGCCTCGCATTCGATCGACCGCAAATCCGTCTCGTTTGACTTAGGGTCATGCGATCTCATCGAATCCGAGGAATGTAAATGGGACACTGTTTCGCGCGTCGCCGCTGACCGAGTACGCGAACGAACCACCGCCTCGCATTCGATCGACCGCAAATCCGTCTCGTTTGACTTAGGGTCATGCGATCTCATCGAATCCGAGTGGCGGGTGCCGCACCTTGCGAATGCCAACGGCGGCGACCTCTACTTCTATCCCGGCTTTGTTCTTCTACATATCTCAGCTGACGCCTTCGCTCTTGTGGACGTGGCGGAAGTGGCGATCGAGGCCGCCATCGCGGCGTACATAGAAGAAGAGACGGTCCCGTCGGACACCAGAATTATGCAGCAAACATGGAAGAAGGCCAACAAGGATGGCTCGCCAGATCGGCGCTTCGCAGACAACTATCAGATACCAGTTGTCGAATATGCCAAGCTGACGATCACCAGCCCAAGCGGCCTCAACGAAGAGTACATGCTCAGCAACTTTAGCGCAGTTGCGCAGTTCAGCAGCGTGTGGAAGGCATTTAGACAGGTGGTCGCTGGAGCTGCCGCCTAACAGACTGTTATGTTTCACTGAGCCGCTGATGGATCATTTCGAGAGTATCATCTCTACGCTGCTTGAGGCCGAAGGCTATTGGGTTCGTAGGTCATTCAAGGTCAACGTGACGAAGGAAGAAAAACGTCAGATTGGAAAGCCCTCAATTCCCAGGCCGGAGATTGATCTCCTTGCGCTTAATTTTTCCAAGAACGAAGTCCTTGCCCTTGAGGCTAAGTCTTTTCTTGATTCTTCGGGCGTGAATCTCGAACAACTGCGAGAAGAACACGGAATTCCGAAGGGGAGATACAAGCTTTTTACCTCCGAGCGTTATCGCACGGTCGTCTTCTCACGGTTGCTTTCAGATCTTATCGCCTGCGACATGGCGAATTCCAAAACAAAGATCATTCTTGGCCTTGCCGCTGGCAAGGTCTACCAAGGTCGAAGTGAGCTAATCAGGGAGTTCATGTCGGGGAAGAACTGGTTCTTTTGGTCGCCAGAGCACATCAAACAAAAAGTTAAGGCCCTTGCGGAACGCGGGTACGAGAACGACCCTGCCATCATCACTGCCAAGATTCTTATGCGATGAAACATAACCCGACGCTCAACCTCACTCCCTTCGGTCGCTGGACGCTGCGCGGTAAAGCCCATTCAAGTGCTATGCGCCGCGCTACAACATCCTCCTGCGCGACGACAAATCCTTCCCCTATATCCTGGTCACCGGCGATCACGACTATCCCCAGGTCGTGAAGTACCGGGGCGCCAAGTCGCGGCCGGGCGATTATTTCGGACCCTTCGCCTCCGTCTGGGCGGTCAATGACGCGCTGAACGTGCTGCAGCGGGCGTTCTTGCTGCGCTCGTGCTCGGACCACGTGTTCTCCGGGCGGACCCGGCCCTGCCTGCTCTATCAGATCATGCGCTGTTCCGCGCCCTGCGTCGGGCGCATTTCCAGGGACGACTACGCCGATCTGGTCGGTCAGGCGCGGGCCGTCCTGACCGGCGGCTCGCGCGCCGTGCAGGCGGACCTGTCGAGACGTATGCAGGCGGCATCGGACGCCCTGGAATTCGAGGCCGCAGCCCAGTTCCGCGACCGCATCCAGGCGATGACCCGCATCCAGGCGCATCAGGACATCAACATCTAACACATGCTGATCCCGGACGGGGTGTACGTTACCCGGTGCCACGACGGCGACAGCGGCAACAGCAGGCAGGTGTTCCGCCGCGTCAATGCGCCCAGCAAGGCTGATCTGGACACCGTACTGCAACAGCTCAGCACGCGCCTGGCCCGTATGCTGGTGAAGGAAGGCGTGCTGACCCAGGACGCGGAGAACAGCACCCTGAGCCTGGATCACCTGGAAGCCGACCCCATGCAGCAGGTGCATGGACATTCGATCACCTACCGCATCGCCATTGGGCCGCAGCAGGGCAGGAAAGTCTTTACTCTGCAAACCCTGCTACCCAGGGAAGCAGACGATGATCGTTTCAGCCAGGTAGCCAAGGCCGGCGGTTTCTCACTGCACGCCGGCGTGGCGGTGCAGGCCCACGAACGCCAAAAGCTGGAACACCTGTGCCGCTATGTGGCCCGCCCGGCAGTGTCGGAACAGCGGCTGGCCCTGACTCGTGATGGGAGAGTGCGTTACGAGTTGAAAACGCCGTACAAAGGCGGCACCACCCATGTGATCTTCGAGCCACTCGATT
>JAVVFH010000291.1:0-4190 GCA_032250585.1 Lysobacterales bacterium
GATTCCCGCCTGCGCGGGAATGACGGTACTTCTGGTAGAACAAATGTGCTCTGGCTATCATGGCGGCGGCATACATTCGGAGATGACAGATGCTTAAAATAGCCTCCTGGAACGTCAATTCGCTGAATGTCCGGCTGCCGCATGTGCTGGCATGGGTGGATGCGGCGCAGCCCGACGTTCTGGCGCTGCAGGAGACCAAGCTGCCCGACGACCGTTTTCCTGTCGAAGAACTGGCGGCGGCTGGCTATCACAGCCTGTTTGCGGGCCAGAAAACCTATAACGGCGTGGCGATTCTCAGCCGGCAGGCAGCCGCCGATCCCACCACCGACATACCCGGCCTCGAGGACCCCCAGCGGCGCATTTTGGCCGCGACCGTGGACGGGGTTCGAATCGTCAACCTGTACGTGGTCAACGGCAGCGAAGTGGGTTCCGAAAAGTTCGCCTACAAGCTGCATTGGCTGGATTGCGTGACGCGTTGGCTGGCTTCGGAGGCCCGGCAGCACGAGCACCTGGTGGTGCTCGGTGACTTCAACATCGCGCCCGATGACCGGGATGTTCACGACCCGGAAGCCTGGCGGGAAAAGATACTATGCAGCACGCCCGAACGGGAGGCGTTGGGCAAGATACTGGCCCTGGGCTTACGGGACACGTTTCGTCTGTTCGCGCAGGAGGACAAGGTCTTCAGCTGGTGGGACTACCGGATGAATGCCTTCCGGCGCAAGCTGGGCCTGCGCATCGACCTGGTCCTGGCTTCCAAAGCGATGGCGGAGCGTTGCCTCGCCAGTTACGTCGATATGGAGCCCCGTCGCCAGGAGCGGCCTTCGGACCATGCTCCGGCGGTGGCCGAATTCGATCTCTGAGTGACGGGCTCGACCGGTTGATCAGTAGGTCGGAACGGAGGAATCCACTTCCATAGACCAGGCGTGGATGCCGCCGGCGACGTTGCTGATGTCGGTGAATCCCTGGTTGCGGAAATGTTCGGCCGCACCCTGGCTCGAGTTGCCGTGATGGCAGAGAAAGGCCAGTGGCGTGTCTTTCGGCATGCGTTCGAATTTTTCCATCGTCTCCTTGCCCAGCACCAGCGCGCCGTCGATAGCGGCCTGCTTGCGCTCGCCTTCGCCGCGAATGTCTACCAGGGTCACGTTGCCGGATTCCATTCGTTCGGCGAGCTCCTTCACGGACATCTGTTTGACTGGCGGTGGCGCCAACGGCAGATCGATGGCCAGGCCTTCGCCCTGCACGGTCGATACCCAGTCGATCACGGCACCTTTGGCGCGCTGCGCCGTGGCGAGGTCCATCAGGACGGTGATGCCCCCGGCTTCCACCGCGATCTCACTTCCCTGGGCGGGGGCGAGATTGAACTGCGCGCTCCAGTTCGCATCCACCTGGAAATGCAGGCCAATGCCTTCGTGACCCTGCATCGCTTCATGTATTTTTTCGGCTGCGCCCGCAGTGACCGTGATTTCCGGAGGCGTGCGGTCAGGGGCTTCGATCCCCAGCTGCTCGTGCAGTTCGCCGGAGTTCAGCATGCTCATCACGATGTCGCAGCCGCCGACCAGTTCGCCATCGATGTACAGCTGCGGGATGGTCGGCCAGTTGCTGTAGACCTTGATGCCTTCCCGAATTTCGGGATCGTCGAGCACGTTGACGGAGACGTAGTCCGGGACCACGCTGTCCAGCGCGGCAACGGTCTTGGCAGAGAATCCGCACATCGGCTGCTGGGGTGTGCCCTTGATGAACAGAACCACCTTGTTGTTTTGTACGTAGTTTTCGATCTTGCCTTTTACAGCATCATCCAATTCCATAGCTTCTCGCCTTTAATACTCAAACGGAGTTAGACCATTAGATGTGGTTAAAAGTGCATTTATCAAGAATCATTCCAGCCGTAATCGATTGTGATTTCGGCATCAGCGGGAATATCGACGAGGGCGTAGCAATCCAGCCCGTCCATCTCGGCATTCGGCCGGTCGGCGTGATTCAGGTAGCGCATCTCGTTGTGACCGTCGTAGGCGGTCCATTCGCCGTCGATCTCTTCCTGAACCCAAAGCACGTGCATGCCGTCGGCCTCGACCCGCGGGCCTTCATAGTGGCCAATGAACTGACCGGCCGGCAGCGCCTGGCGCGCAAAAAGGCCCTGGCCATGAATCGTCGAAGGGGCGACATAAACCCGCGCATTGGGAAACGTTGCTGTCATCCGGGTTCAATGCCGCCTGCGTTCCGGCCCGGGATCCGGTTTCAGGCCACGGGTCCTTTCGTCGTAGAGAATGTTGCCCGGGAAAGAGACCGTGCGGTCGATTTTTACCGTGCTTCTCAGCTGGCTATGAATGTCATTGAGGCCGTCTGGTGACAGCGGGTAATAGTTCTCGAGCCGCTCATCCTGCGCTACTGTGACTGCGATCGTTCCCAGGTCTCCGAAACTGTGCTCAGTGATCGATGAGTCGGTCGGGCGAGCGCGGGCTTGACTGTGCTCAACGAAATACGTGCCGTCCAGCCTTTCGCCCGCCTCGCCTGGGCGGTGGAATTTCATGGTGACACCGTGCGCACGCAGGGTCGTAAGGTATTGCCTGGCCTCGCGTGTCCAGTCGCCATAGCCCCCCGCCAGCTGTTGCCGCTCGGCGGATGAACTGGCGCCCCCACCGCAGTTTGCCCAGTAGTCGAAGCTCTGGAATGCGGTATGTACGGCGCCTTGCTTCCACTCGTAGACCTGTCCCGATGGCGTTTCTACGCGCAGGATCTCCGGGCTTTCGCTCAAAGCGGCGTCGAGCAATTCCCACAGGGGCAGGAAGCCGAAATGCTCCAACTGCAGGCGCAGCATGGCATTCAAGTCCGTCAGGGTCATGAAACGCGCATGGTTGACCGAAACACCGAAGGCAGTTTGCAGCCATTGCGCCGACTTCGGGGACAACTGGCCTTCCTCGAGAAACCGGTATTCCATGGTCTGTGCCAATTCTTCGACCAAACCCGCCGGGCCATGCAAGGCTATCGGGAGAATTTTTAACAGACCGAGGGGAATGTCCGCTTGCGGCTGCAGGTTCGCGTCGGGCATCGTGCCGTCCTCGGCCCCGATACTGATCAGCCCGGGCACGAAGCGGGCCTCTTCGCGGCCGCCGACAACGGATTCCAGCGCCGTGAAAACGGGAAAGCCCGGCCGCAGGATTTGAGTCTGATCGAACAACGCGCCCGGGGCGATCAGGCTGCAGCCCGGGATTTCCGGCAGCAAAACACCAAGGTCGGCCGAAAGGTGTGCGAGCATCTGTTCCGCCTGGTTGCAGTCAAGCAGGCGTGGTTGGGAGGCGCTCGAGCCGTGATAGCGCGTCGCGTCAGTCTCGATGGCGATCAGGGCCCTGTAAAATGCGTTCTTCATGCCGTTTGCGTCGAAGGCCCAGCTTCAATGACGGGCGGCAGGATGCGGAACAAGGCATCGGTTTTCACGGCGTTTTCGACTGTCCTGTCGGGCTTGCATGCTTTAAAACAGGGAGAAAGGCGATCTCCCGGTGCCGCCGCCGCGGCCTTCCCGGCGACGGCGGCGCATACGCGAGTGCAGCTGCTTGCGGCGCTCTTCCAGCCAGTCGACGCGCTCTACCTGTTTTGCATCGTCGTCGCGACGGCCTGCCTCTGCCGCCCGGAATACGCAGAAATCACGGTAGGCCTGCAGTTCATGTTTCAGCTCGGTCGTGACCATCTCGATCATGATAGCGTCATCAAGAAATCCAAGACCCGGTATGTCGTCCGGGATCAAGTCTTCCGGATCGGAAAAATAGGCCAGCGCCTCGACCGCCCGTTTCCGGTCTTCGTCTTCCAGGCCCCAACCCGCATCGACCACCATCCCGATCATCGTTTCGAGACGGTTCATGCGCTCGCGGATAAAGTCCGAGGTGTCTGAATTCCAGACCTCGAACAGCAGTTTGCGCGCATTGTCGATAATGGTTTCCTCATCCAACCCACCGGCATTTACCCGAGCCTTGACCATGACGCTCTTGAAATGCTCGAGATCGGCGTCGCTGAGTTCAAAGGTGATTTCCATCGACATCCCGCTAGATTAAAGGCCGCGTGGCCCCTGGTCAATCCGCTGAGCGGCGCTCTCAGTAAGGTTTCTCGCGTCGCAGTTCCTTGCTGTCGGTCACCGTGGAGCGGAAGCGCCCGGGGCGCCCGGGGACCGGATAAAGGTGACCCTTCTGTTCAAACGCCAG
>JAVVFH010000292.1:0-4184 GCA_032250585.1 Lysobacterales bacterium
CGTGATCGTGATCGTCGTCGAAACCCTTGCCGGACGTGACCTTGTGGTAGACGCTGTAGAGGCCCGCGGCGACGGTGATGATGACCGCGGTAACGGTCAGCGCGTCGAGGAAGGCCGACAGCAGGGCGGAGGTGAAAGTGAACAGCAGCGACAGCAGTATCTTCGAACGCACCCGCACCAGGATTTTGGTGAAGATATACAGCAGCAGTTCTTTCAGGAAGAAGATGCCCGCCACCATGAAGATCAGCAGCAGGATCACGGCGAAGTTCGCCTCCGCCTCGTGGTAGATGGTGTCCGGGCTGGTCATGCCCAAAACAGCCGCTTCCAGGGCCAGCAACCCGCCCGGCTGGAGTGGGTAGCATTTGAGCGCCATCGCCAGGCAAAAAATGAACTCGGCGACCAGCAGCCAGCCTGCGATGAAAGGGCCGGCGACGAACAATACCAACGGATTGACGGCCAGAAAGGCAAGGATGGTGAGCTTGTACCAGCCGACTGCGTTACCGAGGAAATTGTTGAGGATGGATCGTGCGATAGTTTGTGGCATTTTCTTCTCGTGCTGTGCGGAGCGCGCTAGCGGCTAATTCTAATGCTATCGGCGTGTGGTCCGCCACATCCGCATTCCGGCAGGGGACATTGCAGCTTGCATTTCCACGGGCCGCCGAACATTTTGCGTTGAGGTTTTGCGTTACGGAACGGCATCGAATACAATATATCTCTACATCCCGATTGAAAGATATCTAGAGAGAGACCCAGCGATGAGCAGCCGCCTTTTTACGTCGGAGTCCGTTTCCGAAGGCCACCCGGACAAGGTAGCCGACCAGATTTCCGATGCCGTCCTCGACGCCATCATCGAGCAGGATCCCAGCGCGCATGTCGCCTGCGAGACCTTCCTCAAGACCGGCGTGGCGATCGTCGGCGGCGAAATCACCACCAGCGCCTGGGTCGACCTCGAGGATCTGATCCGCAAAGTGATCGTGAACATCGGTTACGACTCGTCGGAGGTGGGTTTCGACGGCAACACCTGCGCCGTCGTCAACATCATTGGCAAGCAGTCGCCGGACATCAACCAGGGCGTTTCACGCGAGCGCCCGGAAGAGCAGGGCGCGGGCGATCAGGGCCTGATGTTCGGTTATGCCACGAACGAAACCGACGTCCTGATGCCGGCCCCGATCTACTACGCGCACGAGTTGATCAAGCGCCAGAGCCTGGTGCGGCGAACGACCGATGACGGCCGTTACCACCTGCGGCCCGACGGCAAGAGCCAGGTCACTTTTCGCTATGAAGACGGCAAGCCGGTCGGGATCGATGCGGTGGTCCTCTCCACGCAGCACAATCGCGAGTCTTCGCAAGCGGACCTGCGCGAACTGGTGATGGAGGAAATCATCCGGCCCGTGCTACCGGGCGAGTGGCTGAACGGCAACACCAAGTACCACATCAATCCGACCGGGCGCTTCGAAATCGGCGGACCGGTGGGCGACGCCGGCCTGACCGGCCGCAAGATCATCGTCGACACCTACGGCGGCATGGCCCGACACGGCGGCGGCGCGTTTTCCGGCAAAGACCCGTCCAAGGTCGATCGTTCGGCGGCCTATGCCTGCCGTTACGTGGCAAAAAACATCGTCGCCGCCGGCCTGGCCGACCGGGTCGAAATCCAGGTTTCCTACGCGATCGGCGTCGCCGAGCCCACCTCGATCAGCGTGGAAACCTTCGGCACCGAGCACGTGCCGGTCCAGCGGATCGAGCAGTTGGTGCGCCAGGAGTTCGACCTGCGCCCCTATGCCATCATCCAGACGCTGGATCTGATCAAACCGATCTACCGCCCGCTGGCCGCCTACGGGCACATGGGGCGTGAAGACTTGCAGGTCAGTTGGGAAGCGACGGACCACGTGGAGCACCTGCGCTCGATCGCCGGACTCTAACTCGCAGAAACCCGTCGTTCCGAGGAGCGTTGCGACCCCGCGCCATCGAAGCCTGGGCCAGGCTCGGAATGATGACATGAACGAACTGCGCTCACTCTGACTTATTGGAGATCCGCCAGTGAATGCTGTAATTGAAGACCTGAAGAAACACGACTATTACGTGGCCGATATCGGCCTGGCCGCCTTCGGGCGCAAGGAAATCGCCATCGCGGAAACCGAGATGCCGGGCCTGATGGCCCTGCGCGAGGAGTACGGTGATGCCAAACCGCTACAGGGCGCGCGCATTGCGGGCAGCCTGCACATGACGATTCAGACGGCCATGCTGATCGACACCCTGACGGCCCTGGGCGCCAGCGTCCGCTGGGCGTCCTGCAACATCTATTCGACCCAGGATCACGCCGCGGCGGCGATTGCGGAGATCGGCGTGCCGGTGTTCGCCTACAAAGGCGAAAGCCTGGAGGACTACTGGGAGTTCACGCACCAGATCTTCAACTGGGGCGAGGGCGAGCGCGACGAAGATTTCGCGAACATGATTCTCGACGACGGCGGTGACGCGACCCTGTTGCTGCACCTCGGCGCGCGTGCGGAACAGGACGCCTCGGTACTGGACAATGCGCAGAGCGAAGAAGAAACGGCTCTTTTCAACGCCATCCGCAAGCGTCTCGATACGAAGCCGGGTTGGTACGGCAAGGCGCTGGCCAGCATCCAGGGCGTGACCGAAGAGACGACGACCGGCGTGAAACGGCTATATCAGATGGCGAAAAACGGTGACCTGCCGTTTCCCGCCATCAATGTCAACGACTCGGTGACCAAGTCCAAGTTCGACAACCTTTACGGCTGCCGCGAATCGCTGGTCGACGGCATCAAACGCGCTACCGACGTCATGGTGGCCGGCAAGATCGCCGTGGTGGCCGGTTACGGCGACGTCGGCAAGGGCTGCGCCCAGTCGCTCAAGGGGCTTGGCGCCAACGTCTGGATCACGGAAATCGACCCCATCTGCGCGCTGCAGGCCGCGATGGAAGGTTTTCGCGTCGTGACCATGGAAGAAGCTGCCCCCAAGGCAGACATTTTCGTAACCGCGACCGGCAACTACCACGTGATCGGGCACGACCACATGGCCGCCATGAAGCACCAGGCCATTGTTTGCAACATCGGTCACTTCGACAACGAGATCGACGTTGCCAGCATCAAGCAGTACGAGTGGGAGAACATCAAGCCGCAGGTGGATCACGTGATCTTCCCGGACGGCAAGCGCATCATCCTGCTGGCCGAAGGCCGCCTGGTCAATCTGGGCTGCGCCACCGGCCATCCGAGTTTCGTGATGTCCAATTCGTTCACCAACCAGGTGCTCGCGCAGATCGAACTGTGGAAGCACGGCGATCGCTATGAAAACGACGTCTATGTCTTGCCCAAGCATCTCGACGAGAAGGTGGCCCGCCTGCACCTCGATCGCATCGGCGTCCGCCTGACCACACTGACCGAAGAGCAGGCACGCTACATCGGCGTGGATGCTCAAGGTCCCTATAAGCCGGAACTCTATCGTTACTGAGTGCGGTGCGTATCCAGGCGGCTGCGCCTGGCCAGGTGCCGGGCGCGGCTCTCCTGCAACCCGCCGCTGCGATCGCACAGGCAGGATTTGATTCCGTGGCGTCACCGAACATCTCATTTGAATTTTTCCCGCCGCGCACGCCTGAGCAGCGGTTGGTGCTGGCGTCCACCTGGCAGAAGCTTGCTCCGCTAAAGCCTGAGTACCTGTCGGTGACATTCGGTGCCGGCGGTTCGACGCTCAACGCGACCCGTGAAACCGTCCAGGCCCTGATCACCGCCACCCCCGTACCGATTGCGCCCCATATTTCGTGTATGGCGCAAAGCGAGTCCGTGCTGCGGACCCTGTTGCGAGGCTACCGGGAGGACGGTGTCAGTCGGCTGGTCGTGCTGCGGGGGGACCGTCCGGACGGGCTCAGCGGTACCGGGCCTTTTCAGTACGCCAACGAACTCGTTGCTTTCATCCGCCGGGAATTCGGGCAGGCCTTTCACATCGAGGTCGCCTGCTATCCGGAATTCCACCCCGAGTCCAGGTCCCCCGGTGATGACCTTCTGCATTTCAAGCAAAAGGTGGACGCCGGCGCCGACGGGGCGCTGCTGCTCTCGCCCTACTACAACAAGCCGACCCAGGAGGGCATCTACGCGCATTATGCGACGATCGCCCGGGAGACCCGCTTCCCGCTGGTCGTCTACAACATCCCCGGCCGCACCGCCTCGAAC
>JAVVFH010000293.1:0-4182 GCA_032250585.1 Lysobacterales bacterium
ACCGTTCCTCCGCGCTATCGTATGAACCAGACTTGTCGGGGCTCACCGTCGCGCAGGCTTGTCAAGATGGTCGGTCCCTGGTGGCCGATGGATTCCTGATTGGCGCTATGGTGAGGGGCGGGACGATATCTCCCACAGTCTGTGCCGAGAGGCCAGAAGCGAACTTGGTCCCTCCACCCCGACAGGTCCTTTTTAGACCTGCCAGAACAAACATACAAGCGAGCTCGGTAATCTTGAGTTGCCGATACTCTTTACGGCTGGTAGATACGACGAAGCGACTCCGGAATCGGTCGAACACTTTCATGGCCTCGCTCCGAATTCTGAGATCGAAATTTTCGAGAATAGCGCGCATATGACGATGCTTGATGAGCCTGAAGCGTATGTCTCAGCTATACGAGCTTTTCTTGCACGAGTTGAACTAGCGCAGTAGGCGGAGACGTCGTCGATTGGATCACAGGGTCGCACGTGCCCTAGATCCGGGCGGATTCGCTTCGCCAGCGAAGGAGATGAAATATGAATGCGCCGCGCCTGTATCGGGTAGTTCTCCCAGTATCCGACATCGAAGTCGCCTCACGATTCTATGGTGACGTATTCGAAAGCAAAGGCGAACGAGTGTCGCCCGGAAGACACTATTTCGACTGCGATGGCCTTATCCTTGCCTGTTATGACCCAGTAGCTGATGGCGATCCTGTTGGCGAAGGCTGGAAGCAACACGAGAACCAGTATCTATACTTCTCTGTGCTCGATCTTGACGTTATCCGTCATCGGATCGAGGAAGCTGGAGGACACAACCTAACGGAGGTAGAAGAAATGCCTTGGGGCGAACGGATGTTCTACGCGCTAGATCCTTTGGGTAGCCGGATCAGTTTTGTAGATCGAAGCACTGTATTTACAGGATCCGAACGATTGGGTGCGGCTCAGGCGGGATTCAGTGGTCAGATGGTCAAATAAGAACGTCCCCGGCGTGCCGCATAACGAATAAGGTTAGATCGTGCGAGCGCAGCGAGCCACGATCTAACCTTATTCGTTGGACGAGTTGAGCAAACCTGTCAGAAAGGAGCCCAGATGCCGTCAATAGAAAGAGTCAATCCCGTAATTATGTCATCGAACGTCAGAAAGACAATCGACTTCCTGTCGATGATCGGGTTCAGGGTGCAGTTTCAAGACAATCCAGAGGATCCGAAATACGCAGGAATGGGCCGCGATTCGGTGGAGGTTCACATTCAGTGGAATGATTTGTCAGGAATCCCTCCGGGAACGGACCGACCAACCCTGAGGTTTGTAGTGGATGATGTCGATGCGATGGCTGAAGAGATGGTGCGAAATGGGTTTTCGGGTATCAGGCCATTTTCGTCTTCATGGGGAACATACGAATTCCACTTGCAGGATCATGATCGAAATGGATTTCAATTCTATGCTGATCAACGTTGACCTCAGCCGCATATCGGGGACGTGTAGCGCTGACCACCGGCAAATGGAAGGTATCCGCTGAGCAGGAGCATTAATGGCCGGTTACTCTAACACTCCACTGGTAAAGAAGCTCGGTATCCAGGCAGGCAGCGAAGTACTTCTTGTGAGCGCACCTGAAGGCTATCGCAAGCTTCTTGAACCATTGCCCGATGCCGTGGGCTTTGTCTCCCGCATCTCCGACTCAACCGACATCATCGAGGGTACGGTTCGAGAAATCGCTCTTCCCATGGGGTTCGTCGATATCAAGGTCTGTGCGGTTGATGAAATCTGGTCCGGGCTGAAGCTTGTTATTCGCAGGGAGTTGCGCTGAAGGCGTAGGCCAATACATTTGCACTGACGTAACCAGGAAAAGCGTTCGGAGGCCGGACTTTCGATCGCCACTACAGGGTGACCAAGCATGTTCCAGGACCACTATTTGCCGCTTGTTATCGCCTATCTGGCAGGACTTGTCGGATGGCTCGTGGTCAATCGACTTGTGCCGCAGGTGTGGCCACTCAGGCCGATAGAAGGGTTTCAGCGTCCCTGGATGGAGTTCGGAATCGCCTTGCTCGGAGTGGCAGGCATTCTGGTGATGGGTCAGCTGTGGGTCAGAGGAATCCGACTGCCCGTGCAGGGATCCACCGGCCCGATCCTCGGCGCGATCAATCAAGTTCTCATCTTTGCTCCGATTATCCTTGTGGTACTGATTCGTCGCCAACCCTGGGCCACTGCATGGCTTCCGCGCGGCCAAGTTGGCGTGCGACTCCTGGTGGGATTTTTTCTGGCAACTATAGCCGTCACCGTTTACTCGTACTTGCGAGCGGGAGTGGATGCGCCATGGATCCTCGTTAGCCGAATCTGGCGGTACGTGCATCTCGAAGAAATGATGCAGGTGTTTCTCGAGGATCTTACAGTGGCCATTCTGTTCGTGCGGCTTGCGGGAGCTGTGGGGAGTCGCTGGACGACGGTAGTCGTGGCTTGTCTGTTTGCCGCTGGTCACCTTCCGGTGATGGTGTCGCAGGGCGCAACCTGGTTGGAGCTCGTGGAGCTCCTGCGGGATGTGGGGCTAGGCGTAGCGGTCAGCCTGGTGCTGCAGCGCTCGCGTGATTTTGTCTGGTTCTGGTGCCTCCACTTCACGCTGGACATGACCCAGTTCAGCAGAGTCAGTGGCGTAAGCTATTAACCCGGCATGCTGAAGTTTCTGCTCTTCGGTGGTCAGGCCTTCCAACCGGTGCCGTTGCCGCCAGCCGTAGATCTGGCTTTCCGCCAGCCCCAAATCCCGCGCCGCTACTGCCACACCGTCCTTCTCGGCACGCTTGAGGGCCTGTTCCTTGAACTCGGCGCTATACTGCCTGCGGGTCTTTTTTTCGTTTTCTATCGCTTTCATGGGTTCACCTCGGATCAAGAGTTTATTCTCTTAACCGGGTGTGCGGGGAGACGGGCAAGATCAGGTCTTGGCCTGTTCCGACTTGACCGGGCCATGATTTGATGATTCGCCTATTCTTTCGGGCACGAAATGGCATACTCCTTTCCAAAACCCCGCACCGCCTTTTTCGGGCGAAGCCGGTCCGTTGCTGAAGTTCGGAGGCGCCTGGCCCGCTACAGGCTGGTCACGCTGACCGGGATCGGCGGGGCCGGCAAGACGCGACTTGCATTGCGCGTGGCCGGGGACTGCGCGCCGGACATCGCCGATGACGCCTGTTGGGTGGACCTGGCACCCCTGGACGATCCCGGACTCGTGGTGCCGACGGTCTGCTCGGCCACGGGAGTGCCGACCACGGCCGACATTCCGCTTGTCGACGCGCTAGTCAGCCGGTTGTGTTCGTCCCGGATGCTGCTCGTGCTCGACAACTGCGAGCATGTCATCGAGGCCTGCTCCAGTCTGGTTTCGACCCTGCTTGCACAGTGCCCTGAACTGCGGGTCCTGGCCACGGGCCGGGAAGCGCTCGGCATCGAGGGTGAGGCGTTGTGGCTTGTTCCGCCGTTGTCGGTTCCAGACGACGACACGGAGCACAGCGAGCAGGTCGACAAGGCCTCGAAATCCGCGTCGGTGCAATTGTTTGTCGACCGCGCACAGCTGGCATGTCCGGGATTCGAATTGACGACCGCCAACGTCGACGCGGTGGTTCTGCTGTGTCGACGACTGGAAGGCATTCCGCTGGCCCTGGAGCTTGCTGCAGCCAGAGTGCCCGTATTGACTGCTGAGCAGATCGCCGACCGTGTGGGCGAGGGGCTCGGATTGCTTGGCAAGGCGGACCGAGACGCACCGCGGCGGCACCGGACCATGGAGGCGGCGCTGGCGTGGAGCCACGATCTGCTCAGCGACCCCGAAAAGGCGTTGTTTCGGCGTCTGGCGGTTTTCCGGGGGCACACCGACATCGAAGCATGCGAGGCGGTGTGTGCAGGCGGCACACTCGAACGCGCGACAATGCTGAATCTTCTTTCCGGGCTTGTCGACAAGTCGCTGGTCTCGGTTGGCGAACGGGATGGCTCGGCCGGGTACCGGTTACTGGAGCCGGTTCGCCAGTTCGAGATGATGAAGCTGGATGAGTCCGGGGAACTCGACTCCGTTCGCCGCAAACATGCAGTTCATTTCCTGGAGGTCGCTCAATCCGCCGCACACAAACTTCATGGTCCTGATCGTGCCCTGGCCCTCGATCGGCTGAAGTCGGCGCACGACAACCTCAGGGCAGCATGGGACTTCGCGGAAAGGTCCGGCGACTCGGCGACGGT
>JAVVFH010000294.1:0-4139 GCA_032250585.1 Lysobacterales bacterium
CGGCTTCCAGGTAATTGCCGCGGTTGAAGCGGGACAGGTCGAACAGCTGCGCCGGCTTGGCGGACCACAGGCGCAGCGTGTTCACGTGCTGCGCCCGCCAGCCGGCGATGGCCATGTCGTTGCCCACCGCGAGCACCTGTTCCGCCGGCTGCCAGGCGCCCGGCCCGGACTGCTCCGGCGCGGTGCCGCCACCAAACGGGATGACGTACCGTGCTTCCGAACGGCTGAGTTCCCAGGGGTTGCCGCCCTGGGTCAGCCAGTCCTCGGCTTCCTCGATCTGCCAGCCATCACCGATGAACTGCTTGAACAGGCCGTGTTCGTAGCGGATTCCATAGCCGTAGGCCGCGATACCCAGCGTCGACATGGAATCCATGAAACAGGCCGCCAGCCGGCCCAGTCCGCCGTTGCCGAGTGCCGCGTCGGGTTCCTGCTCGAGGATTTCATCCAGGTCCACCTCGAGGTCGGCGAGCGCCGCCCGGCAGAGCTCGGTCATGCCGAGATTGAGCATCGTGTCGGCCAGCAACCGGCCGATCAGGAACTCCATCGAAAGGTAGTAGACGCGCTTGACGTCGGTATTGTAGACGCGCTTGGTGGTGGCCATCCAGCGGTCCATCAGTCGCTCGCGCACCGCCAGCGTCAGAGCCACGCACCAGTCGCGCGGTACGGCGAAGTCCGTGTCCTTGCCGACCGAATAAACCAGCCGTTTGAGGATGCTTTGTTTGAGCGCTTCTTTTTCGAGGATTGCGACCATGCGATTTTGACGGGACGGCAGGGAAAATTCCTGAGCGATTCAACTACAATCGGCGGCGTTAAGCAATACGCGGCCGCGTATCACCCGGCGGGGTGGCTGGGCGCCTGGCAAGTCAGTCGGCGTTTTCCAGCGCCTCCAGGCGTTGCTGCAGTTCCTGCAGCGCGTCTTCCAGTGCGCCCACCCGGTTTTCGAGGGCACCGCTGCCGGCGCGCGGGCCAGGCGCCGGGTCGTAATCCTTGGGCGGCTCGCCGCCGAGCAGCTGTGCGTAGCGGATTTCCTTTTGGCCCGGTTGACGCGGCAAGGGTTTGACCAGCGGCGGCTCGTGCGACTCCAGCCGCGACAGCGCGTACTGAACGTCGTCGAGGCCGTCGAATTCATGCAGCCGCTGGCTGTGGGATTTCAGCTCACCGAGCGTCTGCGGACCCCGCAGCATCAGCACGCAGAGCAATGCCAGGCCGGCACTGTGCAGGCCGAGTGCGGCGCCGACGCGGTGTTCGTAGCGGGGCACGCGGCCGCCCCAGACTTCCCGCACCAGGTCCAGCGCCTCGAGTTCCCTGACCGCGTGACCCACCTCGCGTTCCGAGTACGCCGTCACCGGGTGGCGCGCGGTTTTCTGGTTGCAGGCCGCGCGCAGCGCGTTGAGTGTCAGCGGGTACTGCTCGGGCGTGGTTTCTTTTTTCTCCAGCAGGCTGCCCAGCAGCCGCAGCTGGATATCGCTCAGTTCATCCATGCTGCGATTGTACGGCAGTAAAGCCCTGACGGTCATGCGCCAGGCGCGGTCTTCGTCGCATGTCAGTCTTGCAGCATGACGCCGTTCAGCACAATGTCCGAGTAGCTGATGAGGCCGATGATGTTGCCGTTTTCGAGCACCGGCGCGCGGGACAGGCCGAAACGGTCGAACAACTTGATGCAGTAGCGTACGTCCATCCGCGGCTCGACGCCGATCACCGGCTTGGACATGATCTCGTACATGTTGGTGCGCTCCGGCGAAAGGTTCGGGGCCAGCACGCGCTTGGCGATGTCGCGGAACATGACCACGCCGTATTCGTCGTCCGCGTACCGTTTGTCGACCATGATGGTGCGCGTTTCGGGGTATTTCATGTTGCTGAGCGCAGCGGCCACCGTGACCATGCCGTCGACGATGTCGACGTCGTGCTTCATCACTTCGCTGACGCGCATAATGGGCTTTTTCGCTTTCATATCCTGTCCTCCACGGTTTCTGTGAGTGCGTCGATCTGGTGACGCACACCGATCGCGTCCTCGACGTCGACCTGGAAGGTAATGCCGGTTCCAGGCGTCTCGTCGAATTTCCCAACCGCGGCGATCGTCTCGAGAATGTGGCGGCTGAGGTGTTCCTCGACCAGCATCAGGATCAGGTCAACCTGGTTGCCGATGCTCAGGCCGAAGAAGGTCTTGGTCGGGCTCAGGCCCTCGCCGCGTGCCTGGTTCAGCACGGTGGCGCCGGTCGCACCCTCTTCCCGGGCGGCATCCAGTATCTCCTGCGAATGCTCATCTCCTACCATCACGATAATCAGTTTGAAATGCATATCGATCCTCTCTTCAGTCAGTATCGGGTAATTTTTCTGCTGCGGCACGGGCGCGGCGGGTCCGCCATTGGCTGAGCTGGGCGTATGCCATGACCGTGATCATCGGAAACAGGCTGGCGAACGCGATCAGCCCGAAGCCTTCCAGCAAGGCGCTGCGCCCGGGAATGGTCTCGGCCAGGCCGAGCCCCAGGGCGGCCACCAGCGGCACGGTCACCGTCGATGTGGTCACACCGCCGGAGTCGAAGGCCAGCGGAATGATGGCGCGGGGTGCGAAAGCGGTCTGGATGATCACGACCACGTAGCCGCTGATGATGTACCAGTGGAGCGGCGTGCCGGTGACGATCCGGAAAGCGCCCATGGCGACGCCCAGAGCGACGCCCAGAGCGACGGCGACCCGCAGGCGGTTGACGGTGATCGTACCGGCCGACACCTGGTTCGCCTTGATCGCGACGGCGATCAGCGCCGGTTCGGCGACCGTCGTGGCGAAACCGATGGCGGCGGCAAAGGCGTAGACCCAGAGATAGTCGGACCAGGACACGCCGCCCGGCGGTACGCCGGCAGCGCCGAACAGGAAGGACGGGAGCGTCAGTTGCTCCGCCATCATCCGCCCCAGTGGGAACAGCGCCAGTTCCAGCCCCTCCAGGAATAGCGCCAGGCCAAAAAGCACCAGCAGCAAGCCGACGACCACCCGCGCCGGATTGACGATGGGGCGTTTCAGTATGAACAGCTGGAAGCCGATCAGGACGCCGATGATCGGCAGCACGTCGCGCAACAGGCCCAGCGTTGTGCCGCTAAAATGTATCAGCCCCTGTGCCAGCTCTTGCATCAGATCAGCATCCCGTAGGCCATCACGAATATCATCGGCGTGAGCGAGGCGAAGGCGATCAGCCCGAAGCCGTCGATCAGCGGGTCGCGCCCGCGGATGCTGCTGGCCAGGCCGATGCCCAGCGCCGCGACCAGCGGCACGGTCACGGTGGAGGTGGTTACGCCGCCCGAGTCATACGCGATCCCGATGATCTCTTTGGGCGCGAAGGCTGTCATGACGACCACGCCCAGGTAGCCGCCGATGATCAGGTATTGCACCGGCCAGCCCTTCAAAATGCGGATGACGCCCAGCAGCAGCGCAAAACCCACCGCCAGCGCGACCACCAGCCGCAGGCCGAGTGCGTAACGGTCCATGGCCAGTTCGGTGTTCTCGATCATGTCGGCGGCCGCCGCGATCCGGGACGCCTCCGCGGCGATGGCAATCAGCGCCGGCTCGGCCGCGGTGGTGCCAAAGCCCAAGGCGAACGCGAAAATGAGCAACAGCCAGATGTTGCCCCGGCGTACGAAACTGTAAGCGAGTTCCTCGCCGAGCGGAAACAGGGCCAGTTGCAAGCCCTGTACGAACAAGGTCAGGCCCATCAGCACCATCAGGCCGCCGGCAAGGATCTGGCCGAACTGCGGCACCCCCTGCTGCAGCACGAGCAGCTGGAAAAAAGCGATCACCAGCACGATGGGCAGCAGGTCCCGCGCGCTCTGGCGCAATGACCGCAGGAACTGCAGCAGGATTGATTTCAATGTGGTTCCCGTCCCCCGGCGTGTTTTGACGCTGCTTTGAAACCATGCAGAGCAAATCGGTTTCGATACAGTTAGGTCCCGTCCAGAAACTTTAACGCATTGATAATATTATTAGGTTTCGATAAATGGCGCTTGGATTCAACTGCGAAGTGCAACGGTTAACATTGCCTGAGTGTCGTTGAATACCTCACAGGGGGTCAAGTACAGGGCAAATTTGTTCTCACGCCAATTTCTTGAATTCCCGTCATTTCCGCGCAAGCGGAAATCCAGTTCCAACAACA
>JAVVFH010000295.1:0-4123 GCA_032250585.1 Lysobacterales bacterium
CTTTTCGGTACCATCGGCGACTCCGCGCCCGACCGCTGGGGGCGGGTGCTGATGCGCCGGGCTGAACGGCGACGGGCAGAGCGCGCGGGAGAGATGCCGCGCACCTTGATGGAAATCGACTATCTGCTCATGGTTGATGATGAAGCCCGACAAGGCGCCCTTCGCTTTGCCAGGTATGAAGGGGGTCCGTTTCTTGCCGAACATGAAGCCGCTCGCATACCGCCGCTGATCGATCTGCCTCAATTGCTGTCGGCGGCGGAGCATGTCGTGGGTGACACGGATAGCTTTGATGATCTGCGTCTGCTGTCTAGGACCACGCTCGAACCCGATATCTTTCAGTCCGCCAGCCCCCTGCTTCCCGTTTGCCGAGGGATTCCCCCGGTAAGCCGGCGCCTCCCGAATGTGATAGGAGAGGGTATACTTGGCAGATGCGCTCTCAAGCCGTCTCACGTCTTTTCCTGCTTTTGCTAAGCTTTGCCACGCAGGCGGCTTCGGCCGCAGATGCGGCACCAGGCCCAACCGAAGATGCCGCCCTGTGGCGCCTGCAATGGGCGAACGATATCTTTCTCGATTCCGACAATCAGTTCACCAACGGCTTCACGCTACAGCTGCATTCCCAAGCGCGCTCGTCGCTGGCTGCGACCGGCGGCACACCGGCATTTGGCAAGGCCCTGGCAAAGCTCGTTCTGCCCCGGGGCGACGAATTGTGGTTTCGCGAGGGCTGGGCGCTTGGCCACAACATGCAAACACCGCAGGACATCGAACGCGCAGAGCTGATCCCGACCGATGTTCCCTATGTAGGCATGCTCGGATGGGCAAACTCGTATGTCGCCTTCAACGACCGGGAACTGACGGGTTTCGAGTTGATGCTCGGCGTGGTGGGGCCCGTCACCCAAAGCGAGGAAATTCAGACATTCGTGCACGATCTCAGCGGCGACCCGGAGCCGCAGGGCTGGGACAACCAGCTTGAGAACGAGCCTCTGCTGAATCTCTACTACATGAAAAAACGGAAGTTCTGGAGCGCTCGCAACTTCGACGCTGCCTGGAATCTGGATGGCGCTCTGGGCAATTTCTTTACTTTCGGCCAGGCCTCGCTCGAAATGCGGCTGGGTCGAGTGCCACCAGGTTTCGCCTTCGTACCCACGCCCATTGGACGGGGAATCGACTACGATGCGCGACTGCCCGAACAGGGAGCAAGTTATTTTTATGCCTCACTGGTGCTGCGCGGCACGCTGTTCCTGCACGCCCTGCCGCGCGAAGGCAACACTTTCCGGAACGATAATGCCTGGACCGAGCAGAACTTAGTCAGCATGGAACGCACGGTCGGCCAGGCCGTGCTGGGGATTCATTGGGAGCGTCCCTCCTGGGCCGTGCATCTGAACTACTGGATTTCTACCAACACGCTGGATTCGGCCAGCGTGTCGCAGCCCGTCGATCTCGCCAACAGTTTCGGCGCCGTGACCTTCGAGTGGAAGTTCCACTGAGTTGCTTCAACGCCAGTTTCGCAGGTCGAACCAAACACGAACGGGCTGCGCGACGAAGCTTTGCCCGCCGCCGAGGAAGGTCGCCGGCCCCTGTCTGGCACCCCTTGTGGGCATCGTGATAAGTTACGTCCTCACTGAACCCAGCGATCGTAAGCCATGCCTGAAGAACGTCTAGTCATTCGCCGTCCCGACGACTGGCACGTGCACCTGCGCGACGGGGATATGCTGGCAGGTGTGGCGCCTTACACCGCGCACCAGTTTGGCCGCGCCATTGTCATGCCGAACCTGAACCCGCCCATCACAACCGTTCAGCAAGCGCAGGCCTATCGCGGGCGCATCATGGCCGCACTGCCTGCAGGCAGCGCCTTCCAGCCTCTGCTTACCGCCTATCTGACCGACAGCACCTCGCCGGCGGAAATTGCCTCGGGTTTTGCAGAAGCCGTGTTCACAGCCTGCAAACTCTACCCGGCCCACGCCACCACCAATGCCGATCATGGCGTCACTTCCATAAAACGGATCAAGAACGTGCTCGAGACCATGCAGCACATTGATATGCCCCTGTTGATACATGGGGAGGTGACCTCCCCGGAGGTCGATATCTTTGATCGCGAAGCGGTGTTCATAGACCGGGTTTTACAACCGTTGATGCGGAATTTTCCTGAACTGCGTATTGTTCTGGAACACATCACCACGCGCGAGGCGGTGGACTTTGTACTGGGCCAGGGACCGAATCTGGCGGCCACGATTACACCGCATCACCTGGAAATCAATCGAAATGCGATGTTCGATGGAGGGCTGCGCCCGCACATGTATTGCCTGCCAACGGCCAAGCGTGAACAGCACCGACTCGCGTTAAGGGCCGCGGCCACATCCGGAAAATCCAAATTCTTCCTGGGAACGGATTCGGCGCCACACTCCATTGCCGCCAAGGAAGCGGACTGTGGCTGTGCCGGCATCTTCAATGCGCCTTTTGCGATCGAGGCCTATGCCAAAGTATTTGCCGAAGAAAACGCCCTCGACAAACTCGAAGGCTTTGCATCGGAGTTTGGCGCGGCATTTTATCGCTTGCCGCTGAACGAAGAAAAAGTTGTCTTGCAGCAGCAGCCCCTGGACGTCCCCACCAGTTTGCAAGTAGGTAAAGAGCTGCTGCGGCCCTTTCATGCCGGCATGACGCTGCCCTGGCGCTTTGTCGGCGCAGCATGAGCGCAGCGCCCCGCCCTTCGTTGCCCGCGACACGTCGGGCCTCGAAGCGGGTGAATCGCGGCTGGTACGGGCGGGAGATGCAGGTCGCGGCTGAAGCCGCACACATGGCAGCGATCTGGCTTTCCACGCCCCTGCGGGCGGCTTCAGGCGCGCGCGACGTTCGAATCGGTCGGGGCGTGGTAGTACTCACTGGATTCGGCCATTTCGGTAGTGAGCGCATGCAAAGCCTTCATGCGCAACTCGGCGGTCTGCACGTCTGCGCAATCCTCGCACATGGGGTCGCCGCAGGGCGCGTTGGCATAAAGCCACCAGTGCACCGCGCCGGAAAGGATGCCGTCGGCAATATCCCAGAAATCCGCATCGGGATTCGCTTCCGCCAACTCGTTGGCAAGGTCGACGACCCTGGCCGCAATGTCGTCCTGAAGTTCGAGGCTGTCCATGGATATCGCTCCGGAGTGTTGCGCGCGCCCATGAACCGGTCCCCCGGCTGCGCGCGGCGGGATCATGCATGAATTCTAGCAGAAACGACGGCGCTCCAGCGCCGGGCTTTGCCGAACGCAGCAGCTTTCTTTTTCCTGCGGTCGGCGGGCCTGAGGTCACCACCTGCCAGCGTGACGGACGCACGCTGGCGCTTCCTGCTTTTTCGCAGAGCGGACCAGACTCATCAGATGAGATAGATATTTGTGCAATATATTCAATATTTTATTGTATATATTTCGTCAATCAATGGTTTACTCACCCTTACCTATTTTAAGGGCTGGATGACCGGGCGACGAAAAACCCGTCCCTGTTGGCCGACCAAAGTGCCGCCGCGAATTGGAATGACACCCTCGGCACCGTTTCCGAAAAATGGGCCCGCGCCTCTGCACGGGCACGGATTCGGAACCGGACCCGCGGACGAATGGGTGAGTGGCGCCAGCGTCTGGTCGGAGCCGACCCTGCCGTGCAGTTTGAACCACAGATTGATGAACGGCGCTCCCGGACCAGCACGATCCGGGCCGGTACCGACCGCCGTTCGCACCTCGAAGGGGCCGAAGCGGTCCAGCCAGCGATGAACGGTCTCCGGCAATTGCTCGAGTTCGTCCTCGGACAGCAGCAGCCGGAGCTTCAAGAGCGACATTCCATCGACCATCAATACCTGGGACGCCGTTGCCCTCTCGTTCGTCGATACGTTTGTCGATCCCCCCCAACTCGGACTGCTGGAGGACAAGACAAAGCTATACGCGGTGAACGTAAATTACGCGCCCAGTGACAGATTGAGCTTGTCCGGCTTCGTTTCCAGGGAAGAGTACGATATCGAGCAGCGCGGTCGCTTCCTGGACGAAAACAACCGGCTTCATGCGAACGCCGGCCTCATTGCTGATCAAACCAAGGACTGGCAGGACACCAGCGGCGCCAACATCCGGGACGCCGACATCGGGGACAACACCAACACG
>JAVVFH010000296.1:0-4106 GCA_032250585.1 Lysobacterales bacterium
CTGCGGGTCCAGCACCGAGACCGGCGGGTTGGTCGCGCCCTGGATCAGGCTCGGGCGGCGCAGCCGACCCTCGTTGGCCAGCGCGGCAAAGGCTTCGGCTAACTGCAGCGCGGTCACCGAGAGGCCGTAGCCGTAAGACAGCGTGGCCTGCTCGACCTTGCGCCAGCGCTGGTAATTGCGCAGCACGCCGGCCGATTCGCCAGGAAAGCCGCTGCCGGTCACGCCGCCGAAACCGAACCGGTCATAGGTGCCCCACAGGTGCGCAGGCTCGAGTTCGAGCGCGATCTTGGTGGCGCCGACGTTCGATGACTTGGTGATGATGCGGGTGATGTCGATCGGGCCGTAATTGTGGTGATCGTTGATCGTGTGGCCGGAAATATGAATCCAGCCGGGCGTCGTATCGACGGGCGTGTCGGGCCTGAAGCGGCCGGTTTCGAGCGCCGAGGCGATGGCGAAAGGTTTCATCACCGAGCCGGGCTCGAAAACATCCGTCACCGCGCGATTGCGCAGCCCTTCGCTGTCGATGGCGGAATGGTTGGGGTTGTAAGAGGGCTGATTGACCATGGCCAGCACCTCGCCGCTGCGCACGTCCAGCAGCACGACGCTGCCCGAACGCGCACCGTGCTTCAACACGCTGCGCTTGAGTTCGCGGTAGGCGAGGTACTGCAGGCGGCGGTCGATGGTCAGCGTCAGATCCTGGCCGGGAACGGCCTCGCGCAGCATCTCGACGTGCTCGACGGTGCGCCCGAGGCGGTCGCGAATCACACGCTTGAGCCCGGGCTTGCCCTGCAGCCAGTCGTTGTAGGCGAGTTCGAGCCCTTCCTGGCCGACGTCGTCGATATTGGTGAAACCGATGACGTGCGAGGTCACCTCGCCGGCCGGGTAGAAGCGGCGATATTCTTTTTGCAGGAACACGCCATGCAGCTTCAGGCTTTCGATCTGGGCCGCCACGTCCGGGTGCAGCCGCCGCCGCAGCCAGATGAATTCGCGCGTCGAACGCTGGGTGAGCCGGCGTTCGATTTCCTCCGCATCGACCCCCAGTACGCCCGCCAGCGGCACGATGTCTTCTGGCGACTGCAGCAGTTCGCGGGGGTTGGCCCAGACCGAGTCGACCGGCGTGCTGACCGCCAGCGGTTCGCCGTTGCGGTCCTGGATGTTGCCGCGCCGGTTGGGCACCGCCACTTCGCGCAGGTAGCGCGCCTCGCCCTGGGTCTGCAGGAACTCGGCGTCCAGCACCTGCAGGTTGACGGCCCGGGCCACCAGCGCCACCGAGCACAGCAGGAAAACCAGCAAAAAGCCATACAGCCGGCTGAGCGGTGCCGTTTTCTGTTCCGTGCTCACGGTTCGATCACCAGAATCACGGTGTCTTCGGGCAGTTCCATGTCGAGCCGGTCGCGGGCTTTGCTCTCAATCTGGCCGGCGTCGGCCAGCCAGGCCTGTTCGAGCTGCAAGCGGCTCCACTCGGCTATGGACGCATCGCGCTGCATTTCCAGCGCGCCCAGTTCAACCGAGTACACCCGGGCGAGGTGACGGGTGTAGACCACGCCCAGCGCGCTGGCGATGACCGCCCCGAGGGCAAACAGGGTAATGATTAATCGAGCATTCAAGCCAGCTTCTCCGCAATCCTCATGACAGCGCTTCGAGCACGGGGATTGACGGAGAGTTCTTCAGCAGAGGCACGAATGGCTTTACCGACCGGCTTCAATATTGCTTTCAGGTCCGGATGCTCGGGGATGTTGCGTCGGACCTTACCTGGTCGTGCGGCTTCTCTGATCGTCCGCTTGACCAGGCGGTCCTCGAGGGAATGGAAACTGATTGCTACCAGCCTCCCTCCCGGGCGCAACTCTCTTATCGCAGCTTCCAGGCCCTGGGCCAGGTTCGCCAATTCATCGTTGATAAAAATACGGATTGCCTGGAAACATCGTGTTGCTGGATGTTTTTTCTTTTCCCGGCGGCCTGTTGTTTTTTCGATCAATCTCGCCAACTGACCGGTTGTCTCTAGCCGCTGCTCCTGCCGGGCCATCACGATGCTCCTGGCAATCCTGCGCGCATGGCGCTCCTCTCCGAACTCCCAAAACACGCGGGCCAATTCCCGTTCCGGTGCTTCTGCCAACCACTCTGCGGCCGTCACACCCTGTTGTGGGTTCATACGCATATCCAAAGGACCGTCTCCCATGAAGGAGAAACCCCGTCCCGGATCGTCCAGCTGCGGTGATGAAACACCCAGATCCAGCAAAATGCCGTCCAGGCCTTCTTCAACGCCCCAGGTACGGACGTAGCGTTCCATATCTGCAAAGTTCCCCTGGGCGATGAAAAATCGCGGATCGCTTCCCAGCAACCGGTTCCCGGCGGCTATGGCCTCCGGGTCCCTGTCCAGAGCGAACAGGCAGCCTTCCCTGGACAAGCGGGCGAGTATCGCCCGACTGTGTCCGCCTCGGCCAAAGGTGCCGTCAAGGTATTTCCCGTCGGGCCGGATCTTCAGCGCTTCCAGCACTTCTTCCCGTAAAACAGGCTGGTGCTGGTAATCGCTCATCTATTCCGTTAGTCACCTCTGGCTGTATTGCTCCCGCCTCAAAGAACGAGGCGGGCCATTTCTTCTGATGCAGCTTCGTCAAGACTGCGTTCTTCTTCGACCCGCTTCTGGTTCAGAATCGTTTCATTCCAGATCTCGAAGCGGTTACCCATACCCAGCAGCACGGCCCGTTTTTCCAGGCCGGCCACCTGCCGCAGCGTCTGCGGTAGCTGAATCCGGCCGTTACCGTCCGGTTCAACCGCGCTGGCACTCCCCACCAGTTTTCTCTGCAAACTCCGGTGCGAGGGGTTGAAGGTGCTCAAACCGGTCACCTCGTCCCTGACACGTTCCCATTCCTGCTCCGGGTAAAGATAGAGCGCGCCGTTGTCGAAAGCGCTGTAGGTGAGCACCAGCCGGCTGCCGCACTGTTCCTGCAAGGCCTCCCGGTAGCGCATGGGTATCGCCAGGCGTCCCTTTGCATCCAGGTTGATGGCTGTCTCACCAAAGTACACAGGCTTCCAATCCTTGACACTATTTACCACAAATTCCCACTAAAGTGCACCATAGTGATTCACGGGCGCAATGTCAAGCACGCCAATAACTTAGCGAAGGGCCGGGGATTGAATTGGAACACCGCGTTCGGGCAGCGCAGCGGCAGAATTCTGACGCAGGTGTGGCAATGATTTTTTTTTGTGGGAGTGGCTTCAGCCGCGGTTTCTTTCAGCTCAGAGACTCACCTTTCGCGGCCTTTCGCGGCTAAAGAAAAAATAAAGTGGGAGCCGGCCGATAAGCCGGGTTTTGTCGAGGGCAATCATTCATCTGGGACCGCCGTCACCGGCGGCCTCGAGCAACCTACCCGAAAGCGCCGCGGGCAACGGCATCGCTTTCCTATTTGGTCTTGCTCCGGGCGGGGTTTACCTAGCCGCAGCGTGTTGCCACCTGCGCGGTGCGCTCTTACCGCACCATTTCACCCTTACCGGCCAGGACGAAACCTGCACCGGCGGTATCCTTTCTGTTGCACTTTCCGTAGGCTCGCGCCCCCCAGGTATTACCTGGCACCCTGCCCTGTGGAGCCCGGACTTTCCTCCCCACAACAAGCCGAAGCCTGAAACGGAGCGATTGCCTGGCCGACTCCCGTGACCATTGTCATACAGTTTCGACTCCGTGCATAGCCTGGTGGTTCGCGGGCGCGGGTTTCCTGGCTCGGAGTCTGTTGCCGCGCCGGAGGGGAAAAGATCGCGGCTGAAGCCGCTCCCACCAGCGATTAAGTTTCGGGCCAGCCTTCGAGCGCGGCGTAAAGGTCGCGCCTTGACAGGCCGTGGATTTTGGCTGCGACGCGCGCGGCCTGGCTTGCTCCCATGTACTCCTGCAGGGCGCGGGCCAGTTCAAGCGCTTCCGGCAGGCTGCTTTCTCCGCTGGTTCCGCAACCGGACAGCAGCAGCACGAATTCGCCCTTGCGCTGGTCGGCGTCGGCCTCGACCCGTGCGCGGACCGCGGCGACGGAACCGCGCAGCACGGTTTCGAATTGCTTGGTCATTTCGCGGCAAAGCGCCATTTCCCGATCGCCGCCGAGTACGGCCTCGAAATCCGCCAG
>JAVVFH010000297.1:0-4066 GCA_032250585.1 Lysobacterales bacterium
CCTTGTCCTGCTGCTGACGGTCCTCGTTATCGCCTACAACCGCCTTCCCCTGCTGCTGTCGATGGTGGTCATGGTCCTGCTGACGGTACTCTGGACCGAATTGAGGCTCCTGCTCTATGTGCCCAGTTGGTTCCGCTTCGCCAACGGCATCGTCGCGGTGACGCTGATCGGTTTCGCGATCAAACCGCTGCGCCGGCTGTTGATCAGCGACCGCTTGTACAGCGTTTTCCGCAAGGTCTTGCCGCAAATGTCGGCGACTGAGGAGGAAGCGCTGAATGCCGGAACGGTATGGTGGGAGGCGGAAATCTTCAGTGGCCGCCCGCGCTGGAAACGGCTGCTCAAGTACCCGGCGCCCTCGTTGTCGGAAAAAGAGCAGGCTTTTCTGGACGGTCCGGTCGAAGAACTGTGCCGGATGGCGAACGACTGGGAAATCTGCGATACGCACCGCAAGCTGCCTGACGACATCTGGAATTTCGTCCGCGAGCACCGGATGTTCGGGATGATCATCCCGGAGGCTTATGGTGGGCTGGAGTTTTCCGCGCAGGGCAATTCGGCCGTGATCATGAAACTGGCCAGCCGCAACCTGACCACCGCCATCACGGTGATGGTTCCCAACTCGCTGGGGCCGGGCGAACTGCTGCTGCATTACGGCACTGAAAAGCAAAAACAGTACTACCTGCCGCGACTGGCGAAGGGCGAGGAAATCCCCTGCTTCGCGTTGACCTCTTCCACGGCCGGGTCGGATGCGGCCGGCATGACCGATGCAGGCATCGTTTGCAAGGGTGAGCATGAGGGCAAGGAAGTACTCGGTCTGAGGGTCACGTGGGACAAGCGGTACATCACGCTGGCCCCGGTAGCCACGCTGCTCGGGCTCGCGTTCAGGGTTCGCGACCCGGACGGCCTGCTGGGTGACCAGGAGGACCTGGGCATCACCTGCGCGCTGATTCCGGCCGATACCCCGGGCGTGGAGATCGGTGCGCGTCACATGCCGGTGGGCGCTGTGTTCATGAACGGCCCAACCCGTGGGCGCGATGTTTTTATCCCGATGGACTGGATCATCGGCGGCCAGCAGCGCATCGGCCAGGGTTGGCGGATGTTGATGCAGAGCCTCGCGGCCGGGCGCGCCATTTCACTGCCGGCGCTGGGCGTTTCCGGCGCCAAGGTGGCGGCCTTGATGTCCGGTGCCTATGCGCGCATCCGGCGACAGTTCGATGTCCCGATCGGCCAGTTCGAGGGCGTCGAAGAGCCGCTGGCGCGTATCGGCGGGCGTTGCTACCGGATGGACGCGGCGCGCCTGCTGACGCTGGTTGCACTCGACCAGGGTGAGCGGCCCGGTGTTCTTTCCGCCATTCTCAAATACCAGTTGACGGAGGGTAATCGCCAGTGCATCAACGACGCGATGGACATCCATGCCGGCAAGGGGATCATCACCGGTCCTGGCAATTACCTGGCACACGCCTACCAGGCGCTGCCAATCTCGATCACGGTGGAAGGCGCCAACATCCTGACCCGCTCCCTGATCATCTTTGGCCAGGGCGCCATCCGCGCCCACCCCTGGTTGCTAAAGGAAATGGCGACCGCGCGCGATCCGCGCCCCGGCGCGCGGAAAGACTTCGACCGCGTCCTGTTTTCCCATGTCGGGCACATCATCCGGAACATGGTTCGGGCGTTCGTGCTGGGGCTCACGGGGGGGCTGGCGACACGGGCACCGGTGTCGGGCCCGACGGCCCGTTACTATCGACAGGTCACGCGCATGTGCGCCGCCTTCAGCTTCAGCTCCGACACGGTCCTGGTCCTGCTCGGCGGCAAGTTCAAGTTCAAGGAGAAACTCTCCGGCCGGCTGGCCGACGCGCTGATCCACCTTTACCTGGCTTGCGCGGTACTCAAACGCTTCGAGGACGACGGGCGGCCCGGGGACGACCTGCCACTTTTGACCTGGGCGCTCGAAGACAGCCTGTTCACGGTGCAGGAGAGCCTCAAAGGGGTGCTGGCAAACTTCCCGATCCCCGGTGTCGGTGCGCTCGTAAAGTGGCTGGTCTTCCCACTGGGCTCGCCCTACAAACCGCCCTCGGACCGCACCGGCAGAGCCATCGCCAGGCTGCTGCAGACCGAACGTGAAAGCCGCGAGCGTCTGGTGGCGGGGGTCTACCTGTCGGATCAGGACGACGCCAGCGGGCGGGTGCACAACGCTTTTCACCTGGTGCTCAATTCCGCCCGGGCGGAAAGCGCTGTTCGCAATGCGTTGAAAAAGCACGTCACCTTCGACAACTACCAGGCGCTGGTGCAAAAAGCCGTGGAAAGCGGCGTCATCACCGAGGAGCAGGCGACACTGGTGCGTCTCGCCCAGGAAGCTTCCCGGGCGGTCATCGAAGTCGACGAATTCAGCCGCGAGCAAATCGAGGGCGCCGCCGACCCGGCCTTTCGCCCCCTCGCGACCGAAGGCTGAGCCGCCGATTCAGCCCGGATCTCTGGCCAGGAAAGCGCTCAGGCGGTCAGCCTGAAGCATGCCGTCTTCGTAACCCATGCGGATCAATTCCCGGCAATAACCCGACTCGAACAGCAGGTAACTGGCCATTCGCCAATCTCGCCCCCAGCCTCCCAGCGCGCGCAGCAGGGTTCTGACCGCGCGTGGAATTTCACTCATGTGCTCCCGCGTAACCTGGCGCAGGTCGCGGCTGGGGTTGATCACCAGTGCGTCGATGGGCTGCAGACCGCTCTCGGCACGCCGCGTTGCGGGTACCAGGTCCAGTGTGCGGTTGATTCGCCGCAACCGATTCAGGTCGGCATTGAGCATGTCCAGGAAAATCGTGTCCAGCAGGTAACCGCCTATCTCACCGAGGTTCGGATACGGTGCCGGTTCCGACGGCGACGGATCGGGTTTTTCATCCCGCGTCGAAATCACCAGCAGGCGGCTTGCGCCGAGGTGAATGGCCGGGCTGAGCGGCGCGACCATGCGCATGCCGCCGTCACCGAAATACTCATTGCCGATGCGCTGCGCGGGAAACAGCAGCGGCAGGGCCGCCGAGGCCAGCAGGTGAGGAACCCCGATTTGTGCCCGCTTGCCGTGACGCCGCGCGCGGTCCCAGGGTTCGACCCCCGCGGCTGCCTGGAAAAAACTGATTGCGGCGGCACAGCTGTAGCCGGAGGCGGTGATCGCGACACCGCGCAACGCACCCTGTCCGATGGCGGTCTCGATGCCATCCAGCTCCAGGGTTTGTCCGAGGAAACGCTCGAGCGGTTCGTTGTCAAGCAGTGAATATGGGTTGGCCACCAGCCGCCCGCCAAGAGAAAGCGACAGGAACCAGCGCAGACCCGATTTGAAGACGGTCCAGGCGTCCGTGCGATACACGCGGTCACAGCTCATGGTCGACCAGAAATGTTCGAGACGATCGATGCCGGTGCTGAATTCATGGGCATGGCTCGCAAGCACTGCGGCGTTGATCGCGCCGGCGGACGTGCCGCTAATGACCGGGAAAGGATTGCCGCCGGCCGCCGCGATCTCACTGATCGCCCGCAACACCCCGACCTGGTAGGCGCCGCGTGCGCCGCCACCCGGCAGCACCAATCCCGTGCCGCCGTCACGAGGCGGCTTGCGCTTTTCGGGCCCGGGCGTCATGACGCGAATATACCCGCTTTTGCGGCCGGTTGCAGAACTGTCTCACGGTTCCTGTCAGAGCGCCCGGTGCTGCGGCAACGACTGCGATTAAGGAATGCTATACTTTTGCGCTGGCGCAGATGGCGGCGCCAGGGCCAACAATCATGAAAAGTACAGCGTTTACACGGGATAAGGGGTTATGAACAGCACCGTCATCAAGACCGGCCAACGCAACCAGCAGCGTCGCCAGAGGCTGCTCGATGCGCAGGAAATCGTCAACGACATCGTGCTTGGCAAGCTCCTTCAGGTGCGGCTCGCTTTTTGCTGTCTTCTGTCTCGCGGCCACTTGTTGATCGAAGACGTGCCGGGCGTTGGCAAAACGACACTGGCCAACGCCATGGCCCGGGTCATCGGTTCGGACTACCAGCGCATCCAGTTCACCAGTGATTTGCTGCCCACCGACATCCTGGG
>JAVVFH010000298.1:0-4058 GCA_032250585.1 Lysobacterales bacterium
GCCCCGCCCCACCACGGGAGGACCAACCATGTCCCAACTCAACGAATACACCGGCACGTTCGAGCTGGAGTTCGAGCGCCCGCTGACGGGGGCGGAGGTGGATGCGTACCGAAACCTGGTGCGCCGCCGGGGGCAGCGCGAGCCGGTAGCCCACCTGGTAGGACAGCGCGAGTTCTGGTCGCTGCAACTCGAGATCACTTCGGATGTGTTGATCCCGCGGCCCGAGACCGAGCTCCTGGTCGAGGTTGCGCTGCGGCAGATTCCGCCAGCGGCGCCTTGGCGGGTGGCCGACCTCGGCACCGGCAGCGGGGCCGTGGCGATCGCGATCGCCATGGAGCGCCCGCAATGCGAACTGCAGGCCAGCGATTGCTCGGCCGCGGCGCTCGCCGTCGCGCGGCGTAATGCGCAGCGCCACGCGCCCGGGCGCATCCGATTCCACCTGGGCTCATGGCTGGAGCCGCTCAAGGGCCCATTCGACGTGGTGGTCGGCAATCCGCCCTACGTGGCGCAGGCCGACCCGCACCTGCTGCGCGGCGATTGCCGTTTCGAGCCTGCGGCCGCGCTCACGCCCGGCCCGGATCCGCTCGCGGCCATCCGCGAAATCGTCAGCAGCGCCCTGCCCCGCCTGGCGCCCGGCGGACTGCTCGCGCTCGAGCACGGCTGCGATCAGGGGCAGACCGTTCGGGATTTACTGCGGGAGGGCGGATACCAGGAGGTGGAGACGCTGAGCGATGCCGCGGGCTTGGAGCGGGTCACGGTCGGAAGGAAACGCTGAGGGCGTTTCTCGGAACACAGATTTCAAACAGCAGACACCAAAACAGACCGACTTCCTGTCGGTCTGCTGGTTTCGAGCCCCGTGTGTATTCTAAGTGCAGATTATGCCCTTCACGTAAATCCCTGTCAATAACCGTCAAGGACTTTTTGCCACATATTTGCAGAAATCAGACAAAGCGCCGCACGGCGATCAATCCGGCCACCAGCATGACCAGGATCATGATCGCCCGCCCGTAACGGTTGAGCACCTCAATGCGCTTGACGATCTTGGTGTTGACCATCGTGCATTCCTCGCCTTTTCCGGGCCGGATCAACAGGCCCTGGCAATCGATGATGTCCGGCCGGTAGGTTTCCCGCTCAGCTTCGTACACATTGCACAGCACACCCTCCGGGTCGACGCCGGTGATCTGCCAGCCATCCGGCGAGCCGTCGTTGATGTAACGCACACCTGAATACTCGCCGCTTTCACATTCCAGGCTGATGCGCACGTCGTCCTCCTCTCCCGATGCTCCCAGCCATTTTTTGTACACCGTGATCGTCACCGGGTCCTGACTCACCTCGATGCGGCAGTGCAAGGCATCGCCGGCTGAAATGCGTGCGAACTGGCAGCCGTTTTCATCGGTCCGGGAAACGCCCGGGCTGGTGGCGGCGTAGGCCGCGCTGTAGCCGACCGGCGTCAGGGCGCGCAGTTGACAGTTCGTCTGGCCGTCCCGAAAGCCCTGGACGGCAACGGAACGCACACCCGTGCCGCTCCATTCGAAATGCCGGCGGCCCGGCTCACCCGAACTGCACAGCAGTTCCGCTTCCACCTGCTCCAGCAGTTGCGTCTCGTACTGGAGATCGACCTCCAGCACCGCGCGGCTGTCTTCCTGCGCCCACGCCGCAAGCGGCAGCCATAACAAGGCGCACAGGCCCGCCCGGCAGGCGGCGACGCGAAAGAAACCCCTGCTCACGCGCAGACTGAAACCATGGCGCCTCCGGTTTTTGATATCACACGTCTCCATAAAAGAAAAACCCCGCGGCTGCTGACGCGGCCGCGGGGTTTTTGTAAGGCTCAGACTATCGGTATTCAGACGCTAATCAGACAAAGCGACGGACGCCGATGAAGCCGACACCCAGCATCAGCAGGATCATGACCGCCAGGCCGTACTGGCTCAGCGTCGGGATGCCTTCGAAGAACACCGTGTAGGTGAATTCGCAGGAATCGCCACTGCCGACTGAAATGCTCATTCCCGGGCTTAATTGCGATCCGCAGGTTGAAGTGCCTTCAACCGCACTGTTGTTGACCGTGTCCGTTGCAAAACACTGGGAACCGCCTGGCGCCGGTGCGACCGATACGGTGAAGCTGTCGTTACCCACCAGGGTATCTGTAGCCGAATAGTAGCCAACAAACGGCTCGCCTAAAGCGTCTCCGCCATCGATAGGCGCATTACACGTGATCGTCACATCGGTTTCCTGTGAAATATCCGCACCACCGTTGTTGATGAGATCCCAGACGGTGCTGACGGTAACTTCCACCGTATCCGGTGAGTTTTCGATCACACAGGTGTTGTCGGGTCCGACTCGCTCGACGCCGCCCTCGAATACACAAGCTGTGGTCGAAGAATCGCTAAAGTTCGCAAAATATTCAGCGCTGTAACCGCTCGGCACAGATTCCGTGACCGTGCAGTCGATATCCTCCACAGACGCCAACTCGGTAACCACGAAAACCACGCCATCACTCGAGGTGATGTCCGCGTCCTGCTCGAGAGGCAGGCCTGTGTTACACGTAAGGGTGACGTTCACGGAGTCGGTTACGCCGACAACCTCCGTACCTTCACCGTCAAGCCAAACCTTGCTGACGTCAAAGCGGGCTGTGCCGTCGAAAGGTGTAACGTCGCCCGCCAGGGCAACACCGGGAACCAGCAGGGCTCCCATAAAAATCAAAATAGCGCGTTTCATATTCATTCGTTTCTCCACGTGGTTTCGGAAGAGGGACAGAGGTCCGGGTACAGAACCCTTTTTTATCGCCCTTCCTTGACTCCAAAAGTTAAGTATAAAAAATTGCAATTTTCTTGAGCGCGGCGCGGGAATCGTTCCCGCTTGTTTTTGTCGCTCAAACCGTACGGGGCCGCGTGTTTCACGACCCACACAGTGCGGATTATCCGCTTCATGTCAATTCATGTCAATTGATTTATCGATATTCACAAATCATTTCAGGCCGTCGTATCGGTCCCACCTTGCCTGACTTTTCACTGCAGTCGCCCGGCACGGATATCGAGCACAAAAAAAACCCCGCGACAGTCGCCTGCCGCGGGGTTGGTTTTTACGGAATCGCGGCTGACGCCGCTTTTACACGATTCCGTCAGCTATCAGACGAAACGCCGCACGCCCACCAGGCCAAGGCCCAGCGTCAGCAGCACCAGGATCGCCAGGCCGTACTGGCTCAGCGTCGGGATGCCTTCGAAGAACAGCGTGTTGGTGAAGGCGCAGGTGTGTGAATCGCCGGCTTCCAGCCGCGTCTGGCCGCAACCTTCGGAGTCTTCCTCGACACCACTCTGGGTGAATACTTCGACAGCGGAACAGCTCGCCGGACCTTGTGTCGTATCGACCTCAATCGTGGCCGAATCGCCGTCGCCCAGTGCCACAACCACTTCTGTCGTATCGGGGTCAGTGGGCACCGTGTCCACGGTGAGGATGTCGTTGTTGCAGGTGATGGTCACGCTGACTTCGTCATCAAAGGACAGGTCACCGCCTGCTTCGTCGTTGAAGAATATCCAGTCTTTCGTCACCGTAAAGGTCGCGGGATCAGCAACGTTGGTGATTTCGCAGGTACTCAAACCGCTGGTCACGTCAACCCACGAGCAGCCTGCTCCGCCGTTCAACTCCGTGGTGTAGCCGCTGGGCGCGCCGCTTTCTGTCACGCTGCAGTCGGCACCGCCTTCAGGGATGTTGGTCAGGACAAAGGTCACGCCGTCGGGGTCGCCACCGGCAATCGTGAAGCTCTGCTCCAGCGGCAGACCGGTGTTGCAGGTGAGTGTCACGTCCACCTCGTCGGTGCTGCCGTCGCAGTCGTCGTCCAGGCCGTTGCAGACCTCGTCGCTTCCGGTACCCGGGCTCGCGGAGCAGACCGTGGCGCCCGCCGGATCCAGGCTGTTGGAGATCAGGATGCCGGGCCGGGCGCAGATCCCCTTCCCGATCATGCAGCCGGTGCCCTTGTCGGGCCACGCGTCCTCGTCGGTCTGCCCATCGCAGTCGTCATCCACGTCGTTGCAGACCTCGGTGCCCTCGGGGCCGGGGACGGC
>JAVVFH010000299.1:0-4030 GCA_032250585.1 Lysobacterales bacterium
GACGATTTTCTTCATGCGTGCCGAGCTCAGCATCTCGGCCGGGTTGGGCGAGGCCGGTCCGCTCGGCATCAGGAACAGGTTCTTGACGTCGGTGGTCACGATCGCCGAGCTTTCGCTGCCGTCGGTCTGGCTGCCGGCGATGCGGTTGGTCAGGCCGGGACTCTGCGCCTTGGCAAAATCGTGGTGCAGCCGCGGCTTACGCAAATCGCCGTCGATCAGCAGCACGCGCGAGCCATTCTGTGCCATGACCGTGGCGAGGTTGATGGCGGTGGTGGTCTTGCCGTCGCCCGAGCCGGGGCTGGTAACCAGAATGGCCTGGGGCATGCCCTCCGGCGTGGAAAACATCAGGCTGGTGCGCAGCGAGCGAAAGGCCTCGGAGACAGAAGATTTCGGAAAACGCGCGCTGTAATGGCCCACCGCCCGTTCGGGAAGCGAAAACGCCTCGTTGTCTTTGCGCAGGTCCCTGGCCTTGACCATCGGCACCAGGCCCAGCACCGGCCTGCCGCTGAGTGTTTCCAGATCTTCGGCGCGGTGGACGCTGGAATCGAAAAACTCCAGCACCAGCGCCAGACCGACCCCGCCCATCAGCCCCAGCACCAGGGCCAGGGCCAGGTTGCGGCTGAGGATAGGTTTAAACGGCGCACCGGACGCGATGGCCGAGTCGATGACGGCAATATTGTTTTCCTGCACGCCGGCGGCCACGCCGATTTCCTTCATGCGCTGCAGCAGGCCGTCGTAAAGTTCGCGGTTGGTTTCGAAATCGCGTTTGAGGATGTTGTACTGCACGCCTTGCTGGTTGAGGGCGAGAATACCGCCCTCGCGCGCTTCGATCGCTTCGCGCAACGACTCGGCCTCGCTGGTCAGGCTGTTGTGGCGGCTGAGTATGGCGCGAATGGCCAGTCGGCGCTCTTCGGCAATCTGGTCTGAGATTTCATCCATCTGATGGCGCAGCTCGACCAGCGTCGGATAGCTCTCCTTGAAGCGCTGCGAAAGGCTGGCGTATTCGGTGCTCATCGCCGCGCGTCGCTGCCGGAGCGCCTGGATTTCCTCGCTTTCATTGACCGCACTGATGTCGGTAGCCTGGCCGCGTTCGATCATCTTTTTGTAGCTGCCGAGCGTGATCAGTTCGGTTTCAACATCGCTCAGGCGCTGGTTCAAATCGTTGAGCGTACTGGTGGCCATACTGATGCGCTGGTCCAGGTCGGCCACCTTGTTGCGTTGCGCGAAATCCAGCAACGCCTGGTCGGCGCGCTCCAGCGAAATGCGCATCTCGGTCAGCTGGTCCTCCAGAAAGTCGCGCGCCTCGCTGCCGGCCGCGTAGCGCCGCTGCATGCTCGAACGCGTGTATTCAGCGACCACGGCATTGGCCATTTCGGCGGCGAATTCCGGGTCGAAGGCCTTGACGCTGACGTTCACGAGGTTCGAATTGCGCACCGGTTCGATCTCGATGCGCGAGCGCAGCTTGCGGGCCGCGGATTTGATGGCGAGTTCGCGCTTGTGTTGCGCCGAAAGGTTTTGATTCGAGCTAACGCGCTGGGTAAACAAGGTCTTCTTGATCGTAGCCGGCAGGCTTTTCAACTCACCCAGCAGGCTGCGCTGGCGCAACTCGCCAGTCAGTTCCGGATGGTTTGCAACACCTTCGTTGCGCACCACCGCCTCGGCCAGGCCGCGCGAACGCAGGATTTCGTACTGGGTGGTGTAGAACTGCTGGCCGGCCTGACCCCCGCCCTGATCGGCCGTAAAGTCGCCGTATTCCAGAATCTGGCTGTTGGGCGGCATGATCTGCACCGAGGCCGTGGACCGGTATACCGGTACCATCAGAACGGTCGACAGCAGCGTCGCAACCACGATGATCATCAACACACTCAGCACCACCCATCGGCGCTTGAGCAGAATGCGCCAGTACTCGCGAAGATCGATAGTCTCATCGTCATCGAGACGGACCTGCAACGGGTCGTAGGGCACCATCTGCCCCGAAGCGGGGGAGACCGGTCTCAGATGTCGCCCCGGTTGGTCGTCGTATAGGTCTTTGCTCATGGTGCCACGTGCCTGGATTACAGGGGCCGGAAGCCGAGCATGGCGATGCGTGCGATGCCGCTCCAAAGACTGACCCAGGCCGTCCTGACCGCCCCGTTTTCCACCACGACGATATCACCGTCGCTCAGGCTGATGTCGGCCTTGGGCGACTCCCGAATTTCATCCATGGCCACCGCCTGCTGCTGCCATTCGCCGGAGTCCGGTGCGCGCCTGAGCACCACGATGTGGTTGCGCCTGGCCTCGAACTTCAAGCCGCCCGCCATGGCGAGTGCCTTGAGTACCGTCGTGCCGCCGCGCTGCTGATAGACACCGGGGCGCACCACTGCGCCTTCAACGAAAATGGAGCCGGCGCGGGGCACGTTGAGCAGCGCCGACTCGCCCAACACCACGTTCATTTCCGAACCGCCCCGGGTCAGGTCTTCCAATGCAATGGCCAGGCTGCGGGTTCCCAGTTGGCCAGTTTCCGGGTTGCGGATACGGTCGCTCAGATAAACGTAAGGGCCGGCGTTATCGTCGAGTCCGCCGGCCATGGCCAAGGCCTCGATCAGCGTGATCTTGCGCTGGGTGCTGTACACCCGCGGTTGCGCGACCGCGCCCATGGCGGTGAACTGCTGGCTGCGAAACTGCATCACCGAAATATTGATCTGCGGGTCGCGCAGGTATTTCTTGCCGTAGCGCCGGGCCAGGATTTCCTCGGTCTCCTTCAGTGTGTAGCCTGAGACCTCGACTTCGCCGATCAGCGGGAGACTGGCGCGCCCCTGCCCGTCGATGCGGAAATTCCCTGAAAGTTCTTCGACCCCAAAAACCTTCATTGTGATTTCATCGCCGGGGCCCAGGCGATATACCGAATCGGCGGTATCGGTGCTGACCGCCATCGACAGAATCTGCTGGTTCAGCCCCTCGATGTCTTCGCTGCCCGTGTACTGGCCCTGGAATTCCTCGAAGGTCATCGAGTCACCGTTGTCGGCCTGGCGCACGGCGCAAGCGCTCAGTGCAAGTGCCAACAGCAGGAGTGAAAATAGGGTGAGGTATTTGTTCACGTGGTCCTCCGGGCGAATGTGCGCTGTTGCTTCAGCTTCCAGGGTGGGCGAACCCGAGTGTCTTGCAGCGACCCGGGTCCGCTTGGTCCGCGAGAAGGGCAAAACGCGCCACAGTCACTCAGGGAGAAACCGGCTGTGGCTCGTCGTCATCATCGAGCGCTTTGGCGATGATATAGACGACACCGGCGCCGGCGGCGACCGCGAGGGCCTTGGTCAGGCCGCTGCTGCCGGCCGACCCGGCAGCGATCAGTCCCCGCCGCTCGACCACATCCAGGTAAACGAAATGCTGGACCGCGCCGCTCTGGCCATCGACGTAGCGTATTTCATATTCGCCCGGGGTACCCGGCGCCGTGAACTCCAACTCCCGGCCCTCATCGGTATTGACAACGCTCTCGAACTCATCGGCTTGTGCGCCGGATTTGGAAATAACGATGTAATCACCTTGGGCCGGTTGCTCGGTCGCCCAGCGAACCGTGAATTCCTCCCGGGTGCCCACTTCTTCGGGTGACTCGATTTGGATCGGCGCCCCGGCTGGCTCCGGCGCGGCGTTCTGTGCATGTATGCTGCGGGGTGGCAAGTCGAGCAGGCCAATCGTTTCGCCGGCGGACACTTCGTAACGCGCCGAATCGCCCTTCACCACGTGCATGGCACCGGATTGCACCGCGACCTTCACGTTGCCATCGTCCAGTAGTTCGACTGTGCCGACAAACTCTCCGTTGTTGCTTACATTCAGGCGTTGGGCTGCGGGAGGGGCAGTGCTGAGGCTGAAACTGCCGACCTTGAGATGCAGGGCGCGGTTGGCATCGGGCAGGGCGTAGAGAATTTTGCCGCCCAGGACTTCTCCGCTGAGCATTCCATTATCGTCGACCGAAACCGTGACCGAACTCGCGCCCTCAAGGCCGATGCCGCCACCGCCATGTAAATTGAGTACCGCCACACCGGAACTCAGGCGG
>JAVVFH010000029.1:0-22252 GCA_032250585.1 Lysobacterales bacterium
GGCGCCGGCGAACCGCGCCGCCCACCGGGGCGCGACCCGCCGGCGGCCCCCGGCCGGTGGGCGACCCGACGGCTTCCAGGCGGCCCGCCTCGGCCGGATGCGGCGTCAGAATCCAGTTGCCGCGCGGCAAATCGCCGCTGTCCGTTTCGGGCTGCAGCAGCGACAGGATGTTCAGCCCGTCGGCGTCGAGCACGATCGGGACCCCGCTTTGCGTGCAGCTCATGAACAGCCCTTCCGACCAGGAGGTCTGGCCGAGGCCGGTGCCGAGCACGATCACCTCGACCTGCTCGAACAGGGCTTGCAGTTCCCTGCCGCAGCGCACGCCGCGGACCATGAGTTCGGGACAGCCCAGGTTGATCATCGCCGCGTGATCGGGGTGGGTCGCCAGCGTCACCTTGCCGGCGCCGCTGCGCAGGGCGGCCTCGCCACAGAGGCGAATCGCGCCGCTCATGCTGCGGTTGCCGCCGACGCCGAGCACCCAGCCAAACGAGCCCTTGTGCGAGTTACGGCGCCGAGCCGGAAAATATTTCGGTATTAACTCTTCGCGAACCAGGATTCCTGAATCAACCACGGAATCCCGCACTGCATCAGGCGTTCCGAGATCCGAAAAATACAGTTCGCCCACCTGATCCGGCCCGTCTGCCGTGAACAATCCGCGTTTGCGCCCGATGAAGGTCACGGTAAGATCGGCGCGCACCGCCTTGCCCAGCACATTACCGGTATCGGCGCTCAGCCCCGAGGGAATATCGACCGCGACCACCGGAACACCCGATGCGTTGATCCGGTCCACCGCCGTGCCATAGTCGCCTGCCGGCTCGCGGTCGAGACCGGTACCCAGCAGCGCATCGACCAGCAGATCGTAAGCACCCGGCTCAGGACCCGGCCAGGGCTCCGCGCGCCCGCCGGCCGCCGCCCAACGCCCGGCGGCCGTCGCCGCGTCGCCGCTGAGCGAAGACGGGTTTTTTAGCGCGCAAACCGTCGCCTCCAGCCCGGCTTCCCGCGCCAGCCGAGCCACGACGTAGCCATCACCGCCATTATTTCCCGCCCCGCAAAAAACCAGCAGGCGGGCCGCCCCGGGAAACTTCCTGTGCGCCGCATCGAGCACGCTGCGCCCGGCCCGTTCCATCAGCTCGATGCCCGCAATGCCGTGCGTTTCGATCGCGCTCGCGTCCAGGCGCCTTACCTGCTCGGCGGTATACACTCGTGGTGAAGATGCGTCCATGCGAGAATTATAACGGTGATCAAAGAACCCGGCACAAGGAGTTCCCCGGCGATTGCCGAGCCTGGCGCGATAGCCTTGACGAGCGCCCAAATCGAACAGTTGGCGGATCGGATCAAGGGCTGGGGCGAAGCGCTCGGCTTCCAGCAGCTTGGCATCAGCGACATCGCGCTGCACGAACAGGAACAGCACCTGCAGGAATGGCTGGCGCGCGGCTTTCACGGCGAGATGTCCTACATGGAGCGCCACGGGCAGCGGCGCAGTCGACCCGCGGAACTGGTGCCCGGCACGGTACGGGTGATCTGCGCGCGCCTGGACTATCTGCCGGGCACGGCGCGGCCGCTGCAGGAGGTGCTCGACGACCCGCAGCGCGCCGCGGTATCGCGCTACGCCCTCGGGCGCGACTATCACAAGTTGATGCGCAAACGCCTGCAGAAACTGGCCAGCCGCATCGAGGAAGCGATCGGCCCCTTCGGCTACCGGGTCTTCGTCGATTCCGCGCCGGTCCTGGAAAAAGCCCTGGCGGAAAAGGCGGGCCTGGGCTGGATCGGCAAGCACAGCATTGTGCTGAACCGCCAAGCCGGCAGCTGGTTTTTCCTGGGTGAAATCTATACCGACCTGCCACTGCCGACCGATGCGCCCGGCGTCAATCACTGCGGCGATTGCCGGCGCTGCATCGACGCCTGTCCGACCGGGGCCATCGTCGGCCCGTACCGGGTCGACGCCCGCAAATGCATTTCCTACCTGACCATCGAACTGAAAACCTCGATACCTGAGGCACTGCGCCCGCAGATCGGCAACCGGATATTCGGCTGCGATGACTGCCAGGCAGCCTGCCCCTGGAACCGCTTCGCACGGCCCAGCGAGGAGGCCGATTTCGCCCCCCGTAACGGGCTGGACGACAAGGCGCTGATCGAACTGTTTAGCTGGTCGGAAGACGAATTCCTGCGCCGCACCGAAGGCAGCGCCCTGCGCCGCACCGGTTACAACGGCTGGCTGCGCAACATCGCCGTCGCGCTGGGCAATGCCGGTCAGGCGGCGACGGCGGATCTGCAGGCCGTGCGGCTCGCCTTGCAGGCCCGCAGCGGCCATACCTCGGCGATGGTCCGGGAGCACGTCGAGTGGGCCCTCAGGCGGCTTGGCGGGTTCTAAGAGACCTTTCTGCTGTGGTATTCTGCCTGCTGGTTGCGCGGGTCCCTGAGCTGTAAAAGTAAAGACCTGTCCTCACCGGAAACGGAGTTTCTCATGTCCATCATCGACCTTTTGCAAGATATGCGTCAGCAGGGTGGCCCGGCGCACACGACGGGCCTGGCCGATTCGACCGTTCTGCAGTTTGCGGCAAGCAACCGCGAACTGGTCGAGGCGATCGAGGCGGCGCATGACGCATTTTTGCGCCTGCGCGAAGAGGAGCCCGAACTGCTGGTCATGGATGAGAGCGCGCAAGTCCGTGAAATCCAGAAAGATTACATCAACTTTTACGCGGACGACGCGATTAATCCCTACGTGACCCTGAGCGGCCGCGGACCCTGGATCGTCACGCTGAAAGGGGCCGTGCTGTATGAAACGGGCGGCTACGGCATGCTGGGGCTGGGACATGCGCCAAAAGAGGTGCTCGAAGTCATCAAGCGCCCGCACGTCATGGCCAACATCATGACGCCCAACCTCAGCCAGAAGTATCTCGCGGACCGGCTGCGCCGGGAGATCGGCCACCGCCGCGGCGGCTGCCCCTTCGAGCGGTTCCTGTGCCTGAACAGCGGGTCCGAGTCCGTGTCGATGGGCGCCCGGCTTTCCGATATCAATGCCAAGATCATGACTGACCCGGGCGGACGCTACGCGCACAAGACCATCCGCATGTTGAGCCTGAAGGGCGGTTTTCACGGGCGCACTGACCGGCCCGCCCAGTTTTCCGACTCCACCCGCGCCACCTACTGCAAGCACATGGCTTCGTTCCGCGATCGCGACAACCTGATCACGGTGGAGCCCAACGACGTCGAGCAGCTCGAGCAGGTTTTCAGCTGGGCGGAAGCCAACCGGGTGTTCATCGAGTCGTTCTTCCTGGAGCCCGTGATGGGCGAAGGCAACCCGGGGCTGGCGATCACGCCGGAATTCTATGCGGCCGCCCGCGAGCAGACTCGGCAGCACGGCTCGCTGATGCTGGTCGATTCCATCCAGGCCGGGCTGCGGGCGCACGGCGTGTTGTCGGTCATTGACTACCCCGGCTTCGAGTCCCAGGACGCGCCGGACATGGAAACCTTCTCCAAAGCGCTGAACGCCGGCCAGTACCCGCTTTCGGTACTGGCGCTGAACGGGCACGCCGCCAGTCTCTACCGGAAAGGCGTCTACGGCAACACGATGACGGCCAACCCGCGGGCGCTGGATGTCGCCTGCGCAGTGCTCGACGCACTGAGCCCGCAAATGCGGCAAAACATCCAGGACCGCGGCACCGAATTTCTCGACAAGCTGAACGCGCTGAAGGACGAAATGGACGGCCGAATCACCGCTGTGCAGGGTACCGGCCTGCTGTTCAGCGTCGAACTCGACGGCAGCCGTTACAAGAGTTACGGATCCGATTCGATTGAGGAGTACATGCGCCATCAAGGCATCAACGTGATCCACGGCGGCGCGAACTCATTGCGTTTCACGCCGCATTTCAGGATCAGCGGCGCAGAGGTCGACCTGATCATTGCGGCGACCCGCCAGGCGCTGCTGCACGGGCCCGCTAAAGCCACGTCCAGCGCCGTGGCCGCCTGAGCGCGGCAAACACCTGCCTCAAAAATAACCGCAGGCAAGTGCAAGCGTTGTTCAGGCAAACAGAAATGCCTGCATCAGCTGCAGCGAAAACCAGCAGGCGCCGACCAGTGCGCCAAAACCAACCGCATTGACCACGACACTGACCGCGAACCTCAGACTTTGCTTCGCGCGCCGCTGAGCGCACCGCAGAGCCACCGGCACGGCAGATGGCTTCAGCACGGTGGCCTGCGGCGGTTCAGGGGTGGCGAAAAACATCATAAGGCTCTGAATCATGTGGGCTCTCCCGGAGTGACGCTTACAGGAAAACACAGGCCGTTCTCAAAGCATGAGAACAGCCTGGAGTGCCAGGGGTGGTTCGGTAACTGAGATCGCAGGGTTTGTTTTTACGCCGATGTCACGGGCTGGCGCTTGTGGGACACTGCAGGAGCCAGCGTCAGGAATAGAGCCGGGCGGTCCGGCGGGCTTCGGCGGCTACGGCTTCGCGCAGAAAATCGGGCGCCAGCACTTCGACGTCCGAACCGTAGCGCAGGATGTCCATGATCAACTCACGGGCGTTACTGAACGGCACTTTCAACAGCCAGGAACCGTCTGCGTCGAAAGCGCCCTGCTGATCCGGATGCCAGACTTCATCGGCAATCCAGCGCGCGGTCTCGGCCGTAAAGCGCAATTCGGCGAGGTGTTCGGCCGGCCCGGAAAAAATTCCGTAGGACTGATCGAAGTGTGCCGAAAGCACGCCGGGGCCGACTTCCCGGGCGCCTTTCTCCAGCAGGCTTTGCTCGCGAATCCTTTCCAGGGCGAAGCTGCGCAGGCCCTGGGCCTCATGGCACCAGGCATCAAGGTACCAGGAATTGCGGTACTGCGTGAGGCGCTGCGGCGAAATCACACGTTCGCTTTCCTGGTCGCGGCGACGGCCGTGATAGCGGATTTTAAGCCGCCGGCGCCGCACCAGCGCGGCGAGGATGTCCTGGAACATGCGGGCCGGCACCGCGCGGCTCGCCACCTGCTGGATATGGATGCGCGAATCACCCGTTTCGGCCTCCACACCTTTTTGCCGCAGCAGCGAGGTGATCCGCCCCTGCAAGGACTCCAGTTCGCCTTCCAGCAAGCCGGGCTGCACGTTGGACAGGACCTGGCGGGCGGTCAGCAGCGCCTGCAGTTCGCCGGGGCTGATCCAGATACCGGGCAGCTCGAAGGGTTGCTCGTAGCTGCGGTCGTAGTAGAAGCCGCGGTTGTCCGGGTCCTGTTCGATCGGCGCGCCGAGAAAGTCACGTAACTCCCCCACGAGGCGATACAGGGTCGCCTGCGAACACGCCAGCCGTTCCATCAGTTCCTGGCGCGAAATCGGCGTGCGCCGCTGGTTCAGGATGTTGTGCAGATGATACAGGCGCTCGACTTTGGACATTCTGGTACTCCGGGGTGCGTCGACATTAATCGCGGCTAAAGCCGCACACAGAGTTCCCGCTCCCACAGAGTCCCCGCTTGCGCAGTCGAAAAGCGCCCACGGTTGAAGACGCTCCTACGGGTTCGCGGCGCGCACCAGCACGTATTCCAGCGCCCGGCGGATGCGCTCGAGGCTGCGCTCGCGGCCGACCAGCCACAGCGTTTTGTCGATCGAGGGCGAGACCGCGGTGCCGGTCAGCGCCACGCGCAGGGGCTGGGCGATCTTGCCCATGCCCAGTTCGAGTTCCTCGACCGTGATGCGAACGGCCTCGTCGAGGCGCTGCGGCTCCCATTTCGCGAGCCCGGCGAGGCGTTCGCCAATCGCCCGCAGTGGCGTTTCGGCCACCGGGCGCAGATGCTTTTTCGCGGCGCCAGCATCGAATTCATCGAGGCTTTCATAAAACACCCGGCTCTGCACAAGCATCTCGCGCAGGGTTTTTACGCGATCAGCCTGTACGCTGACCAGGTCTGTGAGCGGCGGCCCGTTCTCCGGGTCGATGCCGGCCTGTTCGAAATGCCAGGCGAGCTGCCTGGCCACCTCCGCCGGCGGCAGGGTTTTCAGGTACTGCTGGTTCAGCCAGTCGAGCTTTTCGGTGTTGAAGGCCGAGGCCTTGCGGTTGACGTCGCGGATGTCGAACAGCTCGATCATTTCAAACAGGCTGAACACTTCGCGATCGCCGTGCGACCAGCCCAACCGGACCAGGTAATTGAGCAGTGCCTGCGGCAGGTAGCCGTCTTCGCGGTACTGCAGCACGCTGACCGCACCGTGGCGCTTGCTAAGCCGCGCACCGTCGTCGCCGAGGATCATCGGCACGTGCGCGAATTCGGGCGGCGTCGCGCCCAGCGCCTGGTAGATGTTGATCTGCCGGGGCGTGTTGTTGATGTGATCGTCGCCGCGGATCACCTGGGTCACGCCCATGTCGATGTCGTCGACCACCACCGTGAAATTGTAGGTCGGCGAGCCGTCCGGGCGGGCGATTACCAGGTCGTCGAGCTCGTCGTTCGAGATGGTGATGCGGCCCCGGACCAGATCGTCGAACACCACGCCGCCTTCGCGCGGATTGCGAAAACGCACCACCGGCTTGACGCCTGGCTGTGGCTCGCTACCCTCACGGCAATGCCCGTCGTAACGCGGCTTGACCCCCTCCGCCATCTGCCGCTCGCGCAGGCGCTCGATGCGCCCCTTGCTGCAGTAGCAGCGGTAGGCCTTGCCTTCCGCCAGCAGTTTTTCCACCACCTCGGCGTAGCGCTCAAAGCGCTCGCTCTGATAAAAAGGCCCTTCGTCGTAATCCAGACCCAGCCATTCCATCCCCTCCAGGATGGCCTGCACCGATTCGGGCGTGGAGCGTTCGAGATCCGTGTCCTCGATGCGCAGGATGAAAACACCGCCATTGGCGCGGGCCTGCAGCCAGGAAAACAGCGCCGTGCGGGCGCCGCCGACGTGAAGATAACCGGTCGGGCTGGGGGCGAATCGGGTTCGAATGGTCATGAGATTCAAAAAAACCGCCTCGATGAGAGGCGGCAAGTTTATCAGAATCGCGGCCCGGCAGAACGCCAGCGTGGCTTTGGTACTTAGTGCCCATCCATAAACGGATGCGCACTAATGCGGCACATGGAAGTGCCGCCATTTTCAATGACGTAAGCCATTGAAAATGTGAGCGCAGCAAAACCACGCTTTTGCGCAGCGAATCCATAACGGGCCGGGATGCCCGTTTATGGACAGATACTACTTAGCAGGTGTCCTCGCGGATCACGATATCGGCGTCGTCCCTGGAGGTGGTCGGCAGCCGGAAGCGGGTCCAGCTGTCGCCGGAGATCGAACTGTGCTCGACGCCGAGCGGGTTCATGACGGCACTGCAGCCCAGCATGATGCGGTTCGGCTTGGAGAAATTGAAGATCCTGATCAGCGGTTTGTTCGCGCCTGCTTCGATAACGCAGATGAACCCGGTGTTGGTGCGGTCGCATTGCGCATCGGTAGCTTCGATTTCCACGTCGGCCGCCTTCACTCCAGCTACCGAAGAGCTAATGGTGCCGCGGATGACAACGCTCGACAAAGGCGGCGGCGTGCTCGAATCGTTCGCATTGGCGTACAAGTCATAACTCTCGACGATGTTTGCGGGATCGACCGGGTCGGTTGCCGTCAGGCCGATGTTGCCGGTATGGGCGCTCGAACTGATCGCTGAAGTGCCGGACCCGGACTGCAGCACGGCCACGCCGCGACTGTGCGTGTTGTTATCGGCCACGGCCTCGTTGGTCACATCGATCGGATTATTGACGGGCTCTTCGTTCCAGCGCGCCAGCCAGGTCAGCTGCACGTCGTAGAAAGGGATGATTTCCAGCGCCGTGGAGACACCCGGCGTACCGCAGTTCTCACCAACGCCGCCGTCGTCCAGGCAATTGATCTTCTGACGCAGGTCGTCGGTCATGTAATCGATGTAGATGCCGCGCGAGCGCAGTTGCTGCTGCGTGGCGCCCGTCAGCGTGGGCAGGTCGGTCGCCGTCAACTTACTGCTGGCGGGAAATTCCACGGCCGGCGACATGCTCTGCGGCGGGGTCAATAACGGCGTGGGTGCGCTGGTGGTGTTGCTTTCGTAACCGTCGACAATCGCCGCTTCGAAGAGCGATACCGCGTCGGTCACGTACTTCGAGTACTCGGCAACCTCGCCGCTCTCGTCCAGGAAATTGCCGGGAAAGGCGTTCAGGCCTTCCTGGCGCAGGTCCTGCGCGACGCGGAAAAAGCCGTCCTTGCGCACCATCCGGCAGGCCTCGAGGTAAAAATCACCGTCGTTCTGGGCCAGCAGGAAGTCGCCATTGCGGTCACGGCGGTAATGCTTGTGATCGTTCTGCAGCGCACCGGCACTCGAGTCGAAGTAGTCGCTGGACGCGCGGAAGGGGTTGTAGCGCGAGCGCCCCGGGTCGCTGCCCTGGTCCTGCTCGCCGGTGCCGCCATCGTGGTGGTCACGGCAGCACTGGTCGCAGAGGATGCTCTGCTGACTGCTGGCGCTTTCGCCGAAGGGTTTGGAAACGAATTCCCCCTCGGTGTATTCGGTGCCTTCCCAGACCGTCGGGCGCCGCCCGCCTTCCGCGTCGACAGTCGGAAGACGCAGCGTGCATTGGCAACTGACCGCGCGAAATTCCTCGCGGCGCAGGAAAAGGGCGCCGTCGCTGTTCTGGGAATAGGTCACCACGTCGAACTTGGTTTCAACCAGCTCGTCCTGGCGAATGACGTCCGGCAGCGGGGTGGTGGATTCCTTGAACTTGTTCTGGCCGAGCTGAATGGAAATGATGTCCGGGTTCTGGCCCGGGTTGTAATCGACCGGCGGCGAGAACAGGCTTTCGTTGGAATTGAGGACGACCTTCGCACCGGTGGTGGTCGTGAACGATGAAATCAGGTCGGCCACGGTAATACGGCCGGTGCCCAGCCCGGTCGTGGCGTTAGTCTCGTCAATCTGGAAGCTCTGCGCCGCGTCGCCCGTGGCCCAGGAAACCGTCAGTTCCACGCGCTTCATGGCGGGGTTGACGATATCCGAGTTGGGCTTGGTGAGCTGAAATTGCTCGGTGGCGGGGTTGTAATAATAGTCGGTAACGGTCGGCGTGATCGTATAGTCGATCCCGCCGCGGTTGACGGAGGGAGTAAAAGCACCCAGTTCCGGGTCGTCATCGATGTTGTTGAACGCATACACGTCGCTGCTTCGGGTGATCTGGCTGAAGGACCTCAGCCGCTCGATTTCTTCCTCGGCGATGTTGATGGCCACCGTGCGCGCGTTGGAATCGGAGCTGGACTTGCTGAGGTTGCCCTGCAGCTGAGCCAGCGCCATCATGCCCAGCGCGAAGATCAGGATTCCAACCAGCACCTCGATCAGGGTGTAGCCGGCTTGTGAACGCGTCCGTGCTTTCATCGTCATGTCCTCTGGTTCCTTATGGCGCAGGCGGCGTCCAGGCAGCGGGGTTCGAGAAGTCCCAGGCATCGGGATGAAAATCGGACCAGCCGCCGAGCACGTTGCCGAGACCGCCAGTGCCGGCCACCCGGGTGATCAGGTTCTGGTTGTAGATCACCTGGAAAGTGCCGTTATAGGTTCCAAACTGGGCGTCCAGAATCACCTGCCCGTAAACAATGTTGTTGCCCTGGGATTCGAAGGTGGCCGTGATGTCTTCCACGTCGGAGACATACAGCACACCGAAGATCGTGGCCCCGCCCGCCATGCGCGTGACCGTGGCGGCCGAGATCAGCAACACCGGCGCGTCCGGCGAGCCGATCACCACATTCGAACCCACGTCACACTTCGAACCGGAAATCCAGTATATGCCCGAAGAGTGCGGACCCAGGCCATCGCAGTCGGTCAACACTTTGGCAAAGCCCTTCACCTGCTCGAAGTTGGTGCGCGGCGCACCGAAATAGAACTGGAACAGGTCGCAGGGAAAATCCGTATCCTGCACCAGGTCGATACCGAGGATATCGTCACTGCCGTGCGTATAACTCAGGGACTCCTGAAATGCGCAGCTGCAGGAACCCGGGCACGCTACGCCGTCCGGGATCTGTTCAAGTTCGTACCATTCGTGAGCTTCGCAGGTCGCCCAGGAACCCTGGCTGGGATTGATCGTGCTACCGTCAACGGTGCAGGAAGAGTTGCCGTTCATCCACACCGAGATCGGAACGCCCACGCCGCCGCCGTTCGGATTGGCGACGATTTCCGCGGCCCCGGACGGCGGAAACATGTTCTTGGTGGTCAGAGGCACCGCGGGCGCCTGACCGCCGGCCGCGCCGCCGAAATTCGCCACCTGTTCGCGGATGACCGCCTCGGCGCCGCAGCCGGCAGTGCCGCAGTCCGCCTGCCCCCGGGCCAGGACGGTGACCAAATAGCGGCTACCGTCCACAAAAGCAACGTCGCCGACCGGATCCGGATTGCAGTCCTGCGGAGTTACTCCCACGTTGATAAGGCAAAGCAAGGCTTGAACCGTCACGTCCTGGGTACCGTCCGGCAGCAGACCATCGGCCTGCACCGGAAGGTTGAGCGAGCCGTTGTACGACCAGTAATAGAGGTTACCGCTTTCGCGAAGGGCAACATTCGGCTCTGCGAAACAGGGGTGCGTGCCGCTGCCCGTAAGGTCCAGCCCGGCGTCGCTGCAGCGCTCCCAGCGCTTGTTGGCGCTGCCATCGGTGCGCCAGCCATCGGTGCCGTCACCGAGCATTGCGGGGATGCTGGAAGCCAGCGGTACCGCGTTCGCCTTGAAATATTCCTTGGCATTCTGAATGCCGGATTCGGCGGCGTGGAATGCCAGCTTCTGGCGCGCTTCGCTGGAGGAAACCCGCTGCTCGAAGACACCGACGCGGATGGCGAAAAACATCATCAGCGTCAGCAGCACCAGGATCAGGATGCCGGTGAACGTCGTGACCACCCCACGCTGCTGCCAGCGTAAACGTGAGTCATTGCTTCGATTGTTGGCTTTCATGGCTTTTGCCTTTCCCTGCGCAGCCGATCGGTTTCAGATGGCCGTCGGTTCGAACAGCAAGTCGTTGCGCACGCTGATGATGTCCCCGACACTGCGTACGATGCTGTCATCCAGCACCAGGCTGCCGTTCAGGTTGATGCGGATCTTTCTCACCTTCTGCGACAGCATATTGCCCAGCCCGTCATTGAGAATGAGTTCTTCGTACGAAAGGTCGTCGTCGATGTTCAGGGAATCGATATCCAGGTGTTCGGGGTCGGTGATCTGAACCCAGCCTGCGGCCCCGGGCGCCGCACCGCAATCCGCTGTCGCCCCGCCGGTCCACATTTCGATGTAGCCGATACCCGCCGGCGCGACGCGGCGAAAACCGCCGGCACCGTTTTCGGTGGAGTCGCCGTCGTGATCACGGTCCATCTGGAAAATGAAGCAATCCCCGGCGGCGCTGATCGTGATGTCGCCCGTCGCCACGATGGAACCGTCCTTGAAGCAGTCTTCGTTGCCGTAGCAGTTCATCGCCTGGGCGTTGTAACTGCTGCGGCGAACGTCACGCGTCATCATCTGCATGGCGACCCGCAGGTCGTCGGTCAGCTTGGTCATCTGGATGATTCGGGCCGTGCTGCCCAGCGAGTTGGACATCATGGCGATCATGGCCGCGGTCACGACCAGGCTGATGCTCATGGCGACCAGCACTTCCATCAGGCTGGCGCCGGCTTGGCGCTTGCTCGCAAGGTTTTCCATGCTTTGCTGCCTGTTCATGAAGTGGCCTCCGCAGTGGCCGGGCAAACCGGGTACCCGGGAACAGCGTGGCTCGCGCTATCACTGCACAGCGTCACACGGCCCGTGTTGTTGACCATCAGGTTGAGACGGAAAGCACCGCTGTTGGAGCGAAATTGCATGGACAACGGGTCCGCGAGATCGGGCAGACTGGCCAGATTGATCCGGGCACAGGTACTTGTCGAACTGGCGACCGGGTCGCAGGGCAGAAAGAGACCGCGGATGGGGTCGACGTAGTAGGCAGTGTTCTCACCGCTCACGGCCTGCAGTTTAACGGCATCGCCGGCCTGCACGTTGTCCAGGACAAAGGTCTGTGAGCTGACCTGGCACGATGCCGGCGTCGTGTCGCACTGACAAATCGCATCGTCACTGGCCAGCCCCACGCACCAACTCGCGTCGGTTCCCTTGAACGAAAGGGTGACCTGCCGGTTGGTCCGCATGGCGATGCCCTGGGCCGTGTTGACGAAGGCCGCCAACTGCTCGGTGCCGTTCGTCAGCTGGCGTTTTTCGACCATGTCCTGATAGGACGGCAATGCCAGCGCAGCACCGATCGCGACCAGGGTCACGGAAATCATGAGTTCGACTACGGAAAAGCCCCGCTGACGAGAATTGCAGCGAGAATGGCCTCGACGGCCGAAATGCAGAATCCTTTTGAACATGGCTTCCATCCTTGGAATCAATCCGTCTCATCCTGAGACAGCCCTTATTCTGACAGAAATTGTCAGGTAGTGCCGCAAATCGTCGACCGCTGGGCAAAGTATTCCGACCGTTTATCGGTAGAGCCGTGTTCCTGGCCAGGAATCAAAACCGCCCCGGGCGGGGCGGTTTGGTCGAATGGCTTAGCCGCAGGGGCTCTCGGCGATGGTGATCGAAATCCCGCTGGTGTTCGATTGCGGCAATTCGAAACGGGTCCAATTCGTGGTCGCGGTCGTGCCGATGTTGAAAGCCAGGATAGTGAGCTGCGCACTGCAGGCGACCAGGTCGGTTTGCTCGTTTTTCCAGTAGTTACTGACCGTCACCGTCGGGGGCAGCGTATCGAGCTCCGTACTGTCCAGAATGCACATGAACGTCGTGTTCGTCGGCTTGGTGCAGCTGACGCCCTGACTGCCCGTCAAGCTGACGATGCCGGCATCGGACGTGCCGCCCTGGCTGGACAAAGTGCCACTGATCGTCACCCGCCCGCTGGTATCCGGCGGGTTGTCGCCTTCGCCGGCCTGCAGGAACAGGTCACTGGTCTTCAGTCGCTGAGTGCCCTCAGGAATGATGGGTATCGTTCCGACGAGGCCCACATTGCTTTTTTCGATTGTACTGTGTCCGGTGGACGGGCCGGCCTTCGAGCCAGCCAATTCGGCCCGCCCACGGCTGTAACCGAAGCTGGACATTTCCTCGTTGCTCACATCGACCGGGTCTTCGGGCTGAGTTTCCGTCCAGCGTGCCAGCGCGGTGACCTGGACATCGAAAAACGGATAAATCTCGAACACCGACTGGGCGTCTTTGGCTATGCAGTCCTCGTTACGCTGGCCGATGGTGGGAAAGCAATTATCGATCGTAGTCTGCAGCGCGGGCGTGATCATGTCCAGGTAGATGCCGCGGGACCTGAGCTGCTGACCCGCGATGTCCACCTCCGAGCGGTTGGCCTGGTCGCGTCCGGAATACGAAAGCTCGTCTGCAGCACTCGGTGGCGGACTGCCGTTGGTGAATTCAGCCGTTGCCACCGCACGGACATGATCGGAATATTCATCAATGTCGGACGGCAAGACCAGGTAATCCTGTGGAAAGGCATTGACCTCGTTCAGGCTGAAGTCCTGGGCGACGCGGAAAAAGCCGTCCTTGCGAATCAGGCGGCAGGCTTCCAGGTAGTTGTCCCCGACAGCCGCCTCGACAAAATTCCCTTGCCGGTCGCGGTTGAAGTGTGCGTGATTGCCGGTAAAATTCCCGTCGTTGGGGCGATAGGAGGTATCGCCGCCGCCGGTGTCGTGGTGGTCCTGGCAACACACGTCACAGTATTGGCTCTGCTGATTGCTCGCACTCTCACCGAATTGCTTATCGGTGAATTCTCCCTCCACAAACTCGGCGCCGTTCCACAACGTGGGCCGCCGGCCGGTCGCTGCCGTCCCACTGGGCGCCCTGAGCGTGCACTCGCAACTGACGACGGCGAACTCTTCCCGGCGCAGAAACAGGGCCTCGTCGCCGACCTGTGAATAGGTGATGACGTCGAACCAGGTTTCGATCAGTGCGTCGCGGCGGCGAACGATTGGCTCGGGCGTGGTCGATTCCTTGAACTTGCTGTTGTCAAGTGAAATCGCGACGATGTCCGGGTTCAGGCCCGGCGTGTAGTTGACCGGCGGTGTCCCGATTGCTTCGCCCTCGGCCGCGACCTTCGCATTGTTCAGCGAAGGAATGGAGTTGACGATGCTGGACAGGCGAAACGCGCCGCTGCCCAGGCGCCCTTCGGCATCGGCGAAATCAGTGCCGGCCCAGGTCACATTCAGGTCGATGCGTTTGAAATCCGACAGCGAAGTGTCACGATTTTCAGGCAGGTCGGAAACATCTTTCGTCACGGTTTCCCGATCGGGAAGGAAAAACCAGTCTTCCACGGTAACGGCCACGTTGTAGTCCACCCCACCCCTGGAAACGGTAAAGCTGTCATCCGCGATGTCCTGGTAGGCTCTTTGGCCGGGCGTGGTCTCCAGCACCTCGAAAGCCCTCATCGACTCGATGGTCTCCTCAGCGAGATTGGCCGCGACGGTGCGGGCATTGGCGTCACCACTGCTGCGCGCGAGGTTCCCCTGCAACTGCGCCAACGCCAGCATGCCGATGGCAAAAATGACGATGGCCAGCAGGACCTCCAGCAGGGAAAGGCCGCCCGAGAATCTGCGCTCGATGCCGTTCGGATGGTGTCTGATGTGTCTGTTCATGTTGAAGAGCCCCCTATCGCCAGGCCGGGTGGAAGTCCGTCCAGCCACCCTGTACAGATCCGAACAGGCCGCTGTCCATGACCGGGTCGATGATGTTTTCGATATAAACGATTTGAAACGTGCCATTGAAGTTTTTCATGTCGGCATCCATGATGGCCGCACCGTAGATCGTGCCGTTGCCGTTGCCGGTGAACTCGGCAGCCGGCTTTTCCACATCGGTGACGAACAGCACGCCGAATAATTCACCGCTTACGCTGGTATCAGCCGCTGCAGAGATCAAAAACACCGGTGCATTCGCCGACCCGATCGAGGTCGGAGAATTATTGAGGTTGGTCTGAATCGAGCAGGAATTGCCGCTGATCCAGTAAACGCCGAAGGAGTTTTCATCCAGCGTAGAGCAATCGGTCAGGCGGTTCGAAGGTGGAACCGAGTCGCGAACTTTCTGCCAGTTCGCTTTCGGCACTTTGAAGGTGAAGTCCCAGATATCACAGGGAAAATTTTCGTCGACGACGATATCGATTCCGATGTCTTGCTCGCCTTGTTCCGCATAACTCAGCAACCGGTCATCGTTCTTGTTACAACTGCAGGGGCGGTTGGCACATTTGTAGCCATCGGGGAAGGTATCGGCGCCGTAAAATTCGTGCAATTCGCAGGTCGACCAGGATCCGCTCTGCGGCGTGAACGGATCGGCATCCGCTCCGCAACCCGCACCAGAGTTCGCGTTTACCCAGGCAGAAATCGGAACACCCAGGCCGCCGCCATTCGGGTTGGGTACGATTTCAACGGTTCCGTTGGGTGGCACGGTCGTCCTAGCCGTCAGCGGCACGCCCGGCCCGCCGTCGCCGCCGCCGGGGCCGAAACTGCCGATTTTCTCGGACACCCGGGCTTCGGCGGAACAGTTCGCGCCCATATCGTCGCAGTCCGCCTGGCCGTGGGCCATCAGCGTGACCATGAAGTAACGGCTGTCCTGCAAGCCGGTGTCCGTCGTGCAGCCCTGGACGATGGGGTCCTGCGACCGGTCGATGTCCAGCATGCAGAGCAACGCGTGCAGACTGACCTGCTCGTTGGCGCTGGGGTTCTCTTCCAGTTCGCGGGGGTTGATCGAAGCCGGCAGAAACCAGGAATCGGGATCGCCGGGGTCGTCGACGTAGAAATAGCTGCCGGCCCGCAGCGTCGGGTCCGACTCGGCGAAGCAGGGGTGTTCCCCGGTGGTTCCGGCAACAGCGCTGCAAGGCAGCCAGCGGCCTTCGGCAAGCCAGCCGTCCGTGCCGTCAGGCAATAGATCAGCGGTGGCGGATGAGACCAGCACCGAGTTGGTCAGCATGAACTGCTTGGCCTGCTGAATGCCGGCGTCGGCAATGTGAAAAGCCTCTTTTTGCCAGGTTTCGTTGGCCGACTTGCGCTGCTCGAATACACCCACCTGCATCGCGTAAAGTACCATGGCCGTCAGCAGTATCAGGATCAATACGGCGCTGAACATCGTGATCGCGCCACGCTGCCTTTTCAAGCCGCTCGAGTTGTCGATTGTCTGTTTCATGATTCCCATCCCAGACGCCCGTTCAATTCCCCGGGGTAGTCACGATGATAAGTTCATTTCGCCTTCACGAAGTCGAAATGAAATCGTTTCGCACTTTTATGGTGTCCTCGATCCGGCGCGTGATCGCACCATCCCGGATCAGCCGTCCCTCAATCTGGATCTGCACCTGCCGGGCGCGCTGCTCCAGCGTGCTCGTGCCGCCCTCGATGGGCAGGGTGTTGGTGAAGGATTCCGTGTCGTCATCGACGGCAAAAGTCGTGATATCGACAAAGCCGGGGTCGGTGACCGCTATCCACTGATCGTCGTCTCCGGCGCAGTTGCCGCCGGGTGCGGCATCACCCGCCCACATTTCGATGAAACCGACATTATCGGCATTTGCCGCTAGGCGGAAACCGCCGCCACTCAAAGTGCCGGGAGTGCCGTTTGGCGGATTTCGCTCGAGAAAGTAAATCAGACAATCATTGCTCTGATAGGACACGACGTTCAGATCCGGCGAATAGGTAACGGAGCTATCGGCTCCCAGGCCACAATCCGGGTTGGCGTAGCAGTACATCGCGTACGGATTGTAGTTCGCGCGCCGTACATCACGCGTGAGCATGCTCATGGTATTGCGCAGCTCATCGCTCAGCTGCGACATCTGGATGATGCGCGACGCGGTGCCCAGCGAATTGGCCATCAAGGCCACCATGGCGGCGGTCACCACCACGCTCAGCGCAAGGGAGATCATCGCCTCCATCAAGGTCACGCCACGCTGACGGGCACGCGCACTCAGGCCGTTGCTCACGGCAGGCATCCGGCGGCCCATCACTGACACTCCCTGAATCCGGGAGCGGCGTAACTGGATCTGGCCGTGTCGGAACAGATACTCGAACGCCCAACCGGGCTCAGCTCTACATTGAGCGCGTAGCTGGTATCGTCGGAAAGCAGCTCGAGCTCAACACTTTCACCGCCTACGACCAGACCGCGGACCGGATCGAACACGATGATGTTGTCATCGCCGCCGAAAGTGCTGTCGGCCGGCGAGAACACATCCGGATTGCCGAGGTTCTCGGAGCGGAACAGTCTCGGGGTGCCATCCAGGGTGCAACTGCTGACCTGATCGAGACAGTCACAGGCGACATCCGCGCTGTCACCGGCTGTCATGCCGAGACACCAGCCATTAGCGTCGGAATTCATGTTGACCGCCACGAACTGATTGCGCTTGACCGCCTCCATCTGCGCCGAACTCAAAAAGGCCATGATCTGCTCGGCGCCGCTGGTTACCTGTCGCTTTTCGATCAGCGTGCGGTAGGATGGCAACGCTAAAGATGTGATGATCGCAATGACGGCCAGCGCCACCATCAGTTCGATGACGGTGAAGCCTTTGACTTTGGAAAATCCGTTTTTCCCTTTCTGCGGGTCCCTCCGGGTGTATGCACGGGTTGGCATAGGGCACCTCAGGAGAATATGATTGGTTTTCATTCGATATTATAGTGGGTCCGCAGGGACATCGGACTGCAAGGCCGACCGTTGGTCGTTAGGAAGAAGCCGCCCGTCCGGAAAGCAAGCTTCCGGACGGCATCAAAACGGTTACACGAGGTGCGAGATGAAATTTTTCACCCGAAAAAGGATTTCCGGTTTTACCGTCATCGAGCTGATGATCGTGGTCATGATCGTCGCCATCCTGGTGGCCCTGGCCTATCCCTCCTACGTCAACTACGTGCGCAAAGCCAAGCGCGGCGAGGCGCAGCAGCTGTTACTGAACTGGTCGATCAACCAGGAGATTTTCCGGTCGAACAACCCGCAGTACGCCACCACGGCCCAGTTACCGGCACCGACGCATGATCTATACACATTCACGATCCCGACCCGTACGGCGACCACCTACACGCTGCAGGCGAACGCGTCCGGTGACCAGGCCAACGACAAGGCCCGGAACGGCGACAGCTGTAGCAGCCTCACACTGAACCAGAACGGCGTCAAGCTACCGGCCGGCTGCTGGGACTAAGGTGCCGCAACTCTTTGTGCGTCTATCAGGCTACCGCCTTATCGGAAGGATGGAAAAACGCGCTGGCGTTTTTCCTGTGCCTGCCGTTCCTCTACTCGGGTAACGACCAGCCCACCCAGCTCGAACAGGTGCTGCGGCGCGGCGCGCTGATCATGTTGACCCGCAACGGTGCCAGCACCTATTACATCGGCGCCGAAGGCGGCACCGGCCCCGAGTACGAACTCGCCAGTCAATTCGCCGATTACCTCGGCGTCGGCATCGACGTCGAAACGGCGCCCGCTTTCCACGAGCTCGCCAAGCGTTTGCACAACCGCCGGGGCGACCTGATCGCGGCCAACCTGACGCGCACGCCGGACCGCGAACTTCAGTTCAATTTCGGACCGGATTACCTCGAAACGTCCACCGTCGCGCTCTACCGCCGCGGCCAGCCGAAGCCGCGCAGCATGGAAGACCTGGTCGGGCGCAAGCTCATGGTGCTGGCCGGCACCAGCTACGAAGAGCAGTTGCGAGCAGCGCAGTCCGAACTCCCGGACCTGGAGTGGGAGCCGCGCAGCGACGTCGGCATCGAGGACCTGCTGCTGGCGATATCCGACGGCGCCATCGACACCACGCTGGTGGACTCGAACATTTACAGCCTGAACCGGAGTTTCTATCCGAGCGTGGCGGTCGGCTTTACACTGGAAGAAACCCTCTCCCATGCCTGGGCGTTTCCGCCGGGCGACGACGACAGCCTGGTACAGAAAGCGCGCGTGTTCCTCCGGCAGGCCAAGCGCTCCGGACAGCTGCAGGCGCTGCACGAGGCCTTTTACGCACCGCGCGAGCGGCTCGACCGGGTCGGCATGTTCCAGTTCATGGAACAGGTGCGCGAACGGCTGCCGCCGCTGCTGCCGCTGTTCCAGGAAACCGCCGCCGCCCATGACCTGGATTGGCGGCTGCTGGCGGCCATCGGCTACCAGGAATCCCACTGGGACCCGGACGCCTCTTCCTATACCGGTGTGCGCGGTATCATGATGCTGACGCGGCGCACCGCGCAGCATTTGGGCATCGGTGACCGGCGCGACGCGAAGCAGAGCATCGAAGGCGGTGCGCGTTATTTTCTCGACCTGCGCAACCGGCTCCCCGGGCGCATCCCGGAGCCGGACCGCACGTGGATGGCGCTGACGGCCTACAACATGGGCATGGGCCACCTGGAGGATGCGCGCGTGCTGACCCAGAAACAGGGCGGTGACCCGGATTCATGGGACGACGTGCGCAGCAGGCTGGAACTGCTCAGCCAGAAGAAGTACCACAGCGAAACCCGCTACGGCTATGCGCGCGGCTTGGAAGCGCGCCAATACGTGCACAACATCCGCCGCTACTATGAAATTCTGGTCTGGATGGATACCCGCGAACACCCCCTGCTGATCGCCGGCGAAGCGCCCTGAAGACGCCGATGGCGTTGGTTGGGCGGCCGACAGGAGCCAGTGCAGCTTGCGACATGGGTTTATCTGACGCACAAGTCGCGAGCTTCGCTGGCTCCTACATGGGTTCTTAGTCCAGCCAGAGGCAGTGGCCTGAGCTTTCCTTGATGGCCTGCAGGCGGGCTTCGTGGCGGGCGTTCTCTTCGTCGCTGGGCAGCAGCACGCGCAACGGCGGGCGCTCGCGGATTTCGATCACGGCGCCAGCCTGGGCAGGCTCGGCGGCAGGTTCCAGGCTGAGACCGAGGTCGCTCTGGCCGCCGGTCATGGCCAGGTAGACATCGGCCAGGATCTCCGCGTCGAGCAGGGCCCCGTGCAGCGTGCGGCTGCTGTTGTCGATCTCGTAGCGCTTGCACAGCGCATCCAGGCTGTTGCGCTGGCCGGGGTGCAGGTCGCGGGCCAGTTCCAGCGTGTCGAGCACGGAGGCATGATCGGTCAGACGGTCGTCACGGCCAAGCAGTGCGAGCTCCATGTCGAGGAAGGCGATATCGAAAGGGGCGTTGTGGATCAGCAGTTCCACATCCTTGATAAACGCCAGAAACTCTTCCGCCACTTCGCCGAACAGGGGCTTGTCCTGCAGAAATTCGGTACTGATGCCATGAACTTCCAGCGCCCCGTCCTCGATATCGCGTTCCGGATTGAGGTAGTAGTGAAAGTTCCTGCCACTCAGACGCCGGTCGACCAGTTCCACGCAGCCGATCTCGATGACGCGGTGGCCTTCGGCGGGATCGAGGCCGGTGGTTTCGGTGTCGAGAATGATTTGTCTCACGTATTTTTTGCCCTTGCGCTGACTGTTTTAATGGCCGCTTTTCGCCGCGGACTCAGCGAGGAATCGCCTGCACCGCCAATTGATCGGCACGCTCGTTTTCCGGCACGCCACTGTGGGCTTTGACCCAGCGCCAGCTCACGTCGTGCCGCTCGATAGCCTGTTCCAAACGCTGCCACAACTCGACGTTCTTGACGGGTTTTTTCGCGGCCGTCTTCCAGTTTCTATTCTTCCACTGTGTCAGCCACTCCGTCATACCCTTCATCACGTAGACCGAATCGGTGTAAATGACCGCTTTGCAGGGCCGTTTCAGGGCTTCCAGCGCCTGGATCACCGCCATCAGTTCCATGCGGTTGTTCGTGGTCTGGCGCTCACCACCAGACAACTCGCGCCGCTGATCCCGGTACATCAGCACGCTGCCCCAGCCACCCGGACCCGGGTTGCCGCTGCAGGCGCCGTCCGTGTAGATTACCACCGTCTCGTCATCCGTCATTATGCATTCGCGCTCAGCCCCACATGGCCGCCGATTGTACAACGCCTGAGCCCGCTTTTCTGAACCGCAGCGGCGTAATCTGCGGGCTGTCGCGGTGGCGCGCCTGCAGCAGCAGCAGGTCGGCGAACGGCACGCCCAGCCCCGCCAGGCCGGTGTTCATGAAAGCCGGCCAGCGGGCGCCACCGAGACCGGCCCCGGCAAAGCCCTGCATCGTCAGCCCCAGGCGCTCGAGTTGCGTTTTGACACGAAAAGGCGCCAGCCCCGGCAACTTGCGGATCGGCCCCTGGGTCTGGAAACGCCAACCCATGTGGTTGAGGCCCAGGATCAGCAAAACACCGTCCGGCGCCAGCACGCGCCTGGCCTCGGCCAGTTCTTCCTCGCGACCGCGGCTGATGATGTGATGCAGAACCACCATGCGGAACACGCCGTCCTGAAACGGCAACGCAGCGCAATCGCAGCGTACGCGCTGCCCCATCCGGTCCTGGCTGTCCTGGCTCAGGCTGATCGAGATGCCGAACAACTCGGAAGCAGGATGCAGCAGCAAGGGGTCGAACAGCGGCGCATGGGGATGGTGAAGTTCCAGTACGTTCCCGCGCACATTGGTGCGCCCGGCACTCCTGAGCAGACCTTCCGAAAGTTGACGCAGGGTTGCCAGGTCGGAGCCGGGATGATAAACGGACTTGGACACCGACTCAGGCAACCCGGGCGAAACTTTTGTTAAACTCTGCCATCAGCGCGGGTATCGAAATCCGACTCGCGGCAGAGGGGAACTGAATGTCTGAACTGAATATCACGGCAATACCTGCTTTTGCTGACAATTATATCTGGCTGCTCCGAACAGATGGGATCTCGTGCGCGGTGGTCGACCCCGGCGAGGCGGAACCGGTTTTGGGAAAACTCCGTGAGTCCGGGCTGGAACTCGAATATATCCTGCTGACGCATCATCACCCGGACCACACCGGCGGTGTCGCGCACCTGGTGGACGAGTTGGGTCCGCAGGTATACGGCCCGCACGATCCCCGCATCCCGGGCCAGGACCGCAGCCTGGCCGAAGGTGAAACGATCGATCTGCCCCGACTGGGTCTGCAGTTCAACGTTATCGAGGTGCCGGGCCATACATCGACCCACATCGCTTTTTACGGACACGGCTGCCTGTTCTGCGGCGACACGCTGTTCAGCGTCGGCTGCGGGCGCCTGTTCGAGGGAACGCCGGAGCAGATGCAGGACTCCCTCGACAAACTGGCCGCCCTGCCACCGGAAACGCGCGTATTCTGCGCGCATGAGTATACGCTCTCCAATTGTGACTTCGCGCTCGAAGTCGAACCTGGCAACCGGGCCCTGCAGCGCCGAGCCAGCCAGGTCGAAGCCGCCCGGGCGGTCGGACGCATCACCGTGCCCAGCACGCTGGGCGAAGAACTGGCGGTCAACCCGTTCCTGCGCACCCGCGAACCGAAGGTGGTGG
>JAVVFH010000002.1:0-40396 GCA_032250585.1 Lysobacterales bacterium
CGGCGCGACCGACACCTCGGCGCTCGGCTCGCTGGCGCCCAACGTCAACGTGTCCAGCGAAACCCAGCGCGATTCGGTGTTCATCACCATTCGCGGCGTGTCCGGCACCGACATCCGCAACGAGGCCGACCCGACCACCGCATTCCACGTCGACGGTGCCTATGTCACCCGACTGTCCGGCGCTGGCGCGTACTTCTACGACCTGGACCGGGTCGAAGTGCTGCGCGGCCCGCAAGGCACCCTGTACGGGCGCAACACGACTTCCGGAGCCGTCAACATCATTTCCAGGCGCCCGACCGACGAACGCGAAGTGTCGGGCAAGGTCAGCGTCGGTTCGGATTCGCTCGTGTCCTTCGAGGGCGTCGGCAATGCCCCACTCATAGACGGGGTGCTGGCCGGCCGCCTTGCCGTCAAGTGGAAGGACCGGGACGGCTATCGCAACAACGACCCCGCGGCGGACGGTGACGACGACGAGCATTGGGGCCTGCGGGGCTCACTCCTCTATACGCCCAATGACGATGTGTCGTTCCTGCTCGTCGGCGACTATTTCGAACAGAACGGCATAGGCACTTCGATGGCCGCCATCCCCTTCGAGACACCGGTCGAGCCAAGCGGATCGGCATTCCAGTTCCCGTTCGCCCAGGATCCACAGAATTTTCCACTCAACATCGATCAGCAGACCGACAACTTCGACTGGGGCATCAAAGGCGAACTCACCTGGGACCTGCCTTTCGATGCCACGCTGACCTACCTCAGCGCCTACCGCGAACACCAACGGTCCAACATTGCCGATCGAGACGGCACCGACCAGGTCCCGGCCGTCGCCGACCTGTGCCGCTTCGCGCCGCCGCCGCTGCGGCCGGCTTGCCTCAATCCGCAAGACGGGCCAGGAATGGGTAATTTCGCTGTCACCGACTGGGAATCCACGGCCATCACTCAGGAAGTGCGCCTTGCGTCGAACAGCCCCGAAAGCCTGTGGGAATGGCTCGGCGGCCTGTATTACTTTTACGAGACCCAGGACGTCGCGTTCGACGCGGTGGTCGAAGGCCTGCGTGGCACGGGCTTCATCGCTCCCGTGCTCGGTATGCCGCCGCCGGTGCTGTTCAGTTCGCCGGCAACCCGTGTCAATCGCTTCGACGACCAGACCGATGAATCGGTCGCCACTTTTGGCCAGCTCTCGCGCCGATTTGGGGCGCGCGAACAATTTCGCCTGACGGGCGGTTTCCGCTACACCTATGAGGAAAAAGACCTGGGCAATTCCTTTGTCGGGTTCACGCTCAATCCGCTCACGGCACCCTCGACCGGCTTTACCGATGCCGACGTCGTTCCCAATCCGACCGGGTTTCCCACCTGCAGCAACGAAGCAGTGACGGTGTTTCGGTGCCTGATCCAGGACAATCGCGACTCCTGGACCGAGTGGACATGGAAGGCCGGTATCGACTGGCGGTCGCCTAATGACTGGCTGTATTACTACTCCGCCACCAAAGGGTTCCGCTCCGGTGGCTTCGACAATACCGGTAACAAGTTCGACCCGGAAGAGATTCTTTCCCATGAAATCGGCATGAAGGGCAAGCTGTGGGACGGACGGGCGCAGATGGACCTCACGGCGTTTTACTACGACTTCACCGACCAGCAGGTCAACCAGGTTGAAAGCGCCCAGATCGTCACCCGCAACGCGGGCTCGTCCACGCTGTGGGGCGTGGAGCTTACGGCCAACTTCCTGCCGACCGATAACAGCCGCGTCGACCTGACCGCCAGTTACCTGAATACGGAGTTCGACGAATTCGTGACCGCGGACCCACAACTCTCAGGCCCCGCACTCGCGACCAATCCCGACAAGATCGTCGATCTTTCCGGCCGCGATTTCGCCAAGGCGCCGGAATTTTCCTTGAACCTCGGTGTGGAACCTTACATCTTCCGCTTCGGCAGCGGCGCGACACTGACCCCGCGGGTGAACTTCCACTATGAGAGCGAGTTCAAGCTGCTCGTGTTCGAGAATCCACAGAATTTCCAGGACGATTTCACCCGCACCGACTTCCGGTTGACCTATGCATCGGCGGACGGCAGGTGGTCGCTGGAAGCCTGGGTCAGAAACATCGAGGATGACGACGTGCTCGCGGCGCAGTTCACCACGCCCAACAACCTGCTGCCCAAGCCCAACCAATTCGGCGCGCCGCCCGGACCAGCGCAGGAACTGCTGCTCGGCAGTTATGCGCCGCCAAGGACCTACGGCCTGACGTTCCGGATCTCCTACTGATCCCGAGCGCCAGCAGATGGTTGAATGAACCGCTTTCGAGTGGCGCGGCGGAAATCGCCGCGTTTTCGAAGTGGTCGTCGCCTGCCGCGACGCTGGCGCGAGCGCCGGCAGGAAAAATGTCTGGCGTTGAATCGATGCCCGGATACCGATGACCCGCAATAAGCCTGAAACGAACGACCTGCGCACAGCGGTTGGATCGCTGCTCGATGGCCGCATGTCACGCCGCAGCCTGCTGGCGCGGCTGATCGGCGCCGGGATTGCGGCCCCGGCCGCCAGCGCGGTTCTGGCCGGCATTTTGCCGCAGACGGCTGGCGCCGGTGACGAGACCGTGCACGGCCTCACCGGTGGCGAACTCACGGTCGAATTCCTGCGCCGGTGGCGCGTACCTTACGTCTTCGGGCTCGGCGGCTCGGAGGAGGTCGGGTTTCTGGACGCGCTGGTGGGGCGGGAGGATCTGCATTACGTGTTGGCACTGCACGAAGGCTCGGTGCTGTCGATGGCAGACGGTTATGCCCGCGCCACCGGCCGGCCGGCATTCGTCAACCTGCATTCGGTCGTCGGCGCGAGCTACGCATTGGGGCCGATGGTCAACGCGTTCCACGACCGCACACCGCTGGTCGTGACCGTGGGACGGCAGTCGACCCAGCTGCGCGGCGCGAATGCTTTTCTCGAGTCAGTCAACCTGCACATGCTGCCACGCGACTATACGCGCTGGACCTGGGATGTGCTGACGGCCGCCAGCATACCGGAAACACTGCGCCGCGCCGTTCTGCTCGCGCGCATCCCCCCGGGCGGGCCGACCTTCGTGACCGTGTCGAAAGACCTGTGGGAACAACCGGTCGCAGAGTCGGTGATCGTGCCGCCGGAACGCTCGCCGGTGGACGTCGAAATCCGGCCGGATGAGGGCACCATCGAGTCGCTGGTCGAACTGCTGCTCGCGGCGCGGAATCCCGTCATCATCGCCGGGCGCGAGATTGCCGCGCACGGCGCCACCACGGAACTGGTGGAAATTGCCGAACTGCTCGGTGCGACGGTCGCCGGCGACGTGCCCGCGAGTCACAGCCCGGCGGGGTTCCCGACCACTCACGCCCAGTACGGTGGCCTGTTGACGCTCGACCCCGAATTACCACAGCAGTACGACCTGCTTTGGTCGGCCGGCGGAACGATGTTCACCCTTTTCGATCGAGCCAGCGCACCACCGCTCCCGGCCGGTGTCACGCTCGTCCATTCAAGCATTGAGGCCGGTCAGATCGGACGCAATTACCCGGTCGACCTGGCGGTCACCGGCCATGCCAGAACCACGCTGGCTCGAGTGCGGGACGCGCTGCTCGCTCAGGGCGTTGCGCCGGCCGCTGTTGCAGAGCGTCGCGAGCGCGCCGGACGCCGACACGCAGCGCGGCACAAGCGGCTCGAAACCCTCGTCAAAGATCATTGGGATGACGACCCCATCTCGCCCGAGCGATTCGCGGTGGAACTGGATCGCCAGCTGGCGCCGGAGGCCCATATCGTTTCGGAGCTCGCGACCTCCGATCTGTTTCTGTGGCGGCACATCAATTTCCTGCAGGCCGGGCGGGGCCGCCGGCACTTCACGTCGGCCGGCGGCTGCCTGGGATGGGGGCTGGGTGCAGCGATCGGGGTCAAGATCGCAGAGCCGCAACGCGAAGTGGCGCTGCTGGTTGGCGACGGCAGCATGCAGTTCGGCATTCAGGCCCTGTGGAGCGCCTCACGTTATGAAGTGCCGGTCGCGATCTTTGTCTGGAACAACCAGGCTTACCAGGCCAACCGCAACGCCCTGCACCGCTACAGAGGCCGCTCGGCGGCGAGCGGACAGTACATCGGCTGCTATTTGGGGGCGCCCGAGATCGATAACGTTCAGATTGCCCGGGGTTACGGCGTCGAGGCGGAACGGATCACCCGGCCGGAAGACCTCCGGGCGGGCATCGCACGCTGCCTGAGTGCGGTTGGCGAGGGTCGGCCCTGCCTGCTGGACGTGGCGATTCAGCCGCGCCTCGGCGGCGCGCAATCCACCTGGTACGACGCGTTCTCGATCGCCCGCCTGCAGGCGGGCGAAGCCGTCTGAGCCTGCCGGGAACCGAGCACGGTGAGCGGCCGTGGGTCGCCTTCAGCGCCCACGCTTTACGCATCGGGTCTCACGCTAAGCGTTCGTAGGGCAGCCCGACGTAGTTCTCTGCGATGGTCTTGCGCCCGGCCTCGGAACCCGTGTAATACTCGAGTTCCGCAAGCTGCATTCGCTGACTGAACGGATCGTCATCCAGACGGTGAAGCAAATTGGTCATCCACCACGAAAAGCGCTCGGCCTTCCAGACCCGACGCAGGCAAATTTGAGAGTATTTTTCGAGCAGGTCGCGACGCCCCGACTCGTAGACTGCGACCAGCACGTCGAACAGCGTACTGACGTCGGAGGCCGCCAGGTTCAGACCCTTGGCCCCGGTCGGAGGAACGATATGCGCCGCGTCGCCGGCCAGCAACAGGCGCCCCCACTGCATCGGCTCGGCAACATAGCTGCGCAAAGGTGCGATGCTTTTCTCAATGGAGGGTCCGGTCACGAGATTCGCCGCCGCATCGGACGGTAACCGGCACGCCAGCTCCTCCCAGAAGCGCTGGTCGCTCCAGTCTTCCACGCGCTGATCCAGCGGTACCTGGATGTAGTAACGGCTGCGCGTCATCGATCGCATACTGCACAAAGCGAAGCCGCGTCCGTGATTGGCGTAGATCAGCTCGTCCGAAACCGGCGGAGTGTCGGACAACAGGCCGAGCCAGCCGAAGGGGTAAATCCGTTCATACTCGCGCAGCAGGTTCGGCGGAATGCATTGGCGCGAGATACCGTGATAGCCGTCACAACCGGCGACATAGTCACATTCGATCTCGCGATCACGACCACCAACGCTGCAGTGAACGACGGGTCGATCGCCAGTGAGCCCCTCCAGCCGCACATTGGACGCTTCGTAGTGAGTAACTCCACCGTTGCGCTCGCGGGCTTCCATCAAGTCGCGAGTGACCTCGGTCTGCCCGTACACCATGACGGTGTCGCCCCGCGTGAGGCGCTTCATGTCTATGCGCTGCCGCTGCCCGGCAAACGCGATTTCAAAACCCTCGTGGACCAGTCCTTCGCGTTGCATGCGCTCGGCCACGCCGGCCTTGCGCATCAGATCCACCATGCCCTGCTCGAGCACACCGGCACGGATCCTCCCCAGGACGTGTTCACGCGTCTGCCGCTCAAGGATCACGTTGTCGATGCCGCGACTCAACAGCAACTGGCCGAGCAGAAGGCCCGACGGCCCCGAGCCGATGATCGCAACCTGGGTCTCCATGTAACAGTCTCTCGGTTTCACTGCGGCGGCCCACATGCAGACCGCCGGATGGCTTCACTTATAGGTACCGCACACCAGGGGGTCAAATCAAAAGATTGGCAAAGGCCATTCAATCCGTGAATAGGCCGGGGACAGCGGCCACCCCGCTCCGACGATTTCAACCCGGATCAGTGTTGAGTCTGACAGGCCGTTAGCGCGCGTGGTATCCCACAGACTCCGCCAATACCTCGAGCAGCGCCACGTACTCCGCCTGAATCCGGGTCGGTTTCCAGTTCATCCGGGTCGTCAGGCCGATACCCCGGCAGGTGCCGGGAAGGTTTTTGCGCAGTACCGCCAGTCGGCCGGTTTGGACCTCGAATTCCACCTGGCTGGCCGACAGCAGGGCCGCGCGATCGGTTCGCAGCAGCAGGCCACGGGTTGCCACCAGTGAGCTGCACTCGATGATGTGTGTGGGTTCGTTCACGCCTTGCGCCGCAAAGAAGTCAGCCATATGGTCGCGCGCCGGCGTTCCGGAGCGCGGCATAACCCATTCGAGCCGGGCCAAAGCGCCCGCACCCGGTGCCCTGGCCCCGAGCAACGGGTGCCCGGCCCGTACCACGATGGAAAGCGGCTCCTCGAAAAGCAGTTGTTGACGTACATCTCCGGTTGGTCCCGGGCTGCGTAACGCACCCACGATCAGGTCGACCTGTCCCATGCGCAACTCCTGCAGCAGTTCCGCGTAGGGTCCATCCACGATGCGGACCTGCAAATCCGGGTGTCGTGCCAGAATGCGGCTGACGGACTCGGGCACCAAGCCGGCACGCGCCAGAGGCAGGCTGGCGATACGCAGTTCCCCGCTTACCTTGCCGCGCAACGCGTTGATTTCATCCAATCCCAGCCGAATTTCATAGAAGGCCAGGTTGGCGCAACGCGCGAGGTCCCGTGCCTCTCGTGTCGGCACCGCGCCCTGGGCAGTAGCCCTGAATAGCGGCCGGCCCAGCACGGTTTCGAGGTCCCGTGCGGCTCGGTGAACACTGGGTTGTGACAGGCCCAGGACACGGGCTGCCAAACTGAAGCCACCCTGCTGGACTACTTCAACCATAGCCCTCAACTGGGTTGACGTGACCGTTCGGTACAGCGCCTCTGCGGATCGTGCACCACCACGCCCCGGCATCGCCCGCAACGCTGGCCTGAGTGCGGCAAATGCCCGCTCGATGCGATTGATGAACAGCCGACCGGCGGCGGTCGGAAACATCCCGGTGGCCCGCCGTTCGAAGAGTTTGGAATCAAGCTCAGCCTCCAGGCGCCGCACCGCCATGGTCAACGCCGACTGGGAGCGGTGCACACGATTGGCTGCCTGGCTGATGCTGCCCGTTCTCGATATCTCGAGCAGTGCGTAAAGGTGCTGAAAATTAAGCTTTATTGTCATCCCTGGAGTGCGAGTACCGACGTCTCTATAGAATATTTCAATATCAGTTTGCGCCTTTCGAATCCCCGCTGCCAACCGCTTTGACGGATAATTACAACCGTGAATCTCAACAGGAGGTATACGCGTGGGCACGGTTCGGACCGGAATCCAGCGAGTCGCGCTGAATCTCGCTGACAAGCTCGGCGCTCATGGCGTCGCCACCGTGCATGAGGCCCAGGGCCGTAAAGGCCTGATGGCGCCCTACATGCGCCCGATTTACCGTCCGGCGAAAATTGCCGGCAATGCAGTGACCTGCGAAGTGGCGCCCGGCGATAACTGGATGATCCACGTCGCCGCAGAACAATGCCAGCCCGGCGATGTGCTCGTCGTCGCACCGACCAGCGCCTGTGAGGACGGTTACTTCGGTGATCTGCTTGCAAGCTCGCTGATCGCAAGGGGCGTGCGCGGGCTGATCATCGACGCCGGGGTCCGCGATATCGCGACCCTGACGGAAATGCAGTTTCCGGTCTGGTCGAAATGCGTGCACGCCCAGGGTACGGTGAAGGAAACACTGGGTAACGTAAACCTGCCGCTGCTGTGTGCCGGAGCGCTGGTGCATCCGGGCGACGTGGTCGTGGCCGACGATGATGGAGTCGTTGTCGTGCCACGCCGGGAAGCGCAATCCGTGCTCGAAAAAGCCGCCGCGCGCGAAACCAGCGAGCGCGCCCGCCGGGAACAGTTCGAGCGCGGCGAACTCGGCCTGGATGTCTACGGCATGCGCGAACGCCTGAAGGAAAAGGGACTCCGCTACCTCGACAGCGCCCCGGAGGACTGAACACATGCAAACGGCGATCCCGGCCGTCCTGATGCGGGGCGGCACTTCACGTGGACTTTTCTTTCACCACGACGATCTTCCGGCCGACCGGGCGGTTCGGGACCGGGTGCTGATCGCCTGCATGGGTTCCCCCGACGCACGCCAGATCGACGGCGTCGGCGGCGGCCACCCCCTGACGAGCAAGGTCGCCGTGATCAGCAAATCTAACGATCGCAATGCGGACGTCGACTACCTGTTTTTACAGGTCCGGGTCGATCAGGCGGAAGTGAGCGACGGGCAGAACTGCGGCAACATTCTGGCCGGCGTCGGCCCTTTCGCGATCGAAGAGCAGCTGCTGCCGGCGAGCGATGGAAGCACCGACGTCAGAATCCGGATGGTCAATACCGATGGCCTCGCCATCGCCCGCGTGCAGACGCCCGCAGGCCGTGTCCGCTACGGCGGCGACGCGCGGATCGATGGTGTGCCGGGCACCGCAGCGCCGGTGCTGCTGGACTTTCCGGATGTCGCCGGGTCGAGCTGCGGCGCGCTGCTGCCCACCGGCACCCCGCTGGACCACATCGAAGGGGTCGCCGTGACCTGCATCGACAACGGCATGCCGGTGGTTCTGCTGCGTGCCGCCGACCTGGGCAAGACCGGTTACGAAACGCCCGCCGAACTCGAAGCGGACGATGCACTGCTGCGGCGTCTCGAGACGATCCGGCGGGTGGCCGGGGCGCGGATGAACCTCGGCGAGACCGGCGCCAGGACGGTGCCGAAGATGTGCCTGATCGCCGCACCACAGGGCGGTGGCACGCTGATGACGCGGACTTTTATTCCCCACCGGGTGCATGAGGCCATCGGCGTGCTCGGCGCCGTCAGCGTAGCGACCGCCTGCGTGGTGCCGGGGTCGGTGGCGGACGGCATGGCCCGGCTGGACCGGAGTACCGGCTCAAGACGGCTGGACATCGAGCATCCGTCAGGCCGCTTCACGGTGGATATCGAAGTCGAAGTGAATGGCCGGGAGGTCGAGGTTCGGCGCGCGGCGCTGTTGCGCACGGCGCGCAAACTGATGCAGGGCTCCGTGTTCGTTCCGCGCGAACTGTGGGCAGGCTGGTGAATCCCGTCCGACGGATCGCCCTGCTTGGATTTGGCGAGGTCGGCCAGCGGCTCGCCTGCGATCTGCGCCACCGAACGAACGCAAACCTGTTCGCCTATGACCCCAAATTTGAAGCCCCAGGCAGCACGCCCAAACGGGCGCTGGGCCGGCTCGCCTTTGTGCGGGCGACCGACACGGCCCGCGACGCGGCAGCCGGCAGCGACCTCATCATCTCGGCCGTAACCGCCGCGGAGGCCGTGGCGGCGGCCCGTTCGGTGGTCGGCACGCTGAACGGCGATGCCTGTTTCCTCGATCTCAATTCGATAGCCCCGACCACCCGTGAGCTGGCCTCCTCCGTCATCGAGGGCGCCGGAGGCTGCTACGTGGAAGCTGCGGTCATGTCCGCGATTGACCCGCGCGGCATCGAGTCGCCGATGCTGCTCGGCGGTCGCTTTGCCGAATCCCGTCTCGATTTCCTGCAAAGCCTCGGTTTCACGGGCGCGAGCTTCTGTTCCGGCCAGCTCGGCCAGGCCTCCGCAACCAAGATGTGCCGCAGCATCCTGGTAAAGGGTCTTGAAGCGCTGCTCACCGAAGCGTTGCTCACCGCGCGCCACTTCGATGTCGGAGAGGCCGTGCTCGACTCTCTCCAGGACCTGCTTCCCGCTGAAGACTGGCCGGGCCGGGCGAAATACATGATCGCGCGCAGCGTGGAGCACGGTATCCGTCGCGCGGAAGAAATGCGGGAAGTGGTGCGCACCGTCAGCGCCGCGGGCATCGAACCACTGATGAGCCGGGCTTGCACGGAGCGACAATCGTGGGCGGCTTCGTTTCCCAGCGCCCTCGACCAGGCCAGCCTAGACGCGATGCTCGACGACATCTCCCAACAACTCGGTCAGGAAGCACGATGATTTCAACCGGTGAGGAAACGCGATGCTGATCATCGATTGCCACGGTCACTACACCACGGCTCCTGAGCCGCACCAGGTGTTTCGCGAGCAGCAGCTCAGGCACTTCAGGGATCCTTCCGCTCCGCCGCCGAAGCCGGCCGCGATCAGCGACGACGAGATCAGGGCAACGATCGAGGCCAACCAGCTCAGGCTGCAACGCGAGCGCGGCGCCGACCTGACTCTCTTTTCGCCGCGCGCGTCGGCCATGGCGCACCACCTGGGGGACGCCGCAGTCTCGCAGGCCTGGTCGCGGGCCTGCAACGACTTGATTGCACGGGTGGTGGAACTGTATCCGGAGAATTTCGTCGGTGTCTGCCAGCTGCCGCAGTCACCCGGCGTGCCGATCGAGCATTCGATCGCCGAACTGGAGCGCTGCGTCGTCGACCTGGGCTTCGTCGGGTGTAACCTGAATCCCGACCCGTCCGGCGGACACTGGAACAGCAAGCCGCTCATCGACCGCTCGTGGTACCCCTTCTTCGAGAAGCTGGTGGAGCTGGACGTGCCGGCGATGGTCCACGTTTCCAGTTGCTGCAACGAGAACTTTCACGCGACCGGTGCACATTACATCAACGCCGACACGACCGCGTTCATGCAATTCATCCAGGGCGACCTGTTCGGCGACTTCCCGAATCTCCGCTTCGTGATTCCGCACGGCGGCGGTGCGGTCCCGTACCACTGGGGCCGCTATCGCGGCCTGGCCGACATGCTCAATCGCCCGCCGCTGCATGAGCATGTGATGAAGAACGTGTTCTTCGACACCTGCGTCTACCACCAGCCAGGCATTGACCTGCTGTTCGAGGTCATCGCCATCGACAACATCCTGTTCGGCTCGGAGATGGTCGGCGCGGTCCGGGGCATCGATTCCGAAACCGGGCATTATTTCGACGACACGCGACGGTACATCGATGCGCTCGACCTCGACAACGAATCTCGCCGAAAAGTCTACGAGGGCAATGTACGGCGCGTATACCCGCGCCTGGACAAGGCGCTGAGCGAGCGGGGGCTCTGATCGCGTTGGCAACCGGGACTTTTATCATGGACCCCGGCTGGCGGTGCTTCGATCCAAAGCCGTCAAAGCCGGTATACGCTCCGCCGCCCGGCGCAGTCGACGCACACTGCCATGTGTTCGGACCCGCCGCCCAATTCCCCTACGGACCCAAGCGCAGGTACACGCCCTGCGATGCGCCCAAGGAAAAGCTCTGGCAACTGCGCGACTTCCTGGGCTTCGAGCGCAATGTGCTCGTGCAGGCCACCTGCCACGGAACCGACAACCGCGCGCTGGTCGATGCCCTGCGCGATGCCGGTGGCCGGGCGCGGGGCGTCGCCACCGTCGCGCCGGATGTCGCCGACGAAGAGCTGGAGGCGCTCCACGAGGCCGGTGTCCGCGCCATCCGCTTCAACTTCGTACGGCGGCTGGCCGACTGGCAGGAACCCCTCAAGCTAAGGCCGCTGATCGAGCGGCTGGCGCCAATGGGCTGGCACGTCGTGATCTACTTCGAGGCGGCCGATCTGCCCGACCTCTACGGCTTCATCGCGGAACTCCCGGTCGTGGTCGTCGTCGATCACATGGGCCGCCCGGATGTCACCCGCGATGTCGATGGGCCGGATTTTGGGCTGTTCCAGCGTCTGCTCCACGAACACGGCCACGTCTGGACCAAAGTCAGCTGCCCCGAACGGCTGTCGGCCAGCGGCCCACCGGGGTATGACGACGTGCTGCCGTTTTCGCGCCGGCTGGTGGAACGGTTTCCCGACCGGGTTTTGTGGGGAACCGACTGGCCGCACCCGAACATGAAGAGCCACATGCCGGACGACGGCAAGCTGGTCGACATGATTCCGCGAATTGCGCCGCATCCCTTGCAGCAGCGGAAACTTCTCGTGGACAACCCGATGCGGCTCTACTGGAACACGACAGGAGGCTGACCATGGCCCTCGACAAACCCTACGCCGACATACCCGGCACCGTGATCTTCGACGCCGACATGGCGCGGATCGGTTATCACCTGAACCAGTTTTGCATGTCGCTGATGAAAGCGGAGAACCGCGAGCGCTTCAAGGCCGACGAGCGTGCCTACCTCGACCAGTGGGCCATGAGCGAGGAGCAGAAACAGGCCGTGCTGGACCGTGACTACAACCGCATGCTGGTGCTGGGCGGCAACATTTACTTCCTGGCCAAGATCTTCTCCACCGACGGACTCAGCTTCCAGCACGCGGCCGCGACCATGACGGGCATGAGCCAGGAGGAATACGCTGCGATGATGCTCAAAGGCGGCCGCAGGCCGGAACACATTCCCGACAACGAGGAGCAGTCAGATGGCGAGAATTAGTGCCGGTGTCGCCACCTCCCACGTGCCGGCCATCGGCGCCGCGATCGATCTCGGAAAAACGCGGGAACCTTACTGGGCGCCGGTCTTCGCCGGCTACGATTTCTCCAGGCGCTGGATCGCCGAGCACACGCCCGATGTGATCTTCCTCGTCTACAACGATCACGCCTCGGCGTTCAGCCTCGACTTCGTCCCAACCTTCGCGATCGGTTGCGCGGCGGAATTCGCGCCTGCCGATGAAGGCTGGGGCCCGCGGCCGGTTCCGGTTGTGCAGGGCCATCCCGAGCTGGCCACGCATATCGCCCAGTCGGTCATCCAGGACGACTTCGACCTCACCGTCGTAAACCGCATGGATGTGGACCACGGCCTCACGGTGCCGCTGTCGCTGATGTTCGGCCAACCCGATGCATGGCCGTGCCGCGTCATTCCTTTCGCGGTCAACGTTGTGCTCTACCCGCCACCGGCCGGGCGGCGCTGCTACCACATCGGACAGGCGATCCGCAGCGCTGTCCATAGCTTCGACGGGGATTTGAACGTGCAGGTCTGGGGCACCGGGGGCATGAGCCACCAGCTCCAGGGGCCACGCGCCGGCCTGATCAACCGGGAATTCGACCTTGAATTCCTCGACCGGCTGGTCGACGATGCCGAAGGTCTGTCGCGTATCGCGCATCTGGACTACGTGCGCAAAGCCGGCTCGGAAGGCATCGAGCTGGTCATGTGGCTGATCATGCGCGGTGCACTCGACAAGTACGTCCGTGAACGGCACCGCTTTTACCACGTACCGGCATCCAATACCGCGGTCGGTCACGTCATTCTCGAAAACGAACCCTGAAATACAAGCGATAGGAGGTGCTCTTTACATGAACGTCATACTCGCAGGCGCCGGCGCGTTCGGCATGAAACACCTGGATGCCATCGACAAGATCGATGGCGTTGCGGTCACCGCCGTGGTCGGCAGGCAACTCGAGCCCACCCGCGACGTCGCGGACAAGTACGGCATCAAGGATGCGTTCACGGATCTCGGGGAGGCATTGGAAAAAAACGCTGCGGAAGCCGTGATCCTGTGCACGCCGACGCAGCTGCACGCGGAACAGGCCATCCAGTGTCTGCGCGCGGGCCGGCATGTCGAAGTCGAGATTCCACTTGCGGATTCATTGCAGGACGCGCAGGCGGTGCTGGAGGTGCAACAAAACACAGGCCTGGTGTGCATGGCCGGACACACGCGCCGTTTCAACCCTTCGCACCAGTGGGTGCACCGGCGCATCCGGGCAGGCGAGCTGGCGATCCAGCAGATGGACGTGCAAACCTATTTCTTCCGCCGCAGCAACACCAACGCGCTGGGCCAGCCGCGCTCATGGACCGACCACCTGCTGTGGCATCACGCCGCCCACACGGTGGACCTGTTCCAGTACCAGACCGGCGACAAGGTCATCCAGGCCAACGCCGTCCAGGGGCCGATGCATCCCGAGCTCGGCATCGCCATGGACATGTCGATCCAGCTCAAGACCACAGGTGGCGCGATCCTGACGCTGTCGCTGTCATTCAACAACGACGGCCCGCTCGGCACCTTCTTTCGTTACATCTGCGACAATGGCACCTACATCGCGCGCTACGACGACCTGATCGACGGTCGCGATCAGCCGATCGACGTGTCCAAAGTCGATGTGTCGATGAATGGCATCGAACTGCAGGACCGGGAGTTTTTTGCCGCGATCACCGAGGACCGCGAGCCCAACGCGTCGGCAGCGCAGGTCTTGCCTTGCTACGAAGTACTGCACCAGCTCGAGGAAAAGCTGGCCGCCCAGTCCTGAGCCGATGACCCTGGGGGTTCGCCGCATCGGAGATTTCGAGGCGCCGGCAATCGGGCTGGGGTGCATGAACCTGTCGCATGCCTACGGAACGCCGCCTTCTGTCGAGAGCGCCGAGCGTTTGCTGCTTCGCGCGCTGGATTTGGCATCACGCACTTCGACTCGGCGGCACTGTACGGATTCGGACGCAACGAGGAACTGCTCGGCCGTTTACAGGCTGGCTTCGGTTCGATCGCCGAAGAGGTCGCAGTCTGACGGAGCGCTGGTCGAGCCTCGCGGCGGAGCAGATGCGCAACCCGCTGCTGCAGGCCACTTGCCGCTTGAGACCGGATGGCGTAAAAGAAGGACGGGATAAGGTTGCAATGTTCAAGCTGCTTTGTATCGAACTGTCGACAAGTCATTCTGGGCCCAGCGCCCAACGGATAAACGCAAATGAAACCCCGCACACTGGATTTTGATTTTCTGCGCAGCCAGGTGGTCGGCGCCGACGCCACCGTCAGCACGCCGTTTGGCGACCGCCTGATGGTCTACGCCGACTACACGGCCTCGGGCCGCTGCCTGGGCCTGATCGAGCGCTACATCCAGAACCTGCAGCGCATCTACGCCAACACACACACCGAGGATGACATCAGCGGGCGCTCGATGAGTCACCTGCTGGAACAGGCCGAGTCGTCGATCAAGCGTTCCGTCAATGCCGGGCCCGATGGGCGCATCGTCTGCATCGGCACCGGCGCGACGGGCGCCATCGACAAGCTGCAGCAGATCATCGGCATCGCCCTGCCGCCCGCAACCCGCTCCAACCTGACGCGAATGATGCAAGAGGCGCTGGGCGCCGAGGCCCATGCGCAGTTCACCGAGTACCTGCGCCAGCGCCAGCCGGTGGTCTTCGTCGGGCCGTACGAGCACCATTCCAACGAGATTTCCTGGCGCGCGAATCTGGCCACCGTGGTCGAGGTCAGGCTGAGTGCTGACGGCAGCATTGACCTGGATCACCTCGAGGCCCTGCTGCAGGACCCCGCCTACCGGGACCGGGTGCGCATCGGCTCTTTCTCGGCCGCCTCCAACGTGACCGGGCGGCTCACCCCCACCCACCGCATCGCCGCGCTGCTGCACCGCCACGGCGCTCTGGCCTGCTTCGACTACGCGGCCAGCGCGCCCTACGTGAAGATCGACATGAACCCGCTGGCAGATCAATGGGATGGCGACGCCTCGCTGGACGCGGTGTTCATCTCGCCGCACAAGTTTCTCGGCGGGCCGGGCGCCAGCGGGGTGCTGGTGTTCAACAAGCGACTCTACCACCCCGAACTGCCGCCGACCGTCAGTGCCGGCGGCACGGTCGACTACGTCGGCCCCGACAGCGCGGACTTCATCGTCGACATCGAAGAGCGCGAAAAAGCCGGCACGCCGGGGGTGCTGCAGACCCTGAAGGCGGGCCTGGCCTTTCAACTCAAGGACCGCATCGGCGTGGAAGCCATCGAACGGCGCGAGCGGGAACTGCTGAACAAGACCTTCGAGCGCTGGCGTAGCAACCCCAACATCGAAATTCTCGGCAACCCCGATCCGGAACAGCGCATCGCCATCGTGTCCTTCAATCTCAAGGACCACCGCGGACGCTACCTGCATCCGAAGTTCGTGACCAGCCTGCTGAACGACCTGTTCGGCATCCAGTCGCGCGCCGGCTGCTCCTGCGCGGGACCTTACGGCCACCGACTGCTGAATATCGACCACGACACCTCCGAACGTTACCGCGAGTGGATCCGTAAGGGCTATTGCGGCATCAAGCCCGGCTGGTGCCGGATCAGCCTGCATTACGTGATGGACGATTTGGAGGCCGATTTCATCCTCGATGCGATCGATTTTGTGGCCGAACATGGTTACCGCTTTTTGCCGCTGTACAATTTCGACGTGCACACGGGCGCCTGGCAGCACAAGTACGACGAAGTGGCGCTGGAAGGCTTTTCGCTGGAAGCCGCGCTGGAATGCTCCGGTTATCACTCGCGCGGGCTGACCGACAGCGAGCGGGAACTGCTCTATCGTTCCTTTCTGGTCGAGGCCGAGCGCCTGGCCGGGCAGCTGGGGTGCGAGCAGGCGCCGGAGGAACACCGCCTGGACGAGGAGCTTGAGGAGCTCAAATTCTTCTCGGTTCCCAAGGCCAGCATGGCGCGGTGAAAGACAGCGAATCGGGCCCCTTCACCGCAGGCGCTCGAGGAAGTCCTGTGCCGGCGCGAAGTCGCCAACCGGGTCGACGTCGCGGAACGTTCGCCCATGCGGCTGATCACGCAACCCGGTTCAGCCGGGACACTGCTGAGGAATACTTAAAACGTATATGATGAAGGCTGTCAGCAGCCGGAAGCCCTTATGCATCGCAGCCAACTCGCCGGATTCATCATCGATTGCCGGACCGAAGAGCTCGACACCGGAACCGATGACATCGAAGCCCAGCGAGCTGATTTCAGGGAGCGGGCCAATCGCTGGGAATGAGACCATTCCGCGACTGGAACTGCGTTCGGTCTCCAAGTCTTTCCATGACGGCGAGAGCGATCTGCAGGTCTTGCGCGATATCGACCTGACCCTGAACGCCGGCGACAGCACCGCGTTGCTGGGCGCCAGCGGCTGCGGCAAAAGCACGCTGCTGCAAATCGCCGCCGGACTGGAGACGCCGGACTGCGGCGAGGTTCGGGTGCTCGGCAAGCCGTTGCCGTCGATGGGCGAGCGCGAATTGGCCCTACTCAGGCGCCGTCAACTCGGCTTCGTGTTTCAGCAATTCAACCTGCTGCCGGGCCTCAACGTGCGCGACAACGTATTGTTCCAGCGGCGACTGAACCGCTTGCCGGACGAAGACGAGTGGATCCGCGAACTGAACTCCGCGCTCGAACTCCAGCCCCTGCTCGAGCGGCCAGTCGAGGTGCTGTCAGGCGGGCAACAGCAGCGAGTCGCCATCGCGCGCGCCCTCGCGCACCGACCTGAACTGCTGTTCGCCGACGAACCTACCGGCAACCTGCACGACAGCTTGAGTCGGCAGATCATGAGTTTGCTGGCACGACTGGTCGAAGAATCCGGCTGCGCCCTGCTGCTGGTGACCCACAATCACGAAATGGCGTCATTTGCGCAGCGCCGCATGAGGCTGGAACAGGCCGTACTGCATGCGCTGGACTAGTCCGAACATTGCACGAGTCGGACCCCGCGCTCTTGCCAGGCTTTGGAATCGTAACCGGGATATGAAGTTTCAAGGAAACATTCAAAAAGCGGAATTTGTCCCCGAGCCAAGTCCCGGCGTGCCGGGATCAGCCAGGGCCGGGATGCTGGTGCAATGTTCGGGCTAAACGGGCCCGGGAACTGACGGTGCTGCGGCGCGCCTTGATCAGCCATTACCATCGGCACCCGGTGCAGGCGCTGTTCCTGCTGACCGGGATCGTCGTCGCCAATGTGCTGCTGGTCGGCACCCTGCTGATCAACGCCCAGGCCCGCGCCAGTTACGAGCAGGGCGAGAGCCTGCTGCGGTCGGGGCCGCTCGGACAGGTCCGGCACATCGATTCCGACCGGACTTTCGACGAACGCCACTACCTGCGACTGCGGCTGCAGGGTTTCGACATGCTGGCACCCGTTCTACGACGGATGGTCTTCGGTGCCGACGGCGAAGCGCTGGAACTGGTCGGCATCGACCTGTTTGCGATGCCGCGGCCCCGGAATGGGGACGACCGCGAGGAGGAGCAACAGGGCAGGGTCTCCGGGCCTGGCTTTGCGGGCTTTGCCTTCCCGCCCTACCAGCTTTGGGCCGCCCCGGCCCGCCTGGAGCAACTCGGCTGGCAGCCCGGACAGCGACCGCCGTTGAGCACCGGCGAGACCCTGCCGCCGGCGACGCCGGTGGCCAATGAAGAATTGGGCCATCGCCTGCTGATCGACATCGGCGCACTGCAAGCGCTGACCGACAGCGCCGGCGAACTGTCTTCGATGCTGGTCTTCGCGGCACCGCCCGAGCGAATCGCAGCCCTGCGCGCCGCGCTGCCGTCCGAACTGGTCTATGTCGCCGGCACGCAGGTGCCCGATCCGGCCGAACTGACGCGCAGCTTCCACCTGAACCTGGCCGCCATGGGCCTGCTGGCTTTCGTGGTTGGGGTATTTTTGATCTACAACGCGCTGGCCTTCAGCTACACCGACCGCCGCGAACTGATTCGCAAGCTGCAGCTTTCCGGCGTCACCCGCCGCGAACTGGCCGCCGCGCTGCTGCTGGAACTGTCGGTTTTCCTGGCGGCGGGCAGCCTGCTGGGCTTTTGGTTGGGCGCCCAAATGGCGGCCTGGCTGCTGCCCGGCGTCGGCCAGACACTGGCCCAGCTGTATGGTGTCTACATCGCTTATCCGGACGGACTGGTGCCGTCGGGCTTCCTGTTGCCTTTGCTGATGACCGCGATTGCGGCCGTTCTGTGCGTTCTTTTTCCGCTGCGCCAGGCCCTGAATACACCCTTGCTGCAGCGCTGGCAGGCGGCCTGGGAGCGACGGTTGGCGGCTCGCCGCGACCGTTTGATGCTGGCAGCCGGACTCGCCTTGCTGACGGCGGCCGCGGCGTTGGGAATTTCCGCAGAGAGCCTGTGGCCGGCGCTGGCGGGCATGGCCGCGCTGCTGGTCGGCGCCGTCCTGTGCCTGCCCACGGTGCTGCGGGGACTGCTGCAAATTCTTGAGCACCTGATACCGCCGCACCGGGTACGCCTGGCCTGGCTGATCGCGGACAGCCGCTGGCTGATCGGCCCGGCTGCGCTGGCCCTGATGGCGCTGACCCTGGCGCTGGTCGCCAACAGCGGGCTGAACACGATGATCGGCAGTTTTCGCCAGGCCACGGACGACTGGCTCGACCAGCGTCTGGCCGCGCAACTTTACCTGCGCGGGGATCTTCAGCTTCCGGGCCTTGATGAATGGCTTCAGCAGCAGGACCCACGGCTGCGCGCGGTCGAGCGTTACCGGACCCGGCTCAATCGGGAAGCGCCGGCCAGGCGTGCCGCGGCCGTGGAAGTGGTGAGCCTGCAGCCGGGCGGCCGTTTTCTGGAAGGTGTCGGGCTGATTCGCGAAGCCGCCGGGGCAGGGCCGCGTTTCACCGCCGGCGAGGGCGTCTATGTAAGCGAACGTGCCTGGCGGCTGGACGGATGGGCATTGGGCGACACGGTGCCCTTGTGTGGGGAAAAGCCCGACCTGCCCGTACTCGGGGTGTATCACGATTACGGTAATCCGGTATCCCAATGGATGGTCAGCCAAACCCTGTTCCAGCACTGCTGGCCTGGTCAGAGACCGATCGGCAGGGCCATTCACGGTCCCGATGAGCTGGATTGGTATGCGATCGAAGTGGGTCTGCGGACGCATTTTTCCCTGGCAGCGGACCAACTGATCGATCAGGCGGAACTGAAACAGGCGGGGCTGGCCGTATTCGACCGTACCTTCATCGTCATCCAGGCACTGAACGCGCTGACCTTGCTGGTGGCCGGCATCGGCATCTTCTGCGCGGTCAGCGCGATCCACCACCACCGTGTCGGCCAGCAGGCCCTGCTCGCCAGTCTCGGCATGACCCGGCGTGAGCGTGGTTCCTTGCTGCTACTGCAGTGGGGCTTGCTTGGTCTGCTGTGCATGGTGATGGTCTGGCCGTTCGGCACCGTTCTGGCCGGCTACCTGGCCGGTATCGTCACGCCACTGGCCTTCGGCTGGAGTTTTCCGCTGCGCCTGCAGTGGTCGCACTACCTGGTGCTGGCCGGCCTTGCCGCGGCCTGCCTGGTGCTTGCCGTGGCACTGCCTTCCCTGCGCCTGCTGCGAACTTCGCCCGCTGCGATGATGCGCGAGCAGGCGCTGTGAGTTCACTGGGCACTCCACGTGCTGCCGCTGTCATCGGGACGATGACAGCCGTGCTGCTCGGCGCCTGCGAGCCCACGCCGGCCCCCGGCGAGCCCGGCGGTCTCGCGGTACTCGCCCAGAGCGCCGAAGGATTTGCGCAAGCGCAGCCCGACGACGCGCTGCAATTTCCCCGCGACCACGGTTCGCACCCGGACTATCGCATCGAGTGGTGGTATGTGACCGCCAACCTTGAGGACGACGAAGGGCGACCTTACGGCGCGCAGTGGACGCTGTTCCGTTTTGCCGTGCAGCCGCCCGGAAGCTGGGAGCCGGAAAGCCCGTGGCAAAGCGAACAGGTATTCATGGCGCACATGGCCATCACGACCCCGGCGGAACACTTCGCTTTTCAACGTTATGCGCGCGGCGGCGACCACCGGGGAATCGCGCAGGCGGGCGTGACGGCCAGGCCCTTCGCCGCTTGGCTGGATGACTGGTCGCTGCGCAGCAGCGAGGGAAACTGGCTGCCGCTCGAGCTTCGCGCCGCCCAGAACGGCTTTGGTCTGCGCCTGCGCCTGGAAAGCGATCGGCCCCCGTTGCTGCAGGGCGAGGCCGGATTTTCACAAAAACATCCGGACGGCGGCGGCTCCTGGTATTACAGCCAGCCGTTCCTGAAGGCGCGCGGCGAACTGCGCATCGACGGTCAACCGGTACCGGTCCGCGGCCAGGCCTGGCTGGACCGCGAGTGGAGCAGCCAGTTCCTGCAATCCGATCAGGCCGGCTGGGACTGGTTCGCGCTGCACCTGGAAAGCGGCGAGAAACTGATGCTGTTTCGCCTGCGCGCACGCGACGGCGGCGCCGACTTCCGCCACGGCGTGCTGATCGGACCCGACGGCAGCCGACAAACCCTGGAGCCATCGCGTATTGGCCTGCAACCGCTGCACGAAACGGCTGTCGCGGGACGCTCACTGCCTTTGCACTGGCGCATCGATCTCCCTGAAATTGGACGCTCACTGGAGGTCGAGGCCCTGCATCCGGCGCAGTGGCTCGACGTGGATTTCCCCTACTGGGAGGGTGTAGTTAGCGTCAGCGGCGAATCGCCCGGCAGCCGCGGGCGCGGCTACCTCGAATTGACGGGTTTCTCCCCTTAAGACTGCCTTAAGGTTTGTCCCTTAAGCTGGCGGCAACTTATGGCTTTGCGCCGGATGGCCCCATGTCTTACCCAAACAGGAAATCCCTCGCTCCTTCGATCAGCAACGACGGTCTCGAGGCAAAGGCGTTGCTGCAGCTCACCCGCATACTGAAGCCCGCCCCGGTTTTCGCCGCGCATGCACAAAGCAGCCCGGAGCGAACGCACGCCGAGCAATACATCGCGGCCCGCTTCCACGCGGCGCATGGCGCCGATATCCGCGATTTCATGCCCGTCCTGCTCACCATGCGCTGTCACGGACGCACCACAGCCGCCACCGGCATCCGGGCCGCGGCGCAGCAGCCGCTGTTCCTTGAACAGTACCTCCCCGGTCCGATCGAGCAGGTGCTGGGTGACATGACCGGCGAAACGATTCAGCGCACGAACATCGCCGAGATCGGCAACCTGGCCGCCACCCAGAGCGGTTCCAGCTACCTGCTGTTCATCGTGCTGAGCGCCATTCTCGAGCAGGCCCGCTTCGACTGGGTCGTTTTCACCGCCACGCCCCGGGTCCGAAAGATGTTGGGCCGTCTGGGATTAAGGGTGCATGTCCTGTGTGCAGCCGACCCCGCTTGCCTGACCCGGTCGGCGGCAGCCGAATGGGGCCGCTACTACGCCAGCGGACCGCAAGTGTTGGCCGGCCGGGTAGGCGACGCGATGGACGTATTGAGCCAGCGCCGACCATACGCCAGCCTGCTGTCCCTGTTTCGTGGTCCCATCGGTGAGATGGCGAAAACCGTCAGGCGGGACAGCTCCCGGAATGGAAGCCATGTTCTCGCCGCGTGATCGCGCCTTTTCTGCGCGTGCTGATGCCGCTGACCCAATCGCGGTCAGCGGCACAGCCCAGGCCTGGACACGCTCGCGGCTGACGGAACGCTGCAGCGCCCTGGCTGAACGGCTGACGGCTCTGGATCTGCAAGTCGTGGCGCTGCACATGGACAACCGGCCAGAGTGGATCGTCATCGACATGGCCTGCCAGGCTGCGTCCGTCTGCCTGGTGCCGCTACCCGGTTTTTTTTCGCCGGCACAGCTGCGGCATATCCTGAACACCGTTCCGATCGACGGGGTGCTGACCGAACAGCCTGAAATGCTCTCACCCCTTTGCGCCGACCGCCTGCGCCCCGGAATGGATCTGCCGTTGGGTGGGAGCACCCTGCTGCGACTGAAGCGGGTCCGAAACACTCAGGTGCTGCCCGCCGGCACCGGAAAAATCACCTTCACTTCCGGTTCGACCGGACGGCCCAAAGGCGTCTGTCTCAGCAACGGGCAACTGCAGGCACAGGCCGCGGCGCTGGCCGCCGCGGTGGGTCTCGAGCAGCCCCGGCATCTCTGCCTGCTGCCACTGAGCACCCTGCTGGAGAACGTCGCCGGCGTCTACGCGCCGCTGTTGTCCGGCGGCGAAGTGGTGGTGCCCACCCTGGCGGAAATCGGTTTTTATGGCAGCTCGTCACTGGATACCGGACTGTTCCTCGAACAGATCAGCCAGCAGCAGCCCAACAGCATTCTCCTGACACCGCAGCTGCTGCAAATCCTCGTGTCCGCAGCCGGCAATGGCTGGCAGCCGCCGGCCTCACTGGTCTTCGCCGCGGTGGGCGGCGCGAAGGTGCCGGTCGCCTTGCTACAAAGGGCCCGGGCCCTGGGCATCCCGGCTTTCGAAGGTTACGGGCTTTCGGAATGCGCCTCAGTGGTCAGCCTGAACCGGCCCGGCCGCGACCGGCCCGGCAGCTGTGGCCAGCCGCTGGCTCAGCTGGGAATCACCGTCGACGACGGGGAAATCCGCGTGGCCGGCAATGCCATGCTCGGCTATGCCGGCGAGCCGGAGAGCTGGGGACAGGACCAGATTGCGACCGGCGACCTCGGCTACCTGGACAACGAGGGGTTCCTGTACATCAACGGTCGCAAAAAAAACCTGTTGATCACCAGCTTCGGGCGAAACATTGCTCCGGAGTGGGTCGAAAGCGAAGCGCTCGCCAGTGGTGTTCTGGCCGAATGCGTGGTGGTCGGTGACGCGAGGCCGTTCTGCATCGCCCTGCTGTCGCCGCGCAACCCGGCCGCAGCAGACGAGACCATCCAAAGCGCGATCGACGACAGCAACGCGCGCCTGCCGGACTACGCCCACATCAGGCGCTGGCACCGCCTCGTGCAGCCGCTGGCCGACAGCAGCGAACTGATCACCGAAAACGGCCGTCCTAAACGCCATGCCATCATCACGCGCTACCAGAGCGTGATCGATGCCCTCTACGCAGGCGATACCTGCGCCGCCAAACCTTACGCGAGAACCGCATGAGTTTCTTCCCGACGTTACAGAACGAAACCGAAACCGCCCGTGGTGAACTTTTGACCGTGCCACTCATCCAACGGGCCCTGGCCGGACGCATCACCCGATCCGAATACGCGGCCTTCCTGGCCCAGGCCTATCACCACGTGCGGCACACCGTGCCGCTGCTGATGGCAGTCGGCAGCCGGCTGCCTGATTCCTGCGGCTGGCTGCGGGTCGCGGTTGCCGAATACATCGCGGAAGAGATCGGTCACGAAGAGTGGATCCTCAATGACATCACGGCCTGCGGGTTCGACGCCGAAGCGGTGCGCCGCAGCAGGCCCGCGATCCCGACCGAGTTGATGGTCGCTTATGCCTATGACCTCATCGATCGCGTCAATCCGCTCGGTTTCTTCGGCATGGTACACGTGCTGGAAGGAACCTCCGTCGCCATCGCCGATAACGCGGCCCGTTCGATCGGGGAAAGTCTGTCGCTGCCCGAAAACGCGTTCACCTACCTTTACTCTCACGGCACGCTCGACATCGAACACCTGAAGTTCTTCGAAGATTTAATGAACCGGATCGAAGGACCGGCAGACCAGGCGCAGATCATCCACTCAGCCCGCGTGTTCTACGGCCTCTACGGCGATATTTTCCGATCGCTGGACGGCACCACAGCCCCGGCGCTGGCGGCCTGATGGACTGCAGAGGCAAACAGGTTCTGCTGGCCGGGGCCAGCGGCGGCATCGGGCAGGCGATCGCGCTGGAACTGGACCGCGCCGGCGCCCTGCTGACCCTGGTCGGGCGCAGCGAAGACAAGCTGGTTGCCCTGTGCCGCCAACTCGAGGGACCCCAACAGCTGATCGCCGCCAACCTCGACGACCCCACGCAGCGCGACCGGGTCGTGCGGCATTGCGAGCAAAACGGCCTGGATATCCTGATCAATGCCGTCGGCGTCATGGACTTTCGGCTGTTCGATGCGCAGGCGCCCGTCGAGATCGAGCGCATGGTCAGGACCAACCTGTTGACCCCCATGCTGCTGTGCCAGCGACTGCTGCCCATGCTGCGACAGCGCGACGAAGCGGTCATCGTCAACATCGGCTCCATTTTCGGCAGCATCGGGCATCCCGGTTTCGCCGCCTATTGCGCCAGCAAGTTCGGCCTGCGGGGTTTTACCGAGGCATTGCAGCGAGAACTGCACGACAGCAGCGTGCGCGTTTCTTATCTTGCACCCCGTGCCACCCGCACGGATCTGAACACGGCCGCGGTCACGGCCCTCAACGAAGCGCTAGGCAACGCAACCGATACGCCGGAACAGGTGGCCGCTGCAGTGCTCAGGATGCTCGTTCAGAAAAGCCGACAACGCTACATCGGCTGGCCGGAAAACCTGTTCGTTCGCCTGAACGGTCTGTTCCCGAACCTCGTCCATAACGCGCTGGTGCGCAAAATGCATATCATCCGGTCGCATGCCGAAACCTGAATTGGAGACTCTGTCCATGAAAAATGCTTTATCGATTGTTTTTGTTCTGATCCTTTGCCTGGGCACCAGCCAGGCGGTTACAGCCGGCGACGACGAAATCCTGCGGCTGCAGCAACGCTGGGCCGAGGTAAACTATCAACTGGAAGGCAAGACACGCCTGACGGCATTCGAGGAACTGGTCCGCGAGGCCGACCAACTGACCGCCAGCAAGCCCGACTTCGCAGCCGCCTACATCTGGAGCGGCATCATCAAATCTTCCTTCGCCGGCGCCCGGGGCGGTCTCGGCGCGATGAAGCTGGCCAAGGCCGCGCGCACCGACCTGGAGCGCGCCATGGAAATCGATGCAGACGCGCTGCAGGGCTCCGCCTATACCAGCCTCGGCACGCTGTACTACAAGGTGCCCGGCTGGCCAGTGGGCTTCGGCGACGAGCGCAAGGCAGAGGAGCTGTTGCGCACGGCACTCACTCTGAACCCGGACGGCATTGACCCGAATTATTTCTATGGGGACTTTCTGCTGGATCAGAAGCGCTACGAAGAGGCCGAAAAAGCCCTGCTCAAGGCGCAACAGTCGCCGGCCCGGCCCGATCGCCCGCTGGCCGATGCCGGCAGACAGGAAGAGATCGAAGTGGCATTATTGAAGGTCCGAAAGAAACTTCGCAAATGAGGTCCGGAACCACACCGCATGCTGATATTGCTGGTCGAAGATGACCGTTCGATAGCCCGGGCCCTCGAGCGGGCGCTGCGCAAGCAGGGCTATAGCGTCAATACGGTCGGCGGCGGCCAGGCGGCCCTGTTGGCGATCGAAACCGAACTGCCGGATCTTGCCATTCTCGACCTCGGCCTGCCTGACATGGACGGCCTGGAGGTGCTTAGGCAGGTCCGCAAGCGCAATGTGAATCTGCCGATCCTGCTGCTGACCGCTCGCGCCGGCCTCGATGACAAGGTAGCCGGTCTCGACAGCGGCGCCGACGACTACCTGGCGAAACCTTTCGAGATGAACGAACTGTTCGCCCGTCTGCGCGTCATGGAACGACGCCAGACCACTGCGCGGACCGCAATGATCACGATCGGCGCGGTGACCCTGGACATCAACCGCAACCGTGTCGCGGTCGACGGCGCAGTGATGGAGCTGTCGCGTCGCGAGTTCATGTTGCTCAAGAACCTGATGGAGAACGCCGGCCGCGTACAGACGCGCAACACGCTCGAAAGTCGGCTGTATGGCTGGGGCGAGGAGGTCTCCAGCAATGCGCTGGAGGTGCATATCCATCATTTGCGCCGCAAACTCGGCGCCGATTTTATCAAGACCGTGCGGGGCGTCGGCTACAGGATCGAGAACGCGTGAATTCGATCCGGGTGTTTCTGGTCACCGTCATCCTGGCCACCATCGCGCTGTTCTACTTTGTAGCGGCGCTGCGCGGCTACCAGTCCAGCATGCAGGAAGCTGAGCGCCTGTTCGACAAGCAGCTGCTGGACACGGCCCGCCTGATCGCCAGCCTGCACGCGGAGCAGGCAAACAACGAGCTCGGCCACGACGCCGGCATGGCGTTTCAGGTCTGGCAGGGCGAACGACTGCTGGCTTTCTCGCGCAATGCCCCCACCACCGCCATCGCGCCGCACAGGTCCGGCTTCGGTTTCGCCAACTTCGCAGGCTATCGATGGCGCACGACCGCTTATTTCGATGCGGCGAACGGCGACTGGATTCTGGTCGCCGATCGCACCGATCTGCGTTCCGCCCTGGCCGAGAACGTCATTCTCGAATCGCTGTTGCCGACGCTGATCGGACTGCCGGTAGTCGGCCTGCTGATCTGGCTGATCGTGACCGGGGGCTTGCGGCCCCTGCGGATGCTGGCGAAGGAGTTGGCCAGCAAGCAGCCGGACGATTTGACGCCGTTGGCCACCAAGACACCCAAGCGGGAACTGGAGCAGATCGTGGTTTCCTGCAATGGCCTGCTGCAAAGGCTGGAAACCTCGCTGTTGCGCGAAAAACAATTCGCCTCAGACGCCGCGCACGAACTCAGAACGCCGATCAGTGCGCTCAAGGTGCAGTTGTACAACCTGTCGCGGGAAGGCATGGCCGAGCCGCATTTGCTGAGTGAACTCGAGCAGACGGTGCACCGCCTAAAGCATAGCGTCGAGCAGATTTTGGATCTCTACCGCAGTTCGCCGGACCAGTTCAACGCCACATTCGAAGCACTGGATCTGAGCGCCCTGGCGCGCGACGTTCTCGCTGGAGAGTGCACCGCCTTCGATCGCAAGCAGCAACAGCTCGAATTCCGGGGCCAGCCCTGCACGATTGCCGGCGACCGGTTTGCCTTGACGACCCTGCTGCGTAATCTGCTCAGCAATGCCAACAAGTACACACCGCGCGGCGGGCAGGTCCTGGTGACGGTCGGACAGAAAGACGACATCGTGCGCTTGACCGTCGAAGATTCGGGGCCGGGCATCCCGGCTGAGCAGGGCGACCTGATTTTCGAGCGCTTTTTCCGGATTGGCCAGGACCGGCACGAATCGGGTGAGACAGGCTGCGGGCTCGGCCTGGCCATCGTCAAGCGGCTGGTGGACCTGCACCGGGGCCACATATCGATCGCCCCTTCGCGTTTTGCGTCAGGTACGGCGTTCCAGGTCGACTTGCCGCGGCTCCGGCGCCAGGCGGCGGGCGGGACAACGGCCCCCGTTTCGAAATTGGCCTCGAAATCAACTTCGCTGCTGATTTTACTGCTGAGTGCAACCCCTTTACAGGCAGGACCGCCCATAGTCGAGATCGAAATCCGCGACCACCTGTTCTTTCCGCCCGAGGTGGTGATCCCGGCGAACACCAAGGTCAAACTGCTGATCAAGAATCTCGACCCGACCCCCGAGGAATTCGAAAGTTACGAACTGAACCGCGAGAAGGTCATCAGCGGCAACAGTCAAACCGTCATCTTCATCGGCCCGTTGCCCGCCGGCGAGTATCCGTTCTTCGGCGAATTCTATCCAAAGACCGCCCAGGGCAAGGTCCGGGTCGAGTAAGGCGCGCGGGAGTCAAGAGATGCTGCTGATGTCCGTTATCCTGATCCTGCAGGAAACCCTCGAGGCCGCCATGCTGGTCAGTATCCTGGCCGCCGTCACGCTGCAGGCAGGGCGCCACCTGAGTTGGCTGCCGTGGGGCTTCGCCGGCGGCTGCATCATGGCCTTCGTGTATGCAGCCAACATTCAACGGATCTCCGAATGGTTCGACTTCGTTGGACAGGAACTGACCAACGCGGCCTTGCAAGCCACGATCGCGGCGGCCATTGTGCTGCTGGCCTGGCGGATATCCCGCATCTACGCGACCGGCGATGCGGCAGCAGTCGCGCCAGGCCGCCACGGTTCGATGTTCCAGGTCCTTTGCGCCTTGATCATCGGCCTGGCGGTAACCCGGGAAGGCTCGGAGATCCTCGTGTACCTCGGCGGCTTCCTGGCACAGAGCGACAAGAGCCAGGCCGTGCTGACCGGCAGCGCCATCGGCTTCGGCATCGGCCTCAGCGTGGGCCTGCTCCTGTTCCATGGCCTGCTGGCGCTGGGCGACAAGCGCTGGATTCCGTTCGCGCTGCTCGGGCTGTTCTGCGGCAATATGCTGGCGCAATCGGCCCTCCAACTGACGCAGGCAGACTGGCTGCAGCCGGGCCCAACCCTCTGGGACAGTTCCGCCTGGCTGTCGGAGCACTCGGTCATCGGGCGCTTGCTATACGCCCTGTTGGGCTACGAAGCCAACCCATCGACGGCCCAGGTCATCGGCTACCTGACCGGGGCCGCGGCCGTGCTGGCTGCCGCCCTGGCGCCGACCCGATCCGTGGCCAAGGCGTGACCACGACCATCATGAAGCAGATCGTGCTGGGCTCTGCCCGCGCGGCAGCTCTTCTGGTGTTGCTGACTGCAGCACCCGCCCCAACGCCGGCGGACGGGGTCATCATCGACAAGGTTTACCATCCCTATGTGCAGCCCCTGGAAAAAGAACTGGAATGGCGCGCGATCCATCAGGATGAGCAACGAGGCCGCCCGGACAACCTGCAGCTGTATCGCCTCGCTTACGGTCAGTCGCTGGGTGAGCGATGGTTTGCCGAGCTCTACCTCGTGGGCAGCAACTCCGACGAGGGTCGTTTCGATATCGAAGCCTACGAAATTGAGGCGCAAAGGCAGCTGACCGAGCAGGGCGAGTACTGGGCCGACTGGGGCGTGCTGTTTGAGCTCGAGAAGGAGGCCGACCTGGACGCCTGGGAGTTTTCGACCGGCCTGCTCGCCGAGAAGGAATGGGGCCGCTGGAGCGGCACCGCGAACCTATTCCTGGAGTATGAGTGGGGCTCGGACATCGCTGATGAAGCAGAGACCCGCCTGGGTCTGCAGGCCCGCTATCGACACTCGCCGGGCTTCGAACCCGCTGTCGAAATCTACAGCGGGGAAGACACGCACGGCATCGGCCCGGCCGTACTGGGCCAGCTGCCGCTCGGCCACAGGCGTCAAATCAGATGGGAAGCAGGCGTCATTTTCGGCGTCGGAAGCAAAAGCCCGGACACCACGCTGCGCTTCCTGTTGGAGTTCGAATTTTAACCCACATCGTGGGCCAACAGGTTTTCGGCCGGGTGACCGCCACGCGCATGCGGTTTTTGCGCCTGCTGCCTGCGGGCATCAACCGCAGCCTTCGAAACCCTCGGAATCCATCCTGGCCTCGTAAGGAGCGGCTACTTCGCCGCCGGGCGTGAGGGTGGGCTTCACGCTGTCCCAGTCCTCGGGATCCAACTGCACCATCCAGGCGGTGTAGGGGTCCTCGTTGGCCTTGCCGGGATGGGCGACCAGGTCCTCGTTGACCGCGACCACCTCGCCGCCGGCCGCGGACTTGGCGGGGCCGACCCATTTGCCCGATTCGACGGTAGCGCAGGACTTGCCCGGCCGGACCTTGCGCCCAACTTTCTTGGGCGTGAAGGCGACCAGCTGGCCGGCCATCGCCGTGGCGACGGCCGTCATGCCAATCCGGACGGTACCGTCACCGACCTCGGTGAACCAAATGTGGTTGTCGACATCGTAAAGCAAGTCGTCCGGTAGAGTACATCCGCGAACCGTTGGCATTTCAGAACCTCCCGAGTTTGTTCCATGAAACGGGGTCAGAGTACGTTTTCCCGACGGGCCATCTCAAGCCGTTCGGGAGTCAGGGAAATGGTACTCTGACCCCGTTTTTTTGTCCGAGTCAACCCTTTCCCGAACGGGTCTTGACGCGCAACAGAACTCGCCGAGCTGCGCGCTTTCCATTTTGCCGCTGACGAACAGGTAAAGGTGCCTGGCGACCAGCGCCATCATGCGCGCACGCGACGCGCTTTCCTCATGATCCGGCTGCAGCGTGAGCAGATTGTAATGCCAGGCCAGCTCACGGCAGGTTTCGCGGCAGGCGTTGAAGCTGGGCTCCTTGTCCGCCCCCTGGCGGTGCAGGGCGAGCAGGCGAAAACCCTCGCGCTCCCGGTGAGTCGGCTGATGACCCCGCGCGCTCACCCAGTGTTCCAGAACCTCCTCACCCAGCGCCAGCAGTTCCTCCGCGTCAGTAGCGGTGCCCGACGCTGCACAAAGCGCATCCAGGCGCACGCCAATCGCCGCGAGTGTCCTCACGCCAGGCCCTTTTTCTTCATCAGGCCGAAGGAGTCGGACACGTTTTCGTGCAGCCCGACTTTCTTCGGTTTGAGGCCCATCGCCATGCCCAACAGCTGCGTGAAATAGACGATCTTGACACGGGTTTTCAGGCCCAGGGTTTTCTCCGCACGGATCTGGTGCATTTCCAGGCCGCTGTGGCAGGTCGGGCACTCGGTGGCAATTACCTCGGCGCCGGCCGCTTCGGCAGCCTGCAGGATGTTGGCAACCAGCCGGGTCGACGTGTCGCTGTCTGAAAGCGTATGCGCGCCGCCGCAACAGGCGGTCTTCAGCGGGAAGTCCACGTTTTCGGCGCCGGCCGCCGCCAGCAGGTCGTCCATGAAATGGGGCTTTGATGTCGATTCGCTACCCGCGCCCTGGTCTTTCTCCGGAAAGATATGCCGCGGCCGGGTGTACATGCAGCCATAGTAGTTGGCGATCTTCATGCCCTGCAGGGAGTTTTTAACCCGCTCTTTCAGGCCTTCCTCGCCAATGGTCTGCTTGACCCAGTCCAGTGCGTGGATGGTTTCCACCTGGCCGGCCCGGTAGCCGTCGTGGCCCGCTTTCTTCGACAGGCGGTCGACGACTTCGCGCGAATCGGGATCGTTCGCCAGGTCGTACTCGGCTTTCTTGAGGTTGTGGTAGCAGCCGTTGCACGGCGCCATGACGACGTCCATCTTCATTTTGTTGGCGGCGATCGACATCACCCGCGAAGACAGGTAAGTCTGCAGCTTGGGGTCGATATTCTTCACTTCCATCGCGCCGCAGCAGTTCCAGTTTTCCACTTCCTTGAGCCTTAAACCCAGTGCTTTGCCCAGTGCCTTGGTGGAGCGGTTATAGGCGTGGCCGCTGCCCTCCAGCGCACAGCCGGGATAGTAGGCGACTTCCTGGTACCTGGATTTCAGGTCGGTTTTTTTAACGGGCATCCTGGATTTCCTCCTGTGCGGAACGGACAAGTTCGTCCAGCCCCAGCGCCTTGCGGTGTTGCGCTTCGCGCTGCTTCGCGTATTCGGTCATGGCCTCGCGGGCCCCGGCCCAGCCCCGGATGCGCGGCCGGACCACATTGGCCAGGCCCATGCGGGTCATCAATCCGAGCGGCAGGTGACGCAGCAGGCCCCTGGCCATGTCCAGCAGCCAGGGTTGCAGCAGGGCCTGGCCGCTGCGCTGGAGGAACTTGCGAATGGTGCGGCCATCTTCGATCTTGCCGGTCTCGAACACCTGCTCGCTGAAGACCTCATCGAAAATCATCGAATGCGACTTCGGCGTGTGGCCTTTGAGTTCCAACCAGTGCGCGGTGGCCTTCATCACGCCTTCCGGAAACACGTCGCGGGGACAGGCGTAAGTGCACTTGTTGCAGGACACGCACTGCCAGATGATGTCCTTGTCGCGCAACAGTTCTGACTCCATGCCCATGCGGATCAGATAAATCCAGTAGCGCGGGTTGAAGTCCTCGTTGAGCGCGTGCACTGTGCAGGAATTGGTGCAGGAGCCGCATTGCCAGCAACGATGGATGTTCTCGCCACCCGGCAGCGCGGAAATCTCCTCCTCGATGGCCTCGTTGTAGTCGGTCACCACGCGGCTCTCGATGAAAGTGCTCCAGTGACCGGAGACGTCCACGCCCTCGACTTCGAGGTGCTCGTGGACCTTCAGGTTCTCGGGGCGGATCAGTGATTTTTCATGTATCGGCATCGATCAATCCCGTTTTTCCATGCGGCGGCCGGCGGCAAGGGTTTTGTCGGGCATCGGGTTCATTCGCTACGGCGCGCGCGGGTCCCATCATCCCGCAGTTCCGAATCGTCGATGACGTAGGCTTCGCCATCGATCGATTTGAGGCGCGTGCGGCCGCTGCCCGCGCGCACGCCGTCCAGGCCCAGCAGACGGCGGGTGTGTTCCATCGGGTCGTCGGGCGCCGAGAAATCCGCGCGCAGGTAGGCGCCGCCCTGGGCGGAGATGTAATCCGCGTAGACCTTGGCGCAGAGCAGGTCCACGTACCAGGGCACGTCGCGAAACACGCCGTTGTCGGTCAGAAACTGGCTGAGTTCCTCGCGCAGCATCAGGTAGGTCGCGAAGTCGTCGGCCACCGGAATGGTGATGTTATCGACCTCGTCGCCGAACCAGATTTCGCGGATCACACCGGTATTGGCCTTTTCGTCCCAGACCCAACGGGTCATCAGCGGGTAGCGTTCGGGGTCCACGCCGTGCAGGATTTCTGCCGCCAGGTCTCTTACCCAGCGGTGCTTGCGGTCCTGCGGGAAGCGCGCACAGAATGCGGCGACACGCTGGTCCGTAGTCGTCGTGTCGCGGATGCCGTCGAGCAGCAGGCTGATCGCGGCGGTCATCTCACCGTAGGCGGGCTGTTCCAGCCAGGGCCCGACCCGGCGGCGAACGCTGGCCATGAAGGCGCAGAGATTCTTGAAGGTATCCAGCGGCAGGTCACCTGGATGACCCGCGTCCAGGGCTTGCTGAAACATCTGGTTTTTCAGTTTCAGCGCATCCGTCCAGGCCTCCACACCCCCCTGCAGGTCGGTGCCCTGGATCAGCGTCTCGAAGGCGCGCTTCAGGATCGGCCCGCTGAGGTCCAGGCGCGGGCGCTCCAGTTCACGGCGACGCGCCGCTTGCAGGGACCGGGAAGCGAAGATGCCAGCCAAGGCGCTAACCGACCAGTCGGGCCGACAACTGGCGCTGCTCGAGCGCCGCCATCGCCGCCGCCTTGGCCTGAGCGATCGAGTCGTCGATGGTTTCCGGCCCCGTTGCCGAGCCGGCGACGAAAACGCCTGTGCGGTTGGTCAGGCCGGTGGCCAGGTAACTGTTCGCCTTGTCGAGGTAGCCGTGCACCTCGAGGTCGACGCCGAAAATCTCCGAAATCTGCTTGTTGTCGCGATTCGGATCCATGCCGATGGCATGAACCACCAGGTCGAAAGGAATCGTGATCGGGCGCTTGACCAGCGTGTCTTCGCCCTTGACGATCAGTTTCTCGCCGTCCGAGGTGACTTCTGCGATGCGCGCCTTGATGTACTTGACCTTGAACTCTTCCTGGCTCTTCCAGTAATACTTGGTCTCGTACAGTCCGAAGGTCCGGATGTCCATGTAGTAAATGTAAACATGGCAGTCGGGCAGTTCCTCGCGGATTTCCATCGCCAGGTTCGCAGACACCGTACAGCAGATTTTCGAGCACCATTCACGGCCTATCTGCCGGTCGCGCGAACCCACGCAGAGCAGGATCGCAACCCGTGTGGGTTTGCGCCCGTCCGAGGGACAGCGCACGCCCTGGCCTGAAGAGATCATCTGCTCGACCTGCGAAGTCGTCACCACGTCCGGATAGGTGCCGAAACCCCATTCCGGCTTGTTGGCCGAATCGAAATGCGTGAAGCCGGTGCACAGGACCGCTGCTGAAACCTCCACGGCATCGCCGCTGGAGAGCCTGGCGGTGAAGGCGCCGACCTCGCCGTCGAAGGAGGACACCATGGTGGAGGTGCGAACATCCACCCGTTCGTGCTGCTCGACGCGCTCGACCATCGAGCCGATGGCATCTTTTGCCCATTCGCCCGAGGGCACCAGCTTGGCGTAGCCCTTGAGGATCGGCGCACCGCCCAGCCGGCCCTCTTTTTCCACCAGGATGCACGGCTGCCCGAAAGCCGCCAGCGAGTGGGCTGCGGCCAGCCCTGCCGGTCCGCCGCCTACGATCAAGATTGGTTTCGACATCGTCGTGTTACCCGATCAGCCCTGTTCAATTTTCTGAAAGCCCGGTCCCGAGGTAATTGCGAGACGGGGATCGTAGAGGCTTTCGAAGCGGCCGGCTTCCACCTCCTTGAGATAGGCTTCGAATTCCGCCTTGGCGGCCTGCCAGTCGATGCCCATTTTATCCATCAGCGTCTCGGTGGCCGAGGCATGCCAATGGGACTGCACGATCTTGTAGGGGTGGGCGCCGCAGGCCAAAGCCGCGAACTGCACGTCGGCGAGTATCGGCAGGCTGTAGTCCTTGCCGGCCGCCTTGCCGATCCACTGGTTCTTGTCCAGCGTGGTGATGCAGCCGGTGTCGTGGCCGATCATCACATCGGCCTGCGCCTCCTCGACGGCCACCTTGATCTTGCGGTCGATGGCGAAGGAGCGCGTGAACTCGCGCTCGGAAATGATGTGGCGGAAACCGAAGCCGCAGCAGTCGTACCAGGTGGAGTAATCGATCACCTGCGCGCCCAGCGATTCCATGATGCCGGTCGAGACGGCCAAGCGGTTGCCACCGAGGATGTCGTCGTCGTAAATCGCGTCCTGGGGCACCATCTTGTAGACGTGGCAGGCCGGGTGGATGGTTGCGCGGATGTGGCTGGCGTCGATGGTCTGGCGCCGTGCGATATCCTCGCGCATCATGTGCGCCCATTCCGAGTAATGCACGACTTCTTCGGGGATCAGCAACTTGTCGTCGACCAGCCGGCCCAGCTTGGCGAGGATTTTTTTCACCTTTTCGCGCAATTCCGCCGAATGGATCAGGTAGGCGCGAACTTCTTTGTAATTACCGAATGATGTACCGCAATGCACCAGCGGATAGAAGTAGCCGTCCGGCAAGCCCTGAGCGCGCGCCGACACGTAGGCCTGGTGGAAATTGCGCAGGAACACGGCCGCCAGGCTGACGATGTTGCCGATCCCGGAACCGTGGTAGTTCCAGGCCGTGCAGGAGGTCTGGTCGGTTTCGTCCAGGTACTTGATGTGCAGTTCATTCATCAGCCACAGCAGTGACGCCGGATAGCCCGGTATATTGCCGCACTGCCCGCAGGACTTGTGGTGCCAGAGCTGGGTGGTGGGTACTTTTTTGTCCCAGCCGTAAAGCGTCTTGGCCATTCGCGGCTGGTGCTGCTCGCCAACCCGGTGCACGACGATCTCGCCGTCTTTCTCGAGCTCCCACATGGCGTCGCGCACGTCCTCCACGCGGTCCTTGTTGGTTTCCATGGAGCGTTTGTCGATAACCTGCTCGACCCAGGCGGTGGCGGTGCGCGCCTCCTGGGGGCTCAGGTTGGCGTCGCGCCACTCGGGGCCGTGGCCGGTAAAGCGTTCGCCGTTTCCGTTCGTCATTTGCTTCTCTCCAGATTCTGCTTCATGAGCGCAGCTCCCACATCACATCGCTCAATCATCGTCTTCCTGCTCGTCCTCCCAGTCCTCGAGGTCTTCGCGCTTTTCGTCCATGATGTCGAGAATCACGTCGTAAAGGTTTTCATCGACCGTTTCGAGCTGATCGAGCACGCCGGTTTCTTCCCAGATCGTGTACAGCTCCACGGAGGTGGTCAGGTTCACTTCCCAGGCCGTCTTGGTGGTGTTGAGCGTCGGCATCGGGATGGCCTTGCGCAGGACTTCCAGCGGCGCGTCGACCTTGGAGATGTTCGGCCCCCAATCGGGAAAGCCCTCGGCGTTGATCATGTCCGGCGACAGCTGGTTGCCGGTCGAGATCAACTTGAGCATCACGCGGCTGAACGGGCGCAGCACGTTCTTGGCCGATTCCATGCCGTGCTTGATGGCTGCCTCGCGCATCAGCATAACCAGCCCGCCGGGTGAATTGTCGAAGGGACAGCGTGCCGCGCAGGTGTAGCACTGGGCACAGGCCCAGATCTTTTCCTGCATGGCGTCGTAGATGCCTTCGAGATTCTCCGTCCACAGCAGCTGGACGATTTCGCGCGGGCTGAAATCGTAATAGTGGGCTGCCGGGCAGGTCGCGGTGCAGATGCCGCAGTTGAGGCAGCCGTTGAGTTCGTGGTCGAAGCGGATGTCGGCCTGGATGTCCTGGAAGATCTCTTCCATTTTCTCCCGTCCGACCGCGGGACTGTCCGAGACCGGGTCTCCGATGTGCTGCTGTATTCTGGTCGTGTGCGCGTGCGCCATAATACTCCCGGCGGCGGGCCGGCTTACCCGCCGAGCTGGTTCGTGTCTAAACCGTCAATAGGTCAAAATCCTGCAGTCTTCTTCCATAACCTGCTCGATCAAATGTGCTCCGCCGACAATGCCTTCGCATTCCGGTATGAGTTCGTCCCTGCTCATGTCGAACAGTTCAAGGTTGGGCGAGCAGCAATAGAATTTTGCGCCGGCCTCATGAGCGTCCTTGATGAAATCGTAAACCGACTTGGGCGATCCTTCCTTGACGAACAATTTTTCGGCGACACCCTTGCGCATCAGGCGCCCGGCAGTCGCCGTGCAGATGACATCGACTTCGTACTCCATGGCCGCCGCGACCGTAGCCTGGAAAATAGGCGCACCGAGCTCCTCGCCATTGCGCGGGTCGGTGTTCGCCATCACGATGATCAGTTTATCTGCCATGACTAAGCCTTCATATTCGTGGGTTGGTCATATTACGATACTCTAATTTAAACATACAACAATATACCAGTGTCCGCTGTTCTTCGGTCACAGCTCGTTCAGGGCGCGTCAACCCATTTCAGCGAAATTCGACGATTTATCTGCATCAGCCCGGTCATCTTGATGATACCGGTCATGATTGGCACCAAAGCGTCCTCGATTTCGCGTGCCATCTGGCGCATTTTCTGCAAGCCGGCGGCTGGATCGTCGGGCGCTTCCTCGAACTCCATGACCAGATCCTCGGCCATCGCCGACTTGAAGCCAGGGTGGCCACAAAACCCCAGCGCGTTGCTGGCGACCTGGAACACGGCGGGCCGTTCCTGGACGTCCACGGCCAGAATCCGTGCAACCGGCGGCGGTAGCGGCCGATCACGCATGTAGACAATATGCGGAAATCGTTCCGGCAGGAAACCCGCCAGGGCATCGTCTGCGAGGCGCCGCGCGTAAGCGACTTCGAACGCAAGCGGGCCGGCGGCCGACCCACCGCCCGCCGCGATCGCCAGGATCTGCGCGCCCAGCCCGATGCCCATCACGGGTTTGCCCACGTCCAGCATCGCACGGGTCAGGGCGACCTCCTGTTGCAGGGTCGGCAGGTCGCGGCCGCCGGCACTGCCCCAGGGGCCACCGCCGAGCAGCACCAGGCCGTCGCAGGCGTCGCCCGGCCGCGGAATGCCGCCCTGTTCGGTAAATGGACGAAAATAACGAAATCGAATGCGGCGGCCTTCCAGGTGATCTTCCATCAGGCCGAGATAATCGGCCGAGCTGTGCTGAATGACGTTGAGCAGGTTCATGGCTCATGCACCGCGTTTTCGAGTGAGGCCAGGAAATCCTCGGGCCGCACGGACAGGGCTTCCACCGGTGAGTCATCGAAAAAGGCACGCACCGTGGAGGCCAGGTCGTCGAGGTAAACGCCGCGCAACCGCGACTCGAGGTCATAGACCACGCGCGGTGGCGTGATGAAGAAGTCGCCGGTGATCAGGGCGGCGCGCACGCGGTTCTGCGCAGGGCCCTCGAGCCGCAGATAGGAGGTGATCGTTCCGCCGGGCCCGCTGTGGCTGCCACGCAGGTCGCCGCGAGCGGACGGTGGCACCCCGATCTCGGCGACAAATTCGTCGCTGCCGACTTCTTCGCGGAAGATTTCGTCGGCGCGCAGACGCTCCGCATCGCTGAGTTCACCGGGCCGCATGATGAAACCAAGGCGCTCGGAGAGAGCGGCCAGCAGGCTTTGCTGAATAGCCGGCAGGGACGGAGTCCGCTCGCCCAGCAACTCGCGCAGGGTCACGACGCGCCGGGCGGCCGAGTCGAGTTCGCGCCGGGCGAGTTTGGCCTGCGGCACGCGCAGCGCAGAGGCCATCTCCTGCGCGTCCATGTCCACCAGCACTGTGCCCTGGTAGAACAGCGTCCCGCCATCGAAGAAACCGCCGGTGCCACTGATCTTGCGGCCATCGACCTCGATGTCGTTGCGCGGCCGGTAGCGGGCATCGACGCCCAGCCGGCTGATACCGTCGGCCACCGCCTCGCAAAGTTCACGCGCGACGTCGGCGAGCGCCCCAACGGCCAGCGTATCGCGATGCAGGGCCAGCTCCCAGCCCAGTTGGCCCGAATCAAGAAAAATGGCACCGCCACCGGTAATTCGCCGAGCGAGGCCGATGCCGTTTTCACGGCAGTAATCGAGGTTGACTTCCTCGGCCAGCGCCTGGTGGCGCCCGATCAGCGCGGTGGGCGGGAAACGCAGAAAACGCAGCGTATCGGGGGCCTCGCCCGCGTGGTGCGCCTCTACGATGGCCTGCCCAAGGGCGATGTTCAGCCGGCCCTCGAGGACGCCGCTATCGACCACCCGGAATATTTTTGCGTCACTCACATGGGCTCCGGGAGCTGCGCTCGCAGGCGGCCGGCAAGCGCCCGCTGCCCCGTCGGCGATCACACAAGGCGGTGCAAAATGGCCAGCTGTTTGCGGATCTTGCGGATGTCCTTGCCTTCCGGCTGGAACGGAAAGCTGGCGATGTCGCTGGGCGGCGAATCGCCGTAGGGCCGGTCGCAGGCCGAGATGTCTTCCCGAACCTTGCCCGGGCAGCCGGAAGTGCGAAACGGCAGGCCGCTGTCGATGATCCCGTCGAGTTCACCTGCGGGCAGGCCGAAATCCACTACTCGCCCGCGATCGTCGAACTTCATCTGGTCCACGCGCGCCCCGCAGTAGTCGATCAGATAACGCCCCAGTTGCACGCGCCGCCACTGGTCCCGAGGGGTCGCAGGCAGGTGATCCATCAGCGAGCCGCTCTCGGGAAAAAAGCAGAACATGTGGCTGTGCCCACCCAGCTCGACGATTTTCTGCACCAACTGCAGCACATCGTGCTCGGTCTCGCCCATGCCGCAGATGAGATGGGCCCCGAACTTCTCCGGGCCAAAAATATCCCGCGCGTCCAGCAGCACCTGCCAGTATTTCGACCACTTGTGCGGCGACTGCACGCCCTTGCCGCGTGTGCGGTCAAAAATCGCGGGCGTGGCCGCGTCCAGCGCCACCGTGAAAATATCCGCTCCCAGATCTTTGAGCAACTGCACGTCCGGGCGCTGCATGGTGGTCGGATTGGACAGGATGGAAACCGGGATGGTGTCCGGATCGATGCGCTCGGTCCACTGGCGCAGCACGGCGACCGTATCGTCGTCGGAGCGGGGATGGGTGATCATCGAGATGCACATGCGGTGGAATGGGGTATTCTCGCCGTCCGACGCCACCTTGTCGACGATCGCTTCCATCGGCACGGCGGGCCAGTCGACCCGGATGAAATTACGATCGGCGTAATCGCGCTCCGCTTCGCGGTGCCGCGCCAGACCGCAGTAAGCGCAGTTCGCCCGACAGCCCTCGGGATAGGTCAGCAGCAGGTTCAGACAGCGCGTGCAGGAACAGCGGTACATTCGGCCCTGCTGCAGGCCCAGCGTGATGGCGGCCGCCGTCGACATCTGCACGTACTCGGGCGAACGCATGTGTGGCGTGAGAATGTTGTAGTCCGGACGGTACAGGCCCTGTGCCGGAACGTCCCGGGACTTGACCCGCCCGCCGTTGCGCAATTCTTTCGGTGTTTTGCCGGGCGCGCGTGGCGCCATCGCCTCGAAAGGATTGAAGTCGAGTCCGTCCGGACCCCGGTCGGCAGGCTGTGTCCCTTCGGTTTTCACGCAACTCATTGGTCTCTCCTTCGGCCCGGATCAGGCGGCGCAGCTGCTGCTGGCCAGCGTGGCGATATGCTCGCCGAGCTTGATGGAACAGCAGGCATGCGCCTGGTGAAAGGGGCGGCCGGTCATGCCCGCGACCGCCACGGCGCCGTCGGCGGGAAACGCGATGCCGTCCAGGCCGGCCATCACGGCGTAGGCATCGATAATGCGCTTGTGCATGCCGGGCGGGCGGGCGCAGCCCAACAGCAACTGACGATCCGGCAGGCGCCGGCGCGCTTCCAGGAAGATGCGACCGACGTCCGCGGTGGATGGCGTCGCGAAGGTTCCCGGCTTAGCGTAGAAGGGCATGATCACGACCAGCACCAGCGCCCTGGTATCGTAGCGGCTGAGGATGTCCAAAGCGTTCTCCTCGCCGAGAATCCGGCCATAATGCAGGCCAATCACGATGTGCGGCGAGATCTGCATGGAGGTCGCGCACAGGGCGGCGACGGTTGCCTCGAAGTCGGCGACCGGGCGGTCGAGATGATAGACCTCGCGGATCGTTTCCTCAGCGCCGATGATGTCC
>JAVVFH010000300.1:0-3992 GCA_032250585.1 Lysobacterales bacterium
GCAAGATGCTGGCAGACTCCCGCCTTGCCACCGCTATCTACAGCACCGTGATGCCGGGCGTCATGGGCTGGCGTCTGCGCCAGTTTTCCGACTATCTGTTTCACTCCCCGAATTTTTTTCTGCCGCCGACTTCTGGCCCAGCGGTGGCGACTTTTCATGACCTGTCGGTATTTGACCACCCCGAATTCCACCCGCTCACGCGCGTGGACTTCATGCGCCGGGCCATTCCACGCACCCTGCGACGCACCAGTGGGCTGATTGCCGATTCGGCATTCACCCGGCAGCGGATCATCGAGCACTTCAACTGGCCGGAGGACCGCGTCCATACTGTTCTGTTGGGTGTTGATGTTGAACAGTTCGCGCCGCTGGGTGCGGACGAGGCCTGCGAAACCCTGGCCAAGCTGGGTCTGCAACGCAATGGCTACAGCTTGTGCCTGTCCACGATCGAACCGCGCAAGAATCTGGACCGGCTCATCGCCGCCTATCGCGAGTTGCCTGCCTCCCTGCGCGACGCCTGTCCGCTGGTGATCGCAGGCGACAGGGGTTGGCACAGCGAACAGACCCATGACCTGATCAGACGCTGTGAGCAAGAGGGCTGGCTGCGCTATCTTGGCTACTTGCCACAGGATCTGTTGCCCGGTTTGCTGGCTGGTTGTGCATTGTTTGTGTTTCCGTCGCTCTACGAAGGATTCGGCTTGCCAGTGCTCGAGGCCATGGCCAGCGGGGCGGCGGTGCTGTCAGCCGATATCGCACCTGTCCGTGAGTTTGCCGGCGACACGATCCGGTATTTCGACCCCCTCGACACGGACTCCATTCGCAGTGGCCTGCTTGGTGCGCTGGATGATACCGGGTGGCGGCAGTCGGCCGGCCTTGCCGCGCACGAGCAGGCTGCAGGTTTCAGCTGGTCGGAATCAGTCCAGAAGCTGATTGATATCTATCGGCAATATTCTCCAGCGGGCGACGCGGGCTGACAATGCGTCACGACCGAGGCAATTTGCGGATTGCATGAGGCCGCCATTTGCTAGACTACCGTGACGCAAGTGGAGCAGAGGGGCGACGTCGGGCATTCTCAAAAAATGAGATGCCTGTCACAACCTCTGTTCGCCACGCTATCAAACCGGCACAAAGGCTGTGTGGGGGCGCCCAAGGGCGGTAGCGTGCCAAAATCTTTGCGCCCAGCAAACCAGCAACCAATCACAGGCACACTTCGCGGTAATGATTCCCGTCATGTTCAAGGCACTCTGGCGCTACCGGCACTTCGTGTTGAGCTCGGTGCGCAACGAGTATCGCGGCCGTTTCGCGCGCAGCGCCTTCGGCGGACTGTGGGCGTTTCTCAATCCGCTGGCCGAGGTGGCGATCTACGCGCTGATTCTTTCCAACGTCCTGGCCGCGCGCTTCGACGGCATCGACAACAAGTACTCGTTTGCCATCTATCTTACGTCCGGCATCCTGGCCTGGAGCCTGTTTGCCAATGTGGTCAACCGCAGCCTGAACCTGTTCATCGCCAGTGGCGAACTGATCAAGAAAGTCCACTTTCCCAAGGTAGTGCTGCCGGCCACGGTTGTTGGCGTGGCGATCGTCGACAACCTGCTGCTGGCCCTGGCCATTGCCGGCGTTTTTACTTTGCTGGGACATGTGCCGGGCCTGTACGTGCTGTGGCTGCCGGTGCTCATGGGCATCACGCTCGCCTTCGCCATCAGCATCGGGCTGATTCTCGGCATTCTCAATGTGTTTATCCGCGATATCGGCCAGGTCGTGCCCATCGCGCTGCAATTCGGTTTCTGGTTGACGCCCATCGTCTACCCGCCGCATATCATCCCGGAAAGCTGGCGCCACTGGCTGATGCTGAATCCCATGGTGCCCATCGTCGAGGCCTATCACAGCGTGCTGGCCTTCGGCCGGCCGCCCGAGCTGGCCCCGGTGCTGGTTGTCGCCGCGTCGGCGCTTTTCCTGCTGGGGCTGGCGTTCCTCATGTTCATGCGCGCAAGCGAAGAAATGGCCGACGCGCTATGACCGTGCTGGCAGTCAACCAGGTCGGGAAGGCCTACCGCAAGTATCGTTCCGAATGGCAGCGCGTCGCGCGTTGGGTAGGCCTGCCTGCGCGGCCCAGCGAAGAAACCTGGGTACTGCGCGACATCAACCTGGAGCTCCACGCCGGCCAGGCACTGGGCCTTATTGGCCAGAACGGTGCCGGCAAGAGCACGTTGTTGAAGATCATTACCGGCACACTCGCGCCGACCACCGGCAGTGTCTCAGTGGCCGGCCGAATCGCAGCTATGCTGGAGTTGGGCATGGGTTTCCAGTCTGAACTCACCGGCCGCCAGAATGCCTACCATGCCGCCGGGCTGATGGGCTTCTCACATGCCCACATTCAATCGAAAATGGATGCGATCGAGGAGTTTGCTGAAATTGGCGAGTACTTCGACCAGCCGGTTCGCACCTACTCCAGCGGAATGCAGGCCCGGCTGGCCTTTGCCGTGGCTACCTTCGAGCCGCCGGAAATCCTGATCGTGGATGAGGTGCTGTCGGTGGGTGATTCCTACTTCCAGCATAAGAGCTTCAATCGAATTCTGCAATTCAGGGAGCAGGGCACATCGCTGCTGTTTGTCTCGCACAGCATGGGCGATGTCAAGAAACTCTGCGACCGCGCCGTTTTGCTGGATCAGGGCAGGGTGCTCAAGCAGGGCCTACCCGACGAAATCGTCGATTTCTACAACGCCCTGATTGCCGCCAAGGAAAACGAGAACCTCACGGTCGAGCAGCGCCGTGACAAGGGCGGGTGGCTCTACACTCGCTCCGGCAGCTTCGAGGCGACGGTGGCGTCACTGAAATTGCTGGACCAGGAAACTGGGCATGAGATCTCGAAGGCGAGGGTAGGGCAATTGCTTCGGCTTAAGCTCGTCGTCCGAACCGAAGATGCACTTGACTCGCTTGTCGTCGGTTTTTTAATTCGGGACAAGCTCGGCAACGAAATCTGGGGAACGAATACCTGGCACACCAACCAAACGGTTGAAAATCCGCCGAGCGGAAAATTCTACGAAGTGTCGCTTGAATTCGAATGTCGTTTGGGTCCAGGTTCGTATTCCATTACCACAGCGCTTCATGGTGGCGATTCGCATGTTTCGAAAAATATCGAATGGTCAGACAACCTGATTGTCTTCGATGTCATCAATGCTGACCATCAACATTTCATCGGTAGCAATTTCCTGCCGGTACAGATCTACATTATGGAGATGACAGAGGAGCATGCTCTTGGGTACGAGCGCATTAACTGAAGCAGATGGATCAGCGCATAAATTTCCGTAGCCCGGGTAAGGCCAACGGCCGCACCCGGGACTAAGGACCAGAAGCCAAATCAAAATTTCAATGTCCCAGCAAAACAAGCATTCAACCTTTTATGCCGCATTCGAAGAACGCCATCGCGGCCCGCGCGAACTGGTTCTATCGCGGCTCGAGGCGTATCGACCATTCATCGAGCCCCTGACAGGGCTTTACAAGAATCCGCGGGCGATTGATCTGGGCTGCGGTCGTGGGGAATGGCTCGAACTGGTCAGTCAGCTCGGCTACCAGGCAGTAGGCGTCGATCTCGATGATGGAATGCTTGAGTCGTGTAGAAAACTGTCGCTGAATGCCCAAAAAGAGGACGCTCTGCAATTTCTCAAGGCGCAGAAAGATAACAGCTGCGTTGTAGTGTCTGCCTTTCACCTGATTGAGCATGTCCAGTTCGATGTGCTGCAGGAACTCGTGGAGCAGTCCCTTCGCGTCTTGAAGCCAGGTGGATTGCTGATCATGGAAACTCCGAATCCGGAGAACCTGATTGTCGCGGGGGTCAATTTCTACCTTGATCCTACACACCAGAAGCCGATTCCACCCGATCTTCTGAGCTTCATTCCGGAACACTACGGATTCGAACGGGTAAAGATCCTGCGCTTGCAGCATGATCCCAATCTCGCAGATCGGAAGGATCCATCTTTGCTGGATGTCCTCGGAGG
>JAVVFH010000301.1:0-3967 GCA_032250585.1 Lysobacterales bacterium
GTCCGTGTCACGGCAGACCGGCAGCCACGTACGACTGAGTCGTACTGCAGGCGGCGAGCGGGTTCATTTAACCGTTCCACGTCACGGCAGCCTGCGAGTCGGGACGCTCAACGCAATACTGCGCCAGGCTGCCACTCAACTCGAGCTTGACAAGGAAGCGCTCGCCGAAAGGCTGTTCGGCACGGGCTGACGCAACAGCGGCCAAAGCTGAGGTCGGCCACCCGCGAATTCGATCCAGGCTTGTGTCAGTCCGGTCTCACTCCGGCATGATCTCCACCGGCCGCATGCTGTCGTCGACGGCCACCAGCACCAGCTCGCCCTGGATCGCCAGCTCCTGGCTCCCGGACAGCGGATCCTCGCGCAGGATCTTCACCATCACCGTCACGCTGGTCGTGCCGGCCTTGGTCACCTCGCCGATCAACTCGATGATGCTGCCCTCGGGGATCGGCACCTTGAAATCGAGCCGATCCATCGAAACCGTCACCACCTGGCGCCGGGCAAAGCGCGTCGCGGTCAAAAACGCCACCTCATCCATCCACTTCATCGCCGTGCCGCCATACAGCGTACCGATCGGGTTGGTGTCGGTCGGAAACACCAGCTTGGTAATGCGCGTGCGCGAGTTTTCGATGCGTTCGGCGACGGTCATGGTCATGGCTTCCTGATGGGCGGTGCCAACATTCTAAGTGCACTTGCTCTTCGGGAATGACTTTGGCATATCTACCCCAACGTTGCATAAGCTTTCGGATTCAAAAGCTCGGAGAGTCGTATTTCCGGGGACTGCGCGCAGTGTTGACAACCGGAGCGTAGCTTAATTCTACGTGAGGATTGGCAACGCGAGCACAGCCCCCGGAAACGCTGCTATACCGGGCAGCGTAGCGATTTTGGGCCGAAATCTTGTGCAACGTTGGGGTCTATTCAGCTCCACAGCCTGGCCAAGGGCACGGCGAAAATGTTGAGTTCTGGGTCGATGGGCAACACGGCGCCCCCTGCATACAGCACCAGCCCGCCGCGGAAACGCTGGCCAGCGACCTCGGCGAGTCGCTGCAAGCCTTTGCCGTCGGCAGCCTTCACGCTGGCGGCTGCCTTGACTTCCACGCCCCGGATCTCGTTGCCCACCTCGATGACCAGATCGACCTCAACCTGGTCCTTGTCCCGGTAGTGAGAGAAACGCGGCTCGAAGTCACTCCAGCCGCCCATGGCGATCAGTTGCTGGATGACGAAGGATTCCAGTAACTGCCCAAAGCGTTTGCGCTCGGGGTTCCACTGGTCTGGCCGCAAATCCGAAACTGTGGCCGCCAGACCGCTGTCGCACAGGTGGACCTTCGGTGTCTTGATCAGCCGCTTGTTGCGGTTGGAGTGCCAGGCCGGCACACGACGGACGAGAAACAGCCGTTCCAGAATCTCCAGGTAGCGTTCTGTCGTCTTTCGAGTATGCCCCAGCGCGTTGGCTGCGGCCGAGACGTTGAGGAGCGTGGCCGTCTGGTTGGCCAGATACTCCAGCAGCACGGCCACATCCCTTCCATCCCGTACCTGCGCAACATCATGTATATCTCGCTCGATGATGGATTGCAGATATTGCCGCTGCCAGCGCCGCGCCCGCCGCGGCTGCCGGAAACAGGCCTCTGGATAGCCGCCGGTGACCAGCCTGTGGGGCAAGTCCTGTTCCGTAGCTTGACGGCTGTCGGCCAGCTCCGTGACCAGCTTCCCGGCCATCCACCGGCCCAGGAAATTGCCGGTGGCGCCTTCCTTTTCGGCTTCTGTCAGCGGATGCAGGTACAACGCCTCCATGCGGCCGGCCAGCGAGTCGGCCAGTCGTGGCAGTTGCAACAGGTTGGCCGACCCGGTCAGCAAAAAGCCACCGGGTCGACGATTCCGGTCGACACGGCGCTTGATGGCCAGCATGAGTTCCGGGGCCCGCTGGATTTCGTCGATGGTAACGCGCTCGGCCAGAGCATCCACGAAACCTTCAGGGTCGCTGCAGGCCAGTTCCAGGTAGTTGCGATCGTCAAGAGTGATGTAGGTTCGATCAGGCTCGCAGTGGCGGGCCAGTGTGGACTTGCCGCACTGGCGCGGCCCCAGCAGGCACACGACCGGGGTGTCCGCCAGCGCCTCGATCAGCGCCGGCGTGAGTTGCCGGTGTATGTAGCTTGATTCCCATTGATTGCCCATGGCCCGTCTGATTGCACCCTGAAGTCTCGTCCAATTGTATCCTTATAGCGCGTCTAATTGCACTCTTTGGAGAAGGCTGATTGCACCGCTCATGAAATAAGAGCGGTTCGCACAGTGCCATTGAGGCCGTCATCCAATCCCGCCCTGGACTTGATCCAGATGGGGATTTCACGAGCCAGCGTACCGGAGGCAACCTCGCCGGTGAGGATGGGCGACTGAGCCAAATGCAGCAGAATAGAGGGCATGACAGCGGGGGTACATTCGCAGCAAGCCGCTGGAAGCGCAGCGCACCCGGGAACTTTTCCTTGACCCGGACCGCACAATCCGGTATCACTGTCGCATGGGACTCAATGGGGACAACGATCACGGCCAGGCCGTGGTCGAGCAGCAATCCGTCGAAGACTTCATCACCCGCTGGTCCGATACCGGCGGCCTGGAGCGCGCCAACTATCAGCTTTTTCTCACCGAGCTGTGCCAGCTGTTGGGCCTGCCCGGCCCGGAGCCGGCCGGCCCCGACCCCGGTAAAAACGGCTACGTGTTCGAGCGCCGGGTCGATATCCACCACGCCGACGGCACCGTCAACCGCGGCTATATCGACCTCTACCGGCGCGGGCACTTCGTGCTCGAGGCCAAGCGCGTAGCCGAACGGCACGAATCCAGCCGCTGGGACAAGGCCATGCTGCGCGCCGTGGCCCAGGCCGACACCTACATCCGCGCCCTGCCCGCCGCCGAGGGCCGCCCGCCGTTCCTGCTCACCTGCGATGTCGGCAAAACCATCGAAGTCTATTCGGAATTCTCCCGAAGCGGCGCCACCTACGTGCCGTTTCCGGACGCCAGAAGCCACCGCATCCACCTGGAAGACCTGCGCGATGCCGGCGTTCAACAGCGCCTGGTCGGCATCTGGACCCGCCCCGACACGCTCGACCCGGCCAAGTACGCCGCGCGCGTCACCCGCGAGCTCAGCAAGACCCTGGCCCAGCTCGCAAAAGCGCTGGAAAGGGACGGCTACCACGTCGAGCGCGTCGCGCACTTCATCAAGCGCTGCCTGTTCACGATGTTCTGCGAAGACGTCGACCTGCTGCCCCGGGGCGAATTCACCGCGCTGCTGGTCAAGCTCAAGGGCACGCCCGAGTACTTTCCCAACGCCATCGCCTCGCTGTGGCAGACCATGAACGACGGCGGCTACAGTGCGGCGCTCAATCACGAGCTGCTGCGCTTCAACGGCAACCTGTTCCGCGACATCGACCCGATCCCGCTCAAGCCCGAACAGATCGAACTGCTGATCGAGGCCGCCCGCCACGACTGGAGCCAGGTCGAGCCCGCCATCTTCGGCACGCTGCTCGAGCGCGCGCTGGACCCGGAAGAACGCCACAAGCTCGGCGCCCACTACACGCCAAGAGCCTACGTCGAGCGGCTGGTCATGCCCACCATCATCGACCCGTTAAGAGACGAATGGAAAACCGTCCAGGCCGCCGCCGCGGCGCTGCAAAACCAGGGCAACGAAGACAAGGCCGTAACCGAAATCCGGCAATTCCACCGCAAGCTGTGCCAGATCCGTGTGCTGGACCCGGCCTGCGGCTCCGGCAACTTCCTCTACGTCACGCTCGAACACATGAAACGCCTTGAAGGCGAAGTGCTGGGCACGCTCACCGACCTCGGCGCCGGCCAGAACCTGCTCGAAATGCAGGGCAACACCGTCGATCCGCACCAGTTCCTGGGGCTGGAAATCAACCCCCGGGCCGCCGCCATCGCCGAAATCGTGCTGTGGATCGGCTACCTGCAATGGCACTTCCGCACC
>JAVVFH010000302.1:0-3960 GCA_032250585.1 Lysobacterales bacterium
GGCAGGGGAGGGGTGCAGGTCCTATTCCGAAAACCTGGAAATGGAGGTGGAAGAGCGGATCAAGGAGCTGCGGGACGCGCAGCGGGAGGCCCTGATCCAGAAGGAGATCGCCGAGGGCATCATCGCGGCGGTGCGCGAAGTCGGCGTGGAGGTGCCGGTGGTGGTGCGCCTGGAAGGCACCAACGTGGACAAGGGCAAGCAGCTGCTGGACGATAGCGGGTTGGCGATCATCTCGGCGGACGATTTGAACGACGCGGCGCGCAAAGTGGTCGCGGCGGCATCCGAATAAAGGACGAATATAAGTAACGGAGCACATAATGAGCGTATTGGTCGACAGGAACACGAAAGTCATCTGCCAGGGATTTACCGGCAACCAGGGCACTTTCCACTCGCAGCAGGCGCTGGACTACGGCACCCAACTGGTCGGCGGCATTACGCCCGGCAAGGGCGGGCAAAAACATCTCGGGCTGCCGGTGTTCGACACGGTAGCCGACGCGGTAGCCGCAACCGGTGCCGAGGCCAGCGTGATTTACGTGCCCCCGCCGTACGCGGCGGATGCGATCCTCGAAGCGGTGGACGCCGGCGTGCGGGTCATCGTGGCGATCACCGAGGGCATACCGGTACAGGACATGCTGACCGTCAAGGCGGTGCTGGAAAACCACCCGGCCAGCCGCCTGATCGGGCCCAACTGCCCGGGCATCATCACGCCGGGCGAGTGCAAGATCGGCATCATGCCCGGTCAGATCCACAAGCCGGGGCGGGTCGGGGTGGTGTCGCGTTCGGGCACGCTGACCTATGAAGCGGTGCACCAGACCACCCTCGCCGGGCTCGGGCAGTCCACCTGCATCGGCATCGGCGGCGACCCGATCCAGGGCATGAATTTCATCGACGTGCTGGCGCTGTTCGAGGCCGACGAGGCCACCGACGGCATCATCATGGTCGGCGAGATCGGCGGTTCGGCCGAGGAGGAAGCGGCCGAGTTCATCGCCGACCGGGTCAGCAAGCCGGTGGTCGCCTACATCGCCGGCGTCACGGCGCCGCCCGGCAAACGCATGGGCCACGCGGGCGCTATCATCGCGCGCGGCAAGGGCACGGCCGAGGACAAATTCGCGGCCCTCAGCGAGGCCGGCGTGACCACGGTGCGCTCGCCCGGCGATCTGGGCAGCGCGCTGCTCGAGCGTTTGCAGAACTGACGCGCGGGCGGCCTCGCATTGCGCCCCCGCGGCTGCGCCCCGCACCTGGACCCTGCCGCCCATGCCCGCTGACCGCCGATGATCCGCATCGCTTTGGCACAATTCGATTTCCCGGTCGGCGACGTCCAGGCCAATGTGCGCAAAGCGCTGGACGCCGTCGGCGAGGCGCGGGCGGCCGGCGCCGACCTGCTGCTGTTTCCGGAAATGGCCCTGACCGGCTACCCGCCCGAGGATCTCCTGCTGCGCCCGTCCTTCCTGGCCGCCTGCGAAGCGGCCATGGAACGCCTGGCCGCCGAAGTGCGCGGCATCGACGTCGTCATCGGCCATCCCTGGCGGCAGGACGGCGGGCTTCGCAACGCGGTCAGCTGGCTGCGCGACGGCCGGGTGCTGGGGCGTTACGCCAAGCAGCGCCTGCCCAACTACCGCGTCTACGACGAGCAACGCTATTTCACGTCCGGCAGCCAGCCGTTGGTGGTGGAGCTGCGGGGCCTGCCCATCGGCGTGATCATCTGCGAAGACGCCTGGGCCCCGGAGCCGTCGCGCCAGGCCCGCGAGGCCGGCGCCGAACTACTGCTGATCGCGAACGCCTCGCCCTACCGTGACGACAAATTTGCCGACCGCGAGGCCATGTTCGCGGCGCGCTACCGCGAGACCGGCCTGCCGATGGTCTACTGCAACCTGGTCGGCGGGCAGGACGAACTGGTGTTCGACGGGCGCAGCATGCTGCTCGATGGTGCCGGCCGCCTGTCGGCGCCCGCGCCGCTGTGCCAGGAGCAGCTGTTGCTGGCCGATTTTGATCCGCAGAGCGGGGCGCTCGAGGCGCGCGACTGGGCGGGCGCGCCGAGCGACCTGCTCGAGGAGATCTACACCGTGTTGTGCACCGGCCTGCGCGATTACGTGCGCAAGAACGGCTTCAGCGATGTGGTATTCGGCCTGTCGGGCGGCATCGACTCGTCACTGACCCTGGCCCTGGCGGTCGACGCACTGGGCGCCGGGCGCGTGCACACGGTGATGATGCCCTCGCGCTACACCAGCGGTATCAGCATCGAACTGGCGCAGGAGCAGGCCGTGCAACTGCGGGTCGATCACCGCTGCATCTCCATCGAACCGGCCTTCGAGGCGCTGCTGCAGTTGCTCGAAGCCTCGTTCGCGGGCAGCGAAGCGGACGTCACCGAAGAGAATCTGCAGGCGCGGGTGCGCGGCGACATCGTCATGGCGCTGTCCAACAAGTTCGGCTGGCTGCCGCTGGCGACCGGCAACAAGAGCGAAATGGCCGTCGGCTACTCGACGATTTACGGCGATATGTGCGGCGGCTTCGCGCCCCTGCTGGACTGCCTGAAAACCCGCGTTTACGAACTCGCCCGTTACCGCAACGGCGTCTCGGCGGTGATCCCGGAAGCCGCGATCACGCGCCCGCCCTCGGCGGAACTGCGCCACGAGCAGTCGGACCAGGATTCGCTGCCGCCCTACGAGATCCTCGACCGGGTGCTGCAGCGTTACGTGGAGCAGGACTGGCCGATCGGGCGGATCGTGGCCGAGGAGGGGTTCGACGAGGGCATGGTGCGGCGTGTGGCCGCGCTGGTGTTGCGCAACGAGTACAAGCGGCGCCAGGCGGCGCCAGGCGTGCGCGTCACGCGGCGCGCCTTCGGCCGTGACCGGCGTTACCCGATCACTTCAGGCTGGCGGGAACCGCTGCCCGGTGGCCCCTGACGGCTTGTTAACCCGCAGATTGCCTGATCAGTCAAAGGGCCACAGCGCGCGCAGCAGGCTGCGGTCTTTTTTCTGCCCGAGCACGTAGTAGTGATCCGGGAAATTCAGCGCCAGCACCTTCATCGAATCGTCCGCCAGTCGCGGCAGCTCGAGCGCCGAGTAAGCCTTGTGCAGGACCATCAGCGCATCGGCTGTCTGCGGTGTTTCCGGGTAAACCTCCAGCGCGTAGCGTGCCCGGTTGGCGGCGGCGATGTAGGCTCTGCGGCGCAGGTAGTACTCGGCGACGGCGATCTCGTAGGCCGCCAGGTTGTTGCGTAAAAACACCATGCGCTGGCGGGCGTCCGGCACGTAACGGCTCTCGGGAAACCGCCGCAGCAGTTCGTTGAAATCCAGGAAGGCGTTGCGGGCGCTCGATTGGTCGCGGTCGCGCACGCGGCTGGGCATCATCCGCTCGAGAAAGCCCAGGTTCTGTTCGTAATTGATCAGCCCCTTGAGGTAGTAGGCGTAGTCCACGTTCGGGTGCGTCGGGTAGGTGCGGATAAAGCGGTCCAGGTTCGACAGCGCATTTTCGGGTTGGCGCGCCTTGAAGTAGGCGTACGACAGGTCGAGCATCGACTGCTCGGTATGCCGGCCGAAGGGATAGCGCGTCTGCAGCGCCTTGTAACCGAGAATCGCGCGGTTCCAGGCCCCGTTGTCGAGGGCTTTTTTCGATTGCTCGTAAATTTCGGCGGCCGTGAGTTCGTTCCTGACGTCTTTGTCCTTGCGGCAACCCGCGACGCTGACCAGCAGGGCCAGCAGCACCAGCGTGAACAGCCGTGACCACGACGGTCTGAGAAAATGGGGAGAACTTGCTTGCATGTGATAAAAACCAGAAAACCGGAAGGAATGGGAGATGATAACGGAATCGGCATGGCCAAGACAGTATCGTGGCCATTCCTGGCTATCCTATCAGGGCAACTTTATTCTACCAGAAGCACCGTCATTCCCGCGCAGGCGGGAATCCAGGAGTTTCGATCCAATCCGCAGCTTGGCGAATCCAGCGCTGTTGTTGGAACTG
>JAVVFH010000303.1:0-1080 GCA_032250585.1 Lysobacterales bacterium
CTATCGACCGGTTGTGGGACCTGCTACCGGTTGTACGCAATCACTACTACCACCCCCAATTTCGCGGTTCCTTTTCCATCAAGGTCGTTCTTCCAGCACTCATTCCCGGGGCAGGCTGGACGGACCTCGAAATTTCCGATGGGATGGAGGCGGCGACCCGGTATGCGGAAGCACTCGACGATCCCGACGAAGAGCGGCGTGACGCCGTATTTCGAGGCCTTCGCGAATACTGCAAACAGGACACTTTGGCGATGGTCGATCTTCGAAAGGCACTCCAACAGCTCTGCTGAATATTCCGTCTGTTGATACAACCAAATAGTTTCAGTCCGGCAACAAGAACATTCATCTTACCGAGGCAAAAAGCGAAGCGCCTTTCGTTCGGTAGCGCACCGAAAATGTCCTTTTGACGGCATGGATTTATCTGCTCGGTACTCGTCAGCACAGCCAATCGCGCTTCTGTTCCTAGCCGTGCTGATCTCCAGGGTATTCGCCAGGGTAAGACGTCGGATATCGATCCAATACTGTTTGCCGTAACTGTGATCTGGACCGAAGCTCGACCTCTGCAGCCCCACGATATTTCTTGACCGTTCCCGTGACGCACACGACCTGGCCCACCGGGTCATGCTCGAGAAAATCGGCAAACCCTTCCAGGTTCCGCCCCCAAATCACGGCTGTAAGCCGCGACGAATCGGGGAACGAAGCACCAATATTGATGAATGTTGGGTCGCCGGAAGCCCGACTTGCCCGGCTGATCTCAACGATCGGGCCTCGGAGCGCAATCGTTTTGCCCACGTGGTCTAGAGCTGCGCTCCACTTGATTGGATTGGCACAATCGTCGCCAAGTGGTGGTTTGCTATCGAGTCGGCTGACACCCGGTGGCACGGAGTTTGACTCATGCCCGATCAATGCAAAAACCACGACAATAAACGCGATGCAAATCACCATTGCGAACGCCCAGATTGCATGTTTCATATTCCCGGCCTCCTTGATGGCCCTCTCGAGCTCTTCCTCCAGCTCCCTGATCCGAGCCTCTTGTTCTTCATTCTTCTTGCTAAGCCTATTCTTCTCTTCCTCGCTCAG
>JAVVFH010000303.1:1090-3940 GCA_032250585.1 Lysobacterales bacterium
CGGCACGGGCGAGCGCGTCTTTGAGTTTTCGGATTTCGGCCTCGGCCTGCTTGCTCCTTCGCGATTCCTCGGCGCTTGGTTTCGCCGACGCGGTTGAATCTTGTTTTGATTCGCCCCGTTTTTTCAGTTCCTCCTCCAATTTTCTAATTCTTCGCGCGAGTTTCTCCTTATGTGACGCTTTTCCACGTTCTAGTCGCAGTAGCAAGTCAAGATGATCAATGCATCCTTCGGGATCGTCTCGCACATCGACGTTCGCAAACCTGATCACATTCCAGCCAGAACTGACAAGGGATGCATGCCGACGCTGCCAGTCCAAGAATTCCGGCCTCGACATCCCCGCCCCGGTTCCGGTCTTGTCGTAGCCGTCCACTTCGATGGCGATTCGGACGTCGTCGCCCTCTTCAAGCGCGAAATCGCAGTATCGTTGCTTTCCCTTCAGATCCCTGAACGGCTTCTGGGTGGAAACATATGCCAGGTCGAGTTTCGGCACGCGGCTCAGCACCTTCTCGACGAACAGATGCTCGTAGTCGCTCCCCAGCTTTGAACCGTTTCGTTGTAACCAAGCCTCGGGCGTCATGACAAAACCCTGTCTCCACGCGCTTTTCTAATACTGTGTCAGATCTACGGGGATTTGGCAAGAACTTGCCCACACTAAATGTTGCTACCTCGCGCCCACCCAGGTGTAGTGCGTAGTGATAGGCAACTGCAACGCGGAGTTCGTGGGCACGGTATCATTTTAGATTATGCAGCACCATGGGAGATCGCCGGTCGAGCTCGATAATCAGCTCACGGTATAGGGGTAAGCTCTAGCCAATTCTTACTTCACGGATCGTACCGTACGCATAGGTTGTCTTTTTGCGTTCGTGGCGTATGACCAACCGTTGGTCCAGCACCATCTGCCACGGCGTACGCCTGAAGAGCCCCTTGATCCCGCCGACGCGCTCACGTTTGAGGTGGTCCAGGAACTCTCCAAAAGTGTCAGGTTTCCAGGTCTGATTCACAGCGCCTTCCCACGAGGATGAGACAGGTCAGCCGCGGCGCCGATAAACCCCCGGCCCAGCGTATTCGGCCCGGCCGAGCAGCTCAAAGATTCCTCCAAGGGTCGTGAAGTTACAAGAGCCTTCCCTTGCGCAGCCAGGCAGGGATTTCTGAAACCAGCTTTGGTTTAATTCGCCGGTGCCGTCGAGTTGACGGGCGGCGGCCTCGAACTCCGAGACGGTGATCCCCTTCTCGTAGGGGTGATTCGGGTTGCGGTGATTGGGGATACGGTAGATCAAGGCGGGCTAGCCCCGGCGCGTACCCCAATCCTTGGCCGTGAATTCTCCTTGGGCACGCGGCTTGGGAATCACGGTCCCTGGTGTAATCTGCTTCCGGATCTCCTCGATAATCATCACGACCTCCCTCCGCGCAATGCAGTGGTTTCATTGTGCAGAGCTTGAACTGCAAAGGCAAGTTTGCGACCCGAGAGTGGCATTGCCCACTTGACCAACAACCCTGCAGCGTTGCATCAATTTGGCGGGTTAACTGTACCGATATATCCGAATAATAATTCATGCCTGCTAGATCAGGCTGAATGTAACCATCTTTCCGATGCGGCTTATTCCTCGGCGGGGTCGGTTGTCTGCAAGGAAAGGCTCACGATCCATCGCCGACGCACGACCCTGAGTTCGTGCAAGGAAATGAATAGATGGCGCGGCGCGGGCGCCAGTAGCGCCAGCATTGCGGTCGCAGTTTCTGCGGGGACCCAGATCGCGCCTGTCCAGCGCTTTTGTCCACGGGACTTGCTCAGGAATCCGGCACCGTGCGGAATGTCGTAGACGGGGACGGACTCGCCTCGTCGCCTGCGGTAAACGAGTGTTCCCGCCTCATCCCGGATATGGCGGTCGGCGAGCGTTTGCGAAAAGTCCCAGCGGGCAGGCGTGTCGCCGCATACCGACAATGCGAAGCGCTCACCGACGCGATCCTCGGGCGAGGTTACCGATGCGATCAGCTCGATTGATGTCGAGAATCCGTACACCGGTGTGCCCTCGTGCCGGAGACGACTGTCCCGCACGGTAACGTTGGTTCCACCGCCGATGCGTAACTCATATCGGCTCAGACGCATCGCCAGATGCGTATGGACGTCTTGCGGGGAGACTCTTCGTCTGGGCACGGACTCCACACCCTTTCTGGGTCGCCATTAATGCTTATAGCATCGATAGGCCAGGGCCGCAATGAGACTCGGCGGAGGACTCGAGACCGTCGTGAAGTCCCAATGTTGTGCGACCCGAACTAGTTCGATTTCCGGGGATGGTTCCCCGGCAATGTCGGACAGGAAGCCTCGTTGTGCAAATTCCTGATCTCAGCATGCCACGACGGTCATTTCCGGTCGCTGCGACCCGCGCAGGCACCACTGTCGATATTGACTTCCCAGCACCGAGGGACCTGCTGGATGATGCGGGATATCGCGTCTACCGAATTTACGGGGTCGCGGATCACCAACGGCCTCGGTTCAGGGCCGTCGAGGTCGGCGACGACGACAAGAAAAAAGCGATCTCCCTCCAAGCCCGCCCGCTGCCATTGCCGTTCGGAAATCTCCACACGCCCCGCGGGGGCCAGAATTCCCTTGACCTCCAAGTGCCATGCATCGGTTCCCGTTGTCACCTTGAAGTCGTATCCTGATGCCTCGTCACGGCAATCCTCCAGCGTTGCCCCGGCGAAGGCCTTGTCGAGCGTCTCGAAATTCCGGCGCACCCACTCCTCGGCCCGCCGCCCGGTGCTGAGCCGCTTCTGCGCCTGCTGAGGTGAAGGCTTGCGGTTGGCGGGCTTGTGTTCGGCTTCTTCCACCTTGTCCTCAGCATTGGCACCGAG
>JAVVFH010000304.1:0-3931 GCA_032250585.1 Lysobacterales bacterium
GACAGGGTTATGTCTCAGGATCGTGGCGTGATTGAGGGTGGAGGACTCAAGGTCGGCGGCGAAGGCATGAAAGCCTTCTACGACCGCATTCTGAAGAACGAGGTCGGGAAGTACGTCAAGAAGTTTGGATCGAAGGTTGGCACGACACGCATTCGCACCGGCAACGCTCCGGACAGCGTTGTTGAGCAATATGCGGATCAGGCAGACCATCCGTTCACAAAGGCGCAGTCGAAAGAAGTCTGGTCCATCGACGTCACGCCCAAGATGCGCGACACGGCGATGGCTGGGCAGCCGATGTTCTCGCGCAGCCAGCCCGGCGGCAAGGGTGGCGGCGCGACACCTGAATCCTTCCGATCCGCATTGGGCCGCAGCACCCACCGCGCGCTGACCGATTCCGGCATGATCGAGTTCGTCGATGGGCTGGACGGCGTGCCCGGTAACCATCCGTCGAACGCCGCAGCGGTCTACATTAACGGCAAAGCCTTTATCAACACCCGCATGGTAGTAGAAGGCGGCGAGACCGGCATTGTCCTGCATGAGATCGGCGTCCACAAAGGGATGCGCGACTTTCTCGGGCAGGAAACCTACGACAAGCTCTCAGCCCAGCTTCAGCGGCAAATTGAGCGCGGACAAAGGGCCGATGCACCAAAAGCCGCACGACAAGCATGGGAAGCGCACAAGCGCGCACAGGTGTCGGCCCGTGCATCTGCCGACTTCTACAAAGCCACGACCGGCCGGGAAATGTCGCAAGAGCAGTACGACCGCATCCTGATGGAAGAGACCTGGGCCTACATGGCAGAGCTCGGCGCAAACTCGAGCCTTTGGCATCGGTTCGTTTCGGCGATCAAGACTGCACTGATCCGCATGGGCCTGGCGCCGCGGTTCGTCAACGGGCTGAACAACGCCGACATTGCATCGCTGGCCCGGGGCTCAGTGGCGCGGATCGTCGATCGGGTGGAATCCGGTCAGCCCAGCTATGCACCGGCTATGCGCGAATCCGTCTACTCGGTGCAACGAGCCGTCGACCTGGCGGCAGAGAAGTTTGCCGATGTCCGATTCAGGTCGGAGAGCGCATTCTTTCAAGAGTTCTGGCCAACCCTGCTGCGGCGCACAGGGCTGCGTCGGCCCGCAACTGCTCGCAACATTGGGCGCGGTGTGCGGCAGGCGGTCCAGGACATTGAAGCGTGGCTGCGGGATAACCCGCGATTCATGGAGTACTACGAAGCCGACATGGCCGCCACCCAGGAAGTGCTGAAAGAACACTTCACAGACCTGACTGCCGAACAGTTTGAGTTCTTCCGGGCCATGCTGGGCGTCACATCGCCATCCACCATGCTGCCGTCCAACGTCAAAGAATCGGTTCTGGCTCTGGACATGTACCTCCGGGACAGCAACTTCGACGCCATTGAAATGGGCGTGAGCGAGAAGGGCAACGTCATCGTCACCAGCAGCCCGATTTCGTTTTCCAATGCCACGGCTCCCAACAAGGCCCGATCGCTGAAAGTTCTGGAGCGCCTGGCCCGCGAGCAGGGCGGCCTGCAGCAGGCGCTGGAATATCTGAAGGAGATGATCCCGGTCAAGGATCTTCATACCTTCAAGAAGGAGATGGGCTACAAGAGCCGCGTCTCGAAGATCGGGCAGATACGGGCGCTGACCATGGCGGCGACCGGCCAGGACAAGTTGGTGCCGAGAGCATTCATCTTCGGATCCAAGGTTGGCGCATACACCCTGAACACAATGGGCGATGGCCGTTTCACAACCATCGACATCTGGGAATCCCGATTCATCCGCAGCTATTTCGCTGATATGTTTGGCGAAAAACAGACCGGCCTGCCGAAAGATGCCGCAGAACACGCGCTGTTTGAGGAGTTCAACCGGCGGTTCAAGGCCGAGATGGAAGCCAAGTACGGGCAAGAGTTTGCGGCCAGTGCCTTGCAGGCGATGCGGTGGTTCTATATACTGAATGCAGCACAGAGCGCAGGATACACCGGTGCAAAAACCAACAAAACCATCTCCGAATACTCCCAAGCGGCCATTAAGCGACTTCGAGAAGGAAATCGTCGCGATGGGCGACAAAGCGATCCGGGAAGCGAAGCGCGCTATTCGATCCAAGACGAAGCAAGCCCCATAGACAGCACCCACCGTGCCGCCGTCAGTCCAACAATAGCGCCAGACGAAAGCCAAAGAAACCTGTCGGTAAACGTCGACGCCCTGGACGAGGACATCCGCTACAGCATTAACGGTGACTGGGAAGCCCCGATCAAGATAAAAAAGAGCAGCCCGTCATACGAGACGACCAGAGAAGCGCTGGAACTGGCTGGCCTGAAAAAGTCGCGCGAAGACCGCTGGTACAACCGGCTCCAGGAAAAAGCCTGGGAAAGCCTGGGGCCGGAACTGCGCAGCAGCATCCTGCAGGGAACACTTGACCGCTTTCACGGCCTGAAGATCGCTGAAGCCAGCGCACTCGGAAACCTGCCAGCCGAGCAGTCAGCCTACGTTGCGGCGCGGCTATCCACTGGAATCGCCAGCACCATGCGCGCCATGCTCTACCACGGAGCACCTGAGTGGCGCGACGGGATCATATCGAAGGTCAAGGGCAGCAAGGGCATTCTCGACATACTCAAGCCGGTCAAGGGTGACCTGAACGCATTTATGGGATGGATGGTCGCGCGACGGGCTGGGCGGCTACTGAAAGAGGGCCGAGAGAACCTGTTCACGCCAGAACACATCGATGCTCTGACCAAGAACGGCGAGGCCGCAAAATCATTCGACAAATTCGAGGCTGTGGCCGCAGAGCTGGACGCCTACAAGAGCCGCGTTCTAGACGTTGCCGAGCAAGCGGGCCTGATCGACCCGGAGGCAAGGGCGGCATGGGACAGCTCAGACTACATCCCATTTTACCGCATGACCGAAAACGAGACGGTTGCGGCAGGCGGGAACCGGCAGTCGCTGTCCGGCCAGACATCCGGTATCCGGACCCTTCGCGGCGGCACATCGCGGCTGAACGATCCGCTTGAGAACCTGCTGATGAACTTCACGCACCTGATGGATGCGTCGATGAAGAATCACGCAATCCGGCTGGCGGAGCGGAACCTGAAAGGCTCTGGCGTGTTTGAGGAAGTGACCACAGAGTTTGAAACGGCCATTGTCCCGCTCAGTCAGGTCCGCAAGCGGCTGAAGGAAGCGGGCGTAGATGTATCCATGATCCCGCGCGAAGCCTTGCAAGGGATGGCAAAGATGTGGGCCATAAAGCCGCCCGGAAAGGGCAGCAATGTTGTCCGCATCATGGATGGTGGAAAGGCGAAGTATTACCGCGTCACGGACCCGCTTCTGCTGCGGGCGCTGACAGCCATTCGAGACCCGGCGCTGAATTCGATCGCGCTCCGGATTGGGCGATCAGCAAAGCGAATCTTCACTCGCGGCGTCACCGCCGACCCGGCATTCATGGCGCGGAACTTCATCCGCGACATGCTTCACGCCTGGACGATCAACGAAGACCACTACAAGCTCGGCATCGACTCGATCGCCGGTGCCGCAAAGTCTCTCCGAGAGCGCGGTGGTTACGTTGAAATGGCGTTCTCGGGCGCATCGTTCATGGGCGGATATGTGAACGCCAACGACCCGGCCGAAGTTTCGCGAGAGATTCGCCGGTCATTGCGCGGGCGCGGGTACAACGCGGCGTCGGCCAATCAGTTCGTTGCCAGCATTATCGACTCACCGCTGAAGCTGTGGGAGCTCTACACAGGATTCGGAGACGCGATCGAGAACGCAAGCCGCGAAGCCGTGTACGAAGCGGCGCGCAAGAAAGGGAAGAGCCGAGCGCAGTCTGTATTTGAGTCAAAGGACTTAATGGACTACTCCATGCGCGGCGATTTTGTAGCAATCCAGATTCTGACAGACCTGGTGCCATTCCTGAATGCGCGCGCTCAGG
>JAVVFH010000305.1:0-3894 GCA_032250585.1 Lysobacterales bacterium
CCGAAATGGTCAAACGGCAGAACCGCAACCTGGTCTTCGACGACTCGCGCCTGCGCGCCGCCCTGCCGTATCGGACGCGGCCTTTCGAGCCGGCCGCGGCCGATTTTGAAATTCCGGCGACCGCCCGCGCGCTGCAGTTACCGGATGGGCAGTAGTGGCCTGTAACACAGGACACTAGTTCAAACGGCGGTACTTGACGCGCCGCGGGCGGTCCGCTTCGTCGCCGATGCGCCGGTGCAGATCCGCCTCGTATTCAGAGTAGTTGCCCTCGAACCACTCGACGTGGCTGTCGCCCTCGAAGGCCAGCATGTGAGTGGCGATGCGGTCCAGGAACCAGCGGTCGTGCGAGATCACCACCGCGCAGCCCGGGAATTCCAGCAGCGCCTCTTCCAGCGCCCGCAGCGTTTCGACGTCGAGGTCGTTGGTGGGCTCATCGAGCAGCAGCACGTTGCCGCCGGAGCGCAACAGCTTGGCCAGGTGCACGCGGTTGCGCTCGCCGCCGGACAGGTCCTGGACCCGTTTTTGCTGGTCCGCGCCGCGGAAGTTGAAGCGCCCGACGTAGGCCCGCGACGGGGTCGTGAAATTGCCCACCTGGATCACTTCCTCGCCGTCGGCGATCTCCTCCCAGACGCTGCGGCTGCCGTCCAGGCTGTCGCGGCTCTGATCGACGTAGGCCAGTTCCACGCTGGGGCCGATACGGATGGTGCCGCTGTCGGGCGGCTCCTGGCCGGTCAGCATCCGGAACAGTGTGGATTTGCCGGCGCCGTTGCCGCCGATGACCCCAACGATGGCGCCCGGCGGCAGGCTGAAGCTCAGGTCATCGATCAACAGGCGCTCACCGAAGCCCTTGCGGAGATTTTCGACTTCGATGACCTGATCGCTGAGGCGCGGTCCCGGCGGAATGAAGATCTCCCGCGTTTCGTTGCGTGCCTGGTGTTCCTGCGAGTTCAGTTCGTCGAAGCGCTGCAGCCTGGCCTTGCTCTTGGCGCGCCGGCCCTTGGGGTTGGAGCGGACCCACTCCAGTTCGGCGTGGATCGAGCGTTGCCGGGCCTGCTCACGGCTGGCTTCCTGTTGCAGGCGCTGTTCCTTCTGTTCGAGCCAGGAGGAGTAATTGCCTTTCCAGGGTATGCCGTGGCCGCGGTCCAGTTCGAGAATCCACTCGGCGGCGTTGTCGAGGAAATAGCGGTCATGGGTGACGGCGACCACGGTGCCGGGAAACTCCACCAGGAAACGTTCCAGCCAGCCCACCGATTCGGCGTCGAGGTGATTGGTCGGCTCGTCGAGCAGCAGCATGTCCGGGTTGGACAGCAGCAGCCGGCACAGTGCCACGCGCCGGCGCTCACCGCCGGAAAGGTGCCGTACGGGTTCGTCCCAGGCGGGCAGTCGCAGCGCGTCGGCGGCCACTTCCAGGGTTCGCTCCAGTTCCCAGCCGTTGGCCACCTCGATGGCTTCCTGAAGTTCCGCCTGTTTGCCGAGTAGCTCGTTCATTTCCTCGTCGCTCATCGGTTCGGCGAACTTCATGCTGATTTCGTCGAACCGCTGCAGCAGCTCACGCGTCTCGGCCACCCCTTCTTCCACGACCTCGCGGACGCTGCGGCTCTCGTCCAGTTCGGGTTCCTGCGGCAGATAACCGATGCGGATGCCGGGCTGCGGCCGCGCTTCGCCGTCGAAATCACCATCGACGCCCGCCATGATGCGCAGCACCGTTGATTTGCCGGAGCCGTTGAGGCCCAGCAGGCCGATCTTGGCGCCCGGAAAGAAGGACAGCGAGATGTCCTTGATGATATTGCGTTTGGGCGGAACGGTCTTGCTCACGCCGATCATGGTGTAGATGTATTGCGACATACAGGGCCTCGGATTGGGTCAGGGTTGCTGCGTGGCGCATTATCCGCCAGCGCGTCCGCCGGGTCCACACAGCAGGCTTGGCCGCTCCGGTCACCTGGTAGGGGCGCCTTCAGCCGCGAAAAGGGGTGTTTGGCATGGGGCGTTTATTGCGCGTTGCCGATTTCAACAATGCTAGAATTGCATATTGCATTCCCGGTTCCCGAGCGGCCGGGGTCGACCCCGGCGGATTGGCCGCTGCAGCTGACAGATACGAGATACGCTATGTTTGACGAGAGTTACCGCATTCGCGGCTTTGACGATGAACTGGCCGATGCGATCGACGCGGAACGCGCGCGCCAGGAAGACCACGTGGAATTGATCGCCTCGGAGAACTACGCGAGTCCCCGCGTGCTGGAGGCCCAGGGTTCCGTGCTGACCAACAAGTACGCCGAGGGCTATCCCGGCAAGCGCTATTACGGCGGCTGCGAGTTCGTGGACGTCGCCGAGCAGCTGGCCCGCCAGCGCGCCAACGAACTGTTCGGCTCGACCTACGCCAACGTCCAGCCGCATTCCGGCTCGCAGGCCAACGCCGCGGCCTACCTTGCGCTGCTCGACCCCGGCGATACCATTCTCGGCATGAGCCTCAACGACGGTGGCCACCTGACGCATGGCAGCCCGGTCAATTTCTCGGGCAAGCTGTTCCATGCCGTGCAGTACGGGATCGATCACGAAAGCGGCCTGATCGATTACGATTTGATCGACGCGCTGGCTCAGGAACACCGGCCGAAGATGCTGATCGGCGGCTTCTCGGCCTACTCGCGGACCATCGACTGGGCACGGATGCGCGAAATCGCCGATTCGGTCGGCGCCTGGTTCCTGGTGGATATGGCGCACGTTTCCGGCCTGGTCGCGGCCGGCGTCTACCCGAACCCCGTGCCGCACGCGCACGTGGTCACCTCCACCACGCACAAGACCCTGCGCGGGCCGCGCGGCGGCATCATCCTGGCGATGGCCGACGAAAAACTCGAAAAAGCGCTCAATTCACTGGTCTTCCCCGGCACCCAGGGCGGGCCATTGATGCACGCCATCGCGGGCAAGGCCGTGGCTTTCAAGGAGGCGCTCGAGCCGTCGTTCAGGGACTACCAGGTCAGAGTCGTCGAAAACGCCCGTGCCATGGCCGCGGTGATGATGCAGCGCGGCTACCGGATCGTGTCGGGCGGCACTGACAACCACCTGTTCCTGGTCGACCTGATCGGCAGGGAATTCAGCGGCAAAGACGCCGAGGGCGCGCTGGGCCGCGCCAACATCACGCTCAACAAGAACACGGTGCCGGGCGAGCCGCGTTCGCCCTTCGTGACCAGCGGCCTGCGCCTGGGCACGCCGGCCGTGACGACGCGCGGCTTCAGCGTCGCCGACTGCGAGCAACTGGCCGGCATCATCTGCGACGTGCTGGACGGCATGGGCGACTCGTCCGCGGAAGGCAGCGCGAAAGAAACGGCGCTGGCGCTGTGCCGTAAGCACCCGGTGTACACCGACTGAAACCATGTGGTGCCCGTTCTGCAGCTATGAAAACACGCGCGTGGTGGATTCGCGCCTGACGCGCGACGGCATGCAGATCCGCCGCCGGCGGCAGTGCGAGCAGTGCGCCGCGCGCTTCAACACCTATGAGTCGCCGGAACTCAAGGCGCCGCGGATCATCAAGTCGGACGGCGGGCGGGAGGCTTTCTCCGAGCGCAAGCTGCGCGACGGCATGTTGCGGGCGCTGGAAAAGCGCCCGGTCGAAACCCGCGAAGTGGAGCGCGCCATTCGCGGCCTGCTGCGCGACATCTGCTCGGTCGACGACGTCGAGATGCCCAGTTCGCTGCTGGGCGAGTGGGTCATGCGCGAACTCAGCAAGCTGGACCAGGTCGCCTACGTGCGCTTCGCTTCCGTGTACAAGCGCTTCGAGGACGTGCAGGCCTTCCGTGACGTGATCGAGCGGCTCGAGCGCGATGCCACCGGCGACGCGGATCAACGCCAGATTTCGCTGCTGGAGCCGGGCAAGGACCGCGATGACCGCCAGCGAAAGTG
>JAVVFH010000306.1:0-3891 GCA_032250585.1 Lysobacterales bacterium
GAAATTCCTGGATTCCCGCCTGCGCGGGAATGACGGTACTTCTGGTAGAACAAATTTGCCCTGGGGGGAACCAGGGGCCGGAATGCCCCAGCCGCATCTTTGCTACAATCGCGACACAAACCGGAGGAAGTGATTTGGACATCAGCGACCCGCACTGCCACAGCTGTTCCTGCCCGGTCGAAGCGCCGGCCCGGCAGGCCTTCGACTACATGGCCGACGGGATCAAGCAGGGCGAATGGACTTTTGGCAGCTGGGACCGGCGCCAGGTCGGCGAGCAGCTTTTTGTCGGCCGCTCAATGTTCAACGACAAAGAGACCTTCATCCGGATCGACGCGGATGCCGAACGGTTGGTCGTCTACTACCGGATCGGCGACGACGCGGAGCACTTGCAGACGCGCAACATGGCCCGCATCGTCAGCGGGCCGGACCTGGGCTGGGAAGAAAGCCGCAGCCTGGTCACCCTGCTGGCCTGGCGCAGCAGTTTCATGACCGACGATCGCTGGAAACAGCTCTGCGTTTCCCACGAGACCCAGATGTTCATCATCAAGGCCCGCATCGAAGCGCAGTAACTGCGCCCAATCGCCAACCCCAAACCCCATAACCAGAACCCAACACGCAAAAACAATATACTTCCTGCCATGCGCGTCAAAGCCCACACCCTGTTCAAGAATTTCATGACCGCGCTGGAGGCGCAGCCGGAAGCATCGGTCGTGCACTCCCTGGCGGCCTCGCCCCGGCTGGGCGATTTTCTCGACGATCTCGATCCGGAGCTCAGCCTCGACTGGTCGGGCCAGTCGTTCCAGGGCCTGCCCGAACTGCGCGAAAAGGTGCTCGCCCGCCTGGGCTATGCCCCCGTGTGCAGCGCGGGCGACGTGCTGATCACAGCCGGCACCGCCGAAGCCAATTTTCTGGCCATCAGCAATCTCGTGGGGCCGGGCGAGGAGATGATCGTGGACGTGCCCGGCTGGCCCCAGCCGCTGGTGCTGGGCGAGGCGCTGGGCGCGGTGGTCAAGCGCTTGCCGCGCCACGAAAAGCGGGGCTGGTCGATCGACCTGGATGAACTGGAAGCACTGATCACCCCGCAAACCCGCCTCATCTTCATCTGCAACCCCAACAACCCCACCGGCCACCTGATGAGCGAGAGCGAGCTAAGCGGCGTCGTGGAACTGGCAGACCGCGTCGGCGCTTACCTGCTCACCGACGAAGTCTACCGCGGGCTGGAGTGGGTGGACCGCCCGACCCCGTCCGCCGCCACGCTGTACGAGCGCGGCATCAGCACCGGTAGCGTATCGAAAGCCCTCGGCCTGCAGGGCCTGCGCACCGGCTGGCTGGTCAGCCGCGACGAAACACTGGTTTTCGACTCGGTGGTTCTGCGTGAAGACACCAGCGAGATCATGAACATCATGGGCGAAACCATCGCCGACATCGCCTTGGGCGAGACGCGCTATCAACAGGCGATCGGCCGGGCGCGGCAGGACGGACAAAATAACCTCGACCTGCTGGATCGTTTCATAGAAGATGCGCCGGCCATGAGCTGGCAGCGCCCGCAAGCCGGCCTGATCGGTTTTTGCCAACTGGCACTGCCCGTCAGCGCCGATGAGTTCGCGGCGCAATTGCTGGCACCCCCGTATCGAACTTTCGTGATGTCGGGCTCCGCTTACGGCTATCCGCAGCACGTCCGGCTGGGCGTTGGCGGCGGCGATTCGACGGCGCTGGCAGCGGGCCTGGAGCGCGTGCAGCGCCTGTTGGCGACCTTCAAATGATGCACATCTCCGGACGGCCATGAACGAAATCATCGACCTGCGCTCCGATACCTTCACGCTGCCCAGCGAGGGAATGCGCCGCGTGATCTGCGAAGCGCAAGTGGGCAACTCGGGCTATGGCGAAGACCCGTCGGTGAACCGCCTGGAAGAGGAAGTAGCGGAGTGGTTCGGCCAGGAAGCAGCCGTTTTTCTGCCCTCCGCCACGATGGCCGGCCAGATAGCGATCGCCGTCTGGTGCCGCCCCGGGGACATCGTCGTTATCGAGGAATACGGTCACAATTATTATTTCGAGACCGGCGCCATGGCCGCCATTGCCGGCGCACAAGCCAGTCTGCTCACGGGCGAGCGCGGCATCCTGCAACCGGCCGCGATCGAAGCAGCGGTCGACGGGCTCAGTAGCGTTGGCGCGCGCGCCTCGCTGGTAGTGCTCGAGAACACCTCCAATTTCGGCGGTGGCACGATCTACCCCCAGGCTACGCTGGACCGGATTTTCGCGCTGACCCGCGAGCGGAAGCTGCCGGTGCACGTCGACGGCGCCCGGGTCTGGAACGCCATCGTCGCTAGCGGCAGCGATCCGGCGGCAGGCATTCAGCCAGACGGCTCGATTTCAGTGTGCTTTTCCAAGGGCCTGGGCGCGCCGATGGGGGCACTGCTGCTCGGACCCGCGGACTTCATCAAAGAGGCGCGGCACCTGCAGTTCATGCTCGGCGGCGTGATGCGCCAGGTGGGTTTCATGGCCGCGGCGGCCCTGTACGGATTCCGGCAGCAGCTGGAGCGTCTGGCGGAGGACCACGCCAATGCCGCGTTGCTGGCCGAACGGCTGGCGGGTAATCCGGCGCTTGAAATCGATCGGGCCGCGGTGCAGACGAACATCGTGTACGCGACAGTCAAGGCCGGCGCCGGCCGCGCCGCGCGCCTGGTAAGTGAACTGGATCAGCAGGGCGTCAAGGCGCTGGCCATTGGGCCGCGGTTGCGCTTTGTCACCTGTCTAGACATCAGCCGCGAAGACTGCATCCGGGCCGCGGAGCGGATCAACGGGATCCTGGAGCATTGATATGACCAATCCAGCGCGCCGGGCCATCGAAATCTGGCGGGTCAACGCCTTTACGGATACGCCGTTCACCGGCAACCCCGCCGGCGTCGTGCCCGAGGCTCTGGGCCTGCCGGACAGCCTCATGCAATCCATCGCCAAAGAAGTCAACGACATTTCCGAAACCGTGTTCATTCTGCCGCCCGAGACCGATGAGGCCGACCTGCGAATGCGGTTCTTCACGGCCACCACCGAGGTGGATCTTTGCGGTCACGCCACCATCTCGGCGCTGTTCACTCTGCATTGGCGCGGCGACATCAGCGGACAGAACGAGACTCGAACCCTGCGGGTGGAGACCCGCGTGGGTGTCCTGGAATTGGGGCTGAGTTTCGAACAGGGCCGGCTGCAATGGGCGACGATGGAACAACTGGTTCCCGAGTGTGCCCCCGCGACCGGTGCCCACCGGGCCGCAGAAGTGCTGGGGCTGGCGCCTGCCGCCATCGCCCCGCGGCCCGAAATCGGCTGCTGCAGCAGCGGTCTGTGGGTGTGTTTCGTGCCGCTGACGGATGTCGGCCAACTGGCGAAGATCGAGCTGCGCCGCGAACTGATCGAGCAGTTGTGGCCGGAAAACCCCGAGCTGATCGGCGTTTACGCCTTCGCCTTCGTCGACGAGCAGACCACCCAGGGGCGTTTTTTCTCACCGGCCAGGTACGGAATCCTCGAAGACCCGGTGACCGGCACGGCTTCGGGCGCGCTCGGGGGATACCTCATCGCCAACGGACTGATGCCGGCAGGCGGCGTGCTGTACGCCCGCCAGGGCGTCGAAATGGGCCGGCCGGGCTCGGTCCGGGTCAGCCGAAACGCCAACGGCCGAATGAGCATCAGCGGACGCGCGGTGGCGGTCATCGAAGGCCGGGTGCTCGTTTGAGAGCGCAGTCATCGTCACCGCATAGAATTTCCTGATTACGTACACTTTTCAGCTATCGACTGGCGGGAAACGTGTTCGCAGGCATCGTGTTCGCAGACATAAGGGAGCGCAGGCGAAGCGCGCAAGGAGCGACCGGAAGCAGGGCGCGCTTGTCTGAGCGCAGCGAGTTG
>JAVVFH010000307.1:0-3851 GCA_032250585.1 Lysobacterales bacterium
ACCCTTCGCGCTCAGACGGCGGGCAGAAACAGCAGAAGCAGCAGCACCAGCGCGGCAAATACGCCGTTGCGGTAAGCATCACTCATTGCGCCCTGGCCAAGCGGCGTCTGCCACATCTGGAACAGCGCCGCGCCAATGCTCAGGAACAGGCCGAACCAGAGCAGCAGCGCGACCCCGCAGCCGATCAGCGCCCACTCGCCGGCGGCGGCGAAGTTTGCCGGTGTGGTGCCGGCCGCAGCGGCCATTAGAAACGCGCTGGCCGCCAGCATCACCCCAACGGTGGTCTCAGCGGCGATGATCACGAAAAGCCCGGCCCAGGTCAGCACCGGGCTGCGCAGCGGCGGCATGATGGAGCGCGGATAGAAAGGCGTCTCTTGCTGTGTGAATACCGCCTCGACGAAACCATGCGCCTGTTTGAGATTGAACAGGTTCTGGATCGCATAGATCAGGTGATTCAGGGCCAGGAAAGCGACCAGTATCGTAATGATGATTTCCATTCCGTTGCTCCGCGCGGCGCGTGCCAATGATCGGGTCAGGAGTGGGCCCGATGCCAGTGGCGGGCCAGCAGCGTCAGTTCCAACAGCGCGGCCAGAATCAGAGTGTAGCCGAGGAGTTCAACCACCTCCTGGGCGGCATTTTTGAAGTCGCGTGCGTAGCTGTCACCGAGTATCGCCACCCATTTCGACGTGCGTCCGTAGAGCCGCGAAAACACGTAGGTGGTCAGGAAACCGGCGGCGAACAGACCGAAGGAGAAGCTGTTGGCATAACGTTCGAATTGCGCGGCAAACTGCCGCCGCTGCCGGATCACTACGTACAGCGCCGGCACGATGATCAGCGCCACCAGCAATTGCCAGGCCCTGTCGAAGAGGTAGACGTCCGACAGGGTGTCCTGCTCCCGGACCAGCGAACTGGCAACGAAGGCGACCAGCAGGATGTAAGCCAGCGCGCGCAGCGCGGCAGCCGTGATGCTGATGGGCGGAGGCGGGCCGGGCAGGGGCTGTGGTGGCATCATGGCGGCGGTCTCGCGCGATATCGGGTCGCAGTGATTGTAACCTTATAGGATAAGGCTGCCCAAGGCATTGCTGCTGTGGCCCGTGTGACGGGCGGGTCGCTCGATGGGTTCCGGGTTGCCATAGCCAGAACATGGAGTATTTTTGGAGTCTGAGTGAAGCCGGAATGGCCACTCAACGGAATCGCGCTGGTGCGGTGAGGTCATGGGCTGCGACGCTCGTCGCGATAGACCTTGCCGCCTTTGATGACCATCACGATGTCGCGCAGCGCCTTGATGTCCCGGACAGGGTCCGCACCGACCGCTACGAGGTCGGCGTATTTGCCGACCGCCAGCGAACCCAGCTCCTCATCCACACCCAGCATCCGTGCCGCTTCGATGGTGGCCGACCGCAGGGCCTGCAACGGCGTCATCCCTGCCTCCACGTAATACTGCGCCTCACGGGCGGTCGAGGTGGTCCCGTCATTGGGTTCTGCCGGATGCTGGTCGGTTCCGAGCGCGATATTGACGCCTTCCTCGATCGCTGTCTGCAGAGCTTTCCAGTGTTCCTTTCCGACCGAATCGCGTCGCTCGAGGTACCATGGCGGTGAGCCGATTTTTTCGAAAAAGGGCTGGGTCGCCGGCTGACTCACGACGATGGTCGGCACCAGCCAGGAGCCATGCCGCTGCATTTTTCTCAGCACCGCGCGGTCCAGAAAATAGCCGTGTTCGATGCTGTCGACGCCAGCCTCCACCGCCACCGCCGTCGCCTCGGGCGAGCCGGAATGCGCGGCCACCCTGGCGCCGAAGCGGTGGGCTGCATCGACCACCGCATGGATTTCTTCCGTGGTCATCAGGGCTTTGGAAATATCCCCACCCTCCGTCGCGATGCCACCCGAGATCATGATCTTGACCCAGGACGCCCCGGCGCTGATCTCACGCCGCGCCGCGCGGGTCAGCTCCCAGGGGCCGTCGTTATGGCTCTGGCCGGGTAACGAGCCGTGGCCGCCGGTGATCACCAATGCCTCGCCGGCACTGAAGATGCGCGGGCCGTCCGCCTGCTCGCGCGCAATGGCTTTTTGCAGGGCGAGGTCGGCATGGCCGGGCAAGCGTGGCGGCCAGGAGTTGCCCGGCGAGCGGATCGTCGTGACGCCGGCCTGGAGGCTTTCTCTGGCCACGGCGGCCACGCGCAGAGCCAGTTCACCGTCGGTTTCATCGGCCAGCTCGGCGGCCACCTTGCCCGGAAGAGCCAGGCCCATGTGCACGTGCATGTTCATCAGCCCGGGAATGAGCCAGGTGCCGGCCGCATCAATGACCTCGGCGCCGGCTGGAATCGTGATGTCGGCCGCCGGACCGATGGCGGTAATTCGGTCTCCTGCGATCAGGATCACGGCATCGTAAGTCGGCTTTTTACCGTCCAGATCGACGACCGTCGCACCAACGATGGCGCTGATCGAAACTGGCTCCGCCGCCATGATCAGTGCCGTCGAGCCGATTGCCAGCAACATCATGGCGAATGAAATCAAGTGTTTGATATCGGTTTCCCTCGAAAAAGATCTAAAAACCAGGAAAAAAGTCCGAACAACCATCTGGAAAATTCCGGACACCCATCTTAAGAAAGATCCACTCATGCACCGAGGCCGCGAGCATCGGCAGGGTGATGCTGCCGTAGCCCAGCACGCGGTCGTGAAAGCCGCGCAGGTCGAACGCCTCGCCCAGCTCGATTTCGGCCAGGTCGCGCAAGCGCCGGATTTCCAGCATGCCGAGCATGTAGGCATTGGCCTGTCCCGGCCAGGCGATGTAACGGTTCACCTCCGACTCGATGTCCACCGCCGGCCAGGCGGTGTTACCGAGCATGTAGTCCACCGCCTGTTGGCGCGTCCAGCCCAGGGTATGAAGGCCGCGGTCCACCACCAGCCGCGCGGCGCGCGCGACCTGGTCCGACAGCAGGCCCATGCGGTCGAGCGGCCCGCGGTACAGCCCGAGTTCATCGGCCAGGCGCTCCGAATAAAGCGCCCACCCCTCGGCGTAACCGGAGTTGCCCAGGTAACCCTGGGCAGCCGACCAAAGGCTTCCGGCATTTTCGCCTCAGCGCGGGCCAGCGCGGTGACGGAGTATTTCAGCACCTCCTCTTCGGTCCCGAAAGTATATTGCGGATCTTCGTTCAGGCCTTTCAGAAAACCCTCGATCGTCGCTCCCGGGAAATGGCGGTCGGTAATGGCCTGCATCTCGGCGCGAATTTTCGCGATCTGCTCCAGGCCCAGTTGATGAATCTCGGCCGGCATCGCCCCCGCGTACGCCGGGGCTCAGCAAGGGGCTGTCCGCGTTTGCGAGCTGGCGGACCTCGTTCACGGCAGGTGCCACGGTCAGCCGCGGGGCGCTGTAGCCTCGCTCCAGGCCGTGGCGCAGGTTGGCGATCTCCGTGTCGATGTACGCCGGCAGCGCGCGTAAGCGGTCGAGCGCCTGCTGGCGCAGTTCGGGCGTGTCGACGGGTTGTATCCCGAACAGGCCCGGTACCTCGGTGTACCAGGCCGTCGTCGTGCTGGCCGCCCACAGTTCGCTTTGGCATATGCGCGCGGCGGCCGCGCCGGCCAGGGTTTCGTAGAGAATGCCGTAGCTGACCCAGTCGCGGCTGGCAACCCTTGAAGGCCTGGGCATCACGACACTCCGCCATGTCCGCATCGCCACCGAGGGGCACTGCTGGCTAGCGTGATTGAGCACGGGGTGAACCCCAACCTGGCCATCATCAGTGACGACGCGGGCCAGTTCAACGTCGTGCTCCATGCCTGGTGCTGGATCCACGCCGAGCGGGTCTTCGTCAAACTCGTGGGCTTCAGCGACGCCCAGCGTGAGGCTTGCTGGT
>JAVVFH010000308.1:0-3811 GCA_032250585.1 Lysobacterales bacterium
AATCCCAGGCGCTGGGCCTCCAGCGGAATGGCGCCGCCGCCGGCGAACGGATCGTGGAAGGCGGGCAGCTTGTCCGGATCGAACCCAGGCTTGCCCTTGTTCATTTCGCAGGTTTCGCGCCAGGACTCACGGATCGCCTCGCGGGCGCGCTCGAGCACTTTCTCGTTGTTGGTGTTCTCCCACTTGACCAGCTCGCGGATGATCTCGAACAGTTTCTCGCGCTTCGCGTTGGCCTGCTCCTTGGTCAAGCCGGCCTTGTAGCCGCGCTCCCCGCCGGGGTCGTTGACCATCTGGGCGAACAACACTGCCCTGGCTGCCGCCAGCGGCCGTCTTGCCCACCACAAGTGCAGCGTAGAGGGGTGCCCATGCCGAATCGACTTCTCCCGCGCCGCCGCGACATTGATGTCATCCAGCGGCAGGGCGACCTCGATCAGTTTTTTGGGGGATTTGATGGTCACTGGGCTTCCTGATTGAGGGATCGCAAGTAACTGATCAGCACATGTACCAGCGTCGTTGGATTGTCCGTTCCGGTGGCCCGGGCCTCCTGAAGCGCCCGCTCAGCATTGGCGATCGCGAAATCCAGTTGGTCGCGCAATTCCTCGAACAGGTTCTTGCGGCCCTTTTCATACCCGGGCAGAAAGTTTTGCAGCTCTCGAATCAACTGCTGGCAGCCGCTGTTGCGCCCAGCGGCTCTGAAGGCCTGTGTCGTATAAGTGTAGTGCAGAAGAATCCAGTATTCGAAGCACGGGACAGACGTGATGGCCTGCCATGTATCCTTGGGCTGGGCCCTGCCAATCACATCGAGTGCTTGCCGGTAGCCGGCATGACTATCCTTATCGAACACGCAGTAAACCTTGTCGAAAGGGTCGCCTGCATTCCTGTGTGTCACGAACTGTTCTCTTGCCGCGTTATACACGCTCATTGGATCCGAGCCGCAATCACCACTGATCACAATATTGGTTGCATTCAGCCGATAGTAGTCACGAAGCTCCAGAAAATAATGCGGCTCCGTTTTCTCACCCTCGCAGACAATCAGTACCTTTGCATATCGCGCACGTCGGTAGTGACGCTTTCTCAGCGCCTCCTTTCGCTTTGCCTTTCGTTTGTGAAATAGATCGTCCGAGCCCATCAGGCTGATTTCCTGTGCCCGATGAAGGGCAAGGCCCCATAGCGTCCGGAAAGGTAGGCCAATTCCAGGTTCTCCCGGCCCTTCCGGGGTCGAAAGTCCGTCAACGGATAGATGCGGGCCGCCTGATCCTTTCCGCGCTCACAGAACCAGACCTGGTCGCGACGCAGGACTTGCTGGTTGAGTATGGAGGTTTCGTGAGTGGTAAAAACCAGTTGCGCATTCTTGCTATTTCGTTCTGGGTCGTGGAACAGCTCAACGAGAAATCGAACCAGGCGCGGATGCAGGCTATTGTTGAGTTCGTCGATGAACAGTGTGTAGCCCTTGTCCAGTGCATCCAGCCAGGGACCAGCGAATGCAAACAGCTTCTGAGTTCCGGCGGACTCTACTTCCAGATCGAATGACACGGACCGACCATCATCAGCCTGATGGACGGTCTTCAGGTCGAAAACTTCCGAATCCTTTAGGTCGGAGATTAAAGCCTGTTTGACCGGATCCGGCATGTCATCCGGCAGCTTACTGACATCGAACGGCGTCTTTTCTACCAGGATATCCCGAATGGCGAGATCGGCGGCACGCAGGAATTCCAGGATCTGCTGCTTCTGGCCGTTGTCACATCGAGAAGCGCTGAAAGAGGGGCTCCAGCCGCCCACACCGGCAACACGCAGATGGTTGTGAAACCAATCATAGATTGGCTGCAACTGCTTGGCATTCAGGTTGACTGCGGTGGACAGGTAAAGCGCATTGTCGCGGGTGGATTTTTGCCAGAGCTGCTTTTCACCTTCCAGTTTGTCGCCCAGGTACCATTCGTATTCGCCTTGCTCCGCGTCCCAGACCCGCTGGAACCAGCGCTGGGCACGGCCCCGGGGGAAGGCAAATAGCCATTCGTCGTGCACCTTTCGAGGGCTCGCGGAGAACCCGTATTGGTATCTCACGCCATCCAGCAGAAAGATCACTTCGAAATCGGACGGCTTGTCGCGCGTCTCGCCTGACAGCAGGAAGGGGGCAAGTGGAAGCTCCTCTCCAGCCTTGCGGGCGGTTGCCGATTCGAGTACGATTTCCTTCATCACCTCCAGGGCACGAATGAACGTGGTTTTGCCGCTGGCATTTGGCCCGTAGATTGCGGCCGAGCGCAGCAGCTCGAACTCGTTCGGTGCAGGGGTGCGGAAGACATTGGATTCCAGTTCCGTGCCCTTGCCCCTTACCAAGCTGAAGCGCTGGGAATCGCGCAGTGCCTGGAAATTGGCAACGTTGAATTCGATCAGCATGAGAGTCTCCCGACCGGTGTGGGGGGGCGACAGATTAACACTCTAAACGGTAGAAATGCAATTTGAACTCATTATTTTGGCAAAAAATGGCGAAAATCGCCTTGAAAACAAATTCAGGTGCTATATTGACGCTGCCGCTTATTTCTCGATCCGCTATGAATCCTTGAAAATCAATCAATAGTCGGTGCTGGACCGATGAAACGACTTAATTTCCTTGATTCCTTCAGCAATCTGATTACACTAATTGCAGTTAACCCCCCCGGAGATAGCATCTCCGGGCCGACGCCCCTTCGGGGGCGTTTTCTTTTTGCAATTCAGAGAGTTACTTCCCTTTGCCGCAAATTGCCTGCCGTTTGGACGGATTTTAGCGCTCATTGCCAGTCTCCGGGCGGCCGGGCGCGGGCGAGCAGATCCTTCAGGCGCAGGTTGCGGCTGGATTCGGCCCATCCCGGCTCCTGGTCAAACGGCTGGCGGATGTAGTGGGGGCCGTCGAGCCGGTCGCCGTCGACCAGGACGATGGCCAGGAAGAACTTGTCGCCCTGGTTGAGGCCCTCGCGGATTTCGTTGCTGGTGACGGTAATCGTCTCCTGGCCGGCAGCGCGACCCTTGACCTCGATGTGGCGGCTGGGCGGTAGTACGCCCTCACGGGCCGGGGGCTGGGCGGTGAGATCCCAGCCGCAGTTGTCGGCCGAAACGTCCCGGATTTCGTGGCCGAGCGCCCTTTCGGCCTCGATGACCGCGTCCATGGCGATTTTTTCGACCCGGGCGCGGGCGGCGGCGTCCACGACCTTCGAGGTCTGGCCGGCGGCCTCGAGGATTCGGCCGTGCGGGATAACCAGCGCCGCGCTCAGGATTCTGGGGGTGATCGAGGCCAGCTCGCGCTGGGCGTCGAGTTCGGCGATTCTCGCTTCCAGCCGGGCGGTCAGGCGTTCGGCCTCGCGGCGGGCGTTGTCGGGCTGGATGCGCGGCTGCTTGCCGGCCTCGACTTCTTCGGTGAGCTTGTGGTAGCGGTCCCACTGGAACTCGATTTCGCGCATCAGGCGGTCCTTGACCGCGGTCTTGGTCTTGTCGACCTGTTCGCGCCGGCGGCGCTGGACTTCGCGGAAATGTTCCGGGACCAGCTTCCCGGCAGCGAATGCCAGCACTGCCCCGTCGTCCAGGGCCTGGACCCAGTCGAGGCTTTTCACTTCCTCGGCCAGACCGGCGTATTCCGTATCCAGGGGCTGCAATGCCAGGTGCGGCGCCCAGCCGGCGTGGGTGAATCGGCCGTCGGGCCAGGCGTCGATGAACTGCAGGCGGCGCGAGACCGCGCGCGGCGAGGCGCCGTGGGTTTAATCCCTGCATGAGGCGGGAAAGAAAAGGCCCCGCGGAACGGGGCCTCTTTCGTATTTCGAGTCTTCGCGCTCCCGGATTACTC
>JAVVFH010000309.1:0-3794 GCA_032250585.1 Lysobacterales bacterium
CGGGCCGAGAAGATTCTGCAGGACCGTTTGTTCGAGCGTGAAAAAAGCGGCAACGTCACCATCCTCTGGGACCACGTAGTCGACGAGGTGCTTGGTGACCAGAGCGGCGTGACCGGCTTGCGCGTCGAAAATGTCAAGACGGGCGCGGCGACCGACCTCGACCTGGCCGGTGTCTTCATCGCCGTGGGCCACGCGCCGAATACCGGCATTTTCGAAGGTCAGCTGGACATGACCGGCGGTTACATCAACGTGCGCAGCGGCACCAACGGCTACGCGACCGCGACCAGCGTGCCGGGCGTGTTCGCCGCCGGCGACGTGGCCGATCACGTCTACCGCCAGGCGGTGACCTCTGCCGGATTCGGCTGCATGGCCGCGCTGGATGCAGAGCGCTGGTTGGACGAGCAGGGCTGAGCGTGGACCGCCCCGCAGCGCAGCGGTGAGTATCGATACCCGTGTCATCGCCGATTTCAACACGCTGGATGCCGCGGACTGGGCCGCACTGGACCACGACGACAACCCCTTCCTGTCACACGCCTTCCTGGGCGCACTGGAAGCCTCCGGTTCGGTCAGCCCGGAGGCCGGCTGGCAGCCGCAGCACCTGGCACTTTACGAAGACGGCAAGCTCGCAGCCTTCGCGCCCGCATACGTCAAGAGCCATTCCCACGGCGAATTCGTCTTCGACTGGTCGTGGGCGGATGCCTACCGGCGCCATGGCCTGGCCTATTACCCCAAGCTGCTGACGGGCGTTCCCTACTCGCCGGTGACCGGGCCGCGCCTGCTCGTCAGGCGCGGGCATCCGGAGAAGGAGCAGCTCAAGCAGGCCCTCGCCGGACTGGCCGCGGACCTCTGCGAGCGGCTCGAACTTTCCAGCTGGCACTGCAATTTCACGCGCGCTCAGGACAGCGAGGTCCTGCAGCGGACCGAACTGCTGCAGCGCGGCGACTGGCAGTTCCACTGGTTCAACCAGGGTTACACGGACTTCGAGCAGTTCCTCCGCCAATTGCGCTCGCGCAAGCGCAAAAACATCCGCAAGGAGCGCCGCCAGGTCGCGGACGCCGGTATCGATTTCGAGTGGCTCCGGGGCGACGAACTGGACACGGCGGCAATCGATTTCGTCTATCACTGTTACGTCAACACCTTCCGGGCCTACGGCAATCTGCCGGCGCTGAACCGGGACTTTTTCGGCCGCGCCGCCCGCTCGCTGGGCAATCGTCTGCGCGTGGCCATCGCGCGGCGCGGCGAGCAACCGCTGGCGATGAGCCTGTTCCTGGCCGGCGGCGGTCGCCTGTACGGCCGCTACTGGGGCTGTGTCGAGGCGATTCCGGGCCTGCATTTCGAAGCCGCCTATTACCAGGGCATCGAACTCTGCATCCGCGAGGGCATCGCCGTTTTTGAGCCCGGTGCGCAGGGCGAGCACAAGGTCAGCCGGGGCTTCGTGCCGGTCAAAACGCGCTCCTTCCACCTGGTGCGGGACGCGCGCTTCCGCGCGGCGATCGCCCAATATTTGGAGCGCGAAGCGGGCTGGCTGGACGAATACCGGGGCGAACTCGCCACGCACGAACCGTTCCGGCGCGACCTGCCATGAGCAGCCTTCTCGACCTGCCCCGGCTGGACGCGGATCCCGACGCGCCGTTTCCACCGACGAGTCAGGCCCTGGCTTCCCCCAACGGGCTGCTGGCCTGGGGCGGGGACCTGCACCCCAGGCGCTTGCTCGGCGCCTACCGCGCCGGCATTTTCCCCTGGTACTCGGCGGGCCAGCCCATTTTGTGGTGGAGTCCCGCACCGCGTTGCGTGTTCTACCCGGGCCGGGTCTACATCTCCAAACGCAGCCGGCGGCGCTACAACAGCGGGCAGTTCGAGCTGAGCGCGGACCGGGACTTCGCCGCGGTCATCGAGGCCTGTGCGCAGCCGCGCGATGACGGCGGCGGCACCTGGATCACCGCCGACATGATCGACGCCTACGAACGGCTGCACGAAACGGGTCATGCGCACTCGGTGGAAGTCTGGCAGGACGGCCGACTGGTCGGCGGAATCTACGGCCTCGCGCTGGGCAGCGTTTTTTTCGGTGAATCGATGTTCAGCCGCGCCAGCGATGCCGGCAAGCTCGCGCTGATCGCCCTGTGCCGTCACCTGCGGGCCGAAGGTTTCGTCCTGCTCGACTGCCAGCTGAGCAGTGAGCACCTGCTCGGCATGGGCGCGGAACGGATTTCGCGCGCGCAATTCGAGCGCGAACTCGAGGCTCATGCCACGACGGACCGCGCGGCGGGATCGTGGTCAAACACGGCGCGTTTCGAGGTACGCTGGTAAACCGTGGCCGCCGTCGCCCAGAGGCCCTTGCAGGCCATCGGCCTGATGGTGGCATCGGTATTTTTCATGTCCACCATGGACGTCCTGTTCAAGCTGCTGGTGGAGCATTATTCGAGCTTCCAGGTGGTTTTTTTTCGCTGCGTCACCTCGCTGCCCTACTTCGTGGTCTGGATCCTGCTGACCGGGCATGCGCAATTTCGTACCGCCTATCCGCGCGGCCACCTGCTGCGCGGTATGCTGGGCCTGTTGATGATGTTCGCCGTGGGTGAATGCTTTCGTGAACTGCAGCTCGCCGACGCCTACACGCTGTTTTTCGTGGCGCCGCTGCTGGTCACCCTGCTGTCGGGGCCGGTGCTGGGAGAACGCGCCGGACGGTTCCGGATCATGGCCTCGCTGCTCGGCTTCAGCGGGGTGCTGGTGGTCTTGAAACCGGGCGGTGAGATCAATACCTACGGCGCGCTGATGGCTATGGTCGGCGTGCTCAGCTATGCCGTCACTGCCCTGCTGCTGCGCAAGCTGGGCGCCCGCGACGGGACGGTCACGATCGCGTTCTGGTTCCTGGCGATCAGCGGCATCGGTTCCGCTGTCATCGCCATCCCGAACTGGCAGCCGGTAACCACCGGGCACTGGCCGCTGATCCTGCTGTTCGGGCTGCTGGGCGCCATCGGTCAGGTGCTGCTGACCGCGGCATTCCGGCGCGCATCCGCGGCCATCATCGCGCCCTTCGACTACCTGCACATGTTCTGGGCCGTGATCTACGGACTCGCTTTTTGGGGCTACCTGCCGGGCCCGCGGGTGTGGGTCGGCTCGTCCATCATCATCCTGTCGGGGTTGTTCATCCTCTACCGGGAGAACCGGCTGCGCCTGCGCTAGCTGCCCCCGAGCAGCCGTTCGAAGTCCCGCAGGGTTTTTTCGTCGAGATCGCCACGCTCAACCGCCAGTTCCAGCACCACCCGCGCCAACACCTGGTACAGATCGACGTCCGCGGTCGGTCCGTTTTGCAGCGCCCCCAGGTGTGCCGCCACCGTGCTCGTGTCGCCGCGCACCACCGGGCCGGTGATGGATTGTTTCGCTCCGCTGCGAGCAATGTCCTCAACCGTCGTCGCCAACAACTGCTGGGTGATCGCGACCGCCGTCGGCACTGGCAAACCGCTGGATTGCAGCCAGTTCTGTGCTTTCCAGGCGACGCCCTTGGTGACATTGCTGACGATGCTGAGCGCGGCGTGGTAGAGACCGCGATCAATGCCCTGCACCGGGAACCAGGCCCCGCCGATGGCGACGATCAGCGGCTCCAGCCGCTCCAGCGCCAGCGCATCGCCTTCGGCCACGCAGGCGGTGCCCGCGAAATCCGCGAGTTCCAGTGTTTCGTGCGTCAGCGACCGCACCGGATGTACGGCGGCCAGCAGGCAGCCGCGGTCGCGCAGCGGCGCCAACACCTCAGTCCCGAAGCGCCCCGCCAGGTGAAACACGAGGGCGTTTTCGAGTCC
>JAVVFH010000030.1:0-22185 GCA_032250585.1 Lysobacterales bacterium
ATGCATTGTTTGTTATGATGAAATCTCAATTTTCGGTCCGCCTTGGTGAATTATGCGGGCTAAAGCCGCTCCCACAAGGCTACTTCTCTTCCTGAGCCTCTTTCCCAATAGGCGCCCTCTCCCCCAGAGCCCCTCCTGTGGCCTCTGTCAGGCGCGCTGTCTCAGTCTGTTACCAGAAAGCTGCGGCCGTCTTCCAGCGTGAGTTGCCGGCCGTCGAAGGTGGCCTGCATGGCGATGTCGCGTCGATTGGTGGCGCTGGCGGCATCCGCTTCGGCCCAGCGAATGACGTTCAGCGTCAGTGCCTCGCCGTCTTTTTCAAAGCGGCCGTAGCCGGTCACCACACCATTTTCATCGCCATGGACCAGCACGAAGTGGCCGTCGACCAGGGCCAGGGTTCCATTTTCCAGGTGGTACAGGTCGCCTTCGCCGGGGCCCACGTACTCCATGGTCTGCACCGTGCTCGTGCCTTTGCCGAAGATCAGGGTCAGGTCATCGCCCGAGCGCTCCGCGGTGACCTCGTGCTCGGTGTCGGCACGGAAAGAAAAAGGTGGATCCTGCAGCGGTGAGCTGCTGATGGTCTGTTCGGCCACCAACTGCACCCAACCGGCCTGCGGCGTATAGGGCCCGGCGTGCGCCATGGCACCCTGTTCCTCGAAGGGGCTGCCGTTGAAAATGGACTGTTGCACGAATTCGCCGTCCTTGAACAGGAACACGCCGGTCAACGGCATTTCCGTGCCTTCCGAGGTGATCAGCCCGGTATAAAACCACAGGCCCTCGACCTGTTCTGCGGTGGACTGCGCGGACGAACCGGCAGCAAGACTTCCGCACATCAGCAGCAGCGTGGTGCAGAGCAGAGAAATTCGTAAGAAAAGATATTTTTTCATGGGGTTTCCTCGTCTATCCTGTGGGTGGCCGTGATGCTCCGGAAATGAGTTAGAAAAGGGTGGGGCTTGTCCGGAAACCGGCTGTCTGCCGTGCACTTGAGAGTTCAATTCTAAAGCAAATGCGCCGCGGCGCCAGTGCATTCCTTTATTTGTTGCGTATGTGCAATCGGATTGATGCGCGGGTCGCAATATCGCAAATCCGGATCGCGGTTTGTTGTATAAGCAGGTGCTGTGAGGGTCGCGTTGTCGTGTGCCCGACGCCGTCCGGCTTCACGACCCGGAATCCGCTTACTGTTTGAATGCCCGGGAGGAGAAATTCCCATGCCGTTCGCACTGAACCTGCGCTCCAGGATTCGCCTTTTTGCATGGCTGCTCGCCGTGACCGTTTTATCGGGACCGGCACTAAGCGATGACTATTCGCGCGGCCCGGCGGGTGACGCCGACCGACTGTCTTTCGTGCAGGTCAATGGCGTGCGGCTGGCCTATCGCGTCGAAGGCGCCGGGGTGCCGGTCGTTTTCGTGCATGGCGAAAGCTATACGCACGAACTCTGGACGGAACAGATCGAAGCCTTCAGTGACAAACACCTGTTCCTCAGCTACGACCGGCGCGGCCATGGGCAGTCCGAGGACCCGGTAACCGGGTATTCCGAGACCGCGCACGCGCAGGATCTCGACGCGTTGCTCAACTACCTGGGAATTTCAGACGCGCATTTCGTGGTCAACTCGCGCGGCGGCTCGATCGTCATCCGCTATCTGAAGCTGTTCGGAGACAAGGTCCGCAGCATCACCTTTGCTGACGCGACCATTCCACTGGTCCCGATCCCGGAAGAAAGTGCCTTCGCACCGGTCGTGCCACGTCTTTTCGGTCCGCCGCCGACCCTGGAGCAGGCCTTGGCGGGCCGGGAGGGCGCCAAGAGATCACCGTTCACCCGCATTGCGCAATCCCGACCGGAGGTCCGGATGTTGTTCCACCGCATGCTCGACCAGTACAGCCCGCTGGTCGCGATGAATCCGCAGCGCTCCGACATGGCCGGCGCCACGCACATCGGCCCCTGGAATCCGCGCGATTTTCCGGACATGCACGAAATGCATCAGCCCATCCTGCTGATCGTCGCTGAGCAGGGCGACGCCTTCTTCATCGAAGGCGCCCGCCAGGCGCACCGCCTGTGGCCGAATACCCGCTTTCACGTGATGCCCAACGTGGACCACCTACTGATGCTGGAAGAACCTGCGGCGTTCAACACCATGGTGCTGGACTTCCTCGCCGAAGTGGACGACATCATCGCCGCCCGCGCGCTGGACTAAAGTGCGCGCCGTCGGTAGCTATTGACCGCTACGGCAGCGGCTGCCAGCTGAAGAACCCGTTCGCCGCGCGGATCCTCGGCGACGAGTCCTCGCACCGGTGCTGCGTCCGGGCCGCTCTTCGGAGAATGGCAGCTGCTCGTCAAGGCTCCGGTAATTGAAGAACGTGACCGTGGTGCATTGCGCCGAACGCAATGATTTTTACCTCGGGCGGCAATTGATAGTTTCCCGATCGTGTGTAATGTGGGCGATCATCGCCGCGAAAATCCCAGGGAGTGTTCCCATGCCCAATCACGCCATCCTCCGCCTGTCCGCCGGCCTGCTGCTGGCGGCCACTGTCGGCCTGGCCCCCGCCGCCGACAAGCCTTCCCTGACGCTGGACAGCATCTTCTCCAGCGGCGACTTCGTCTCGCAAACGCTGGACAACGTCCAGTGGAGCGATGACGGCTCGCGGTTCGCGTTCCTGAAGGCTGAACCCGGCACTGGCCGGACCGTTATCTACGAGCACGACGTCGCCTCGGGACAGGAACGGATCATCGTCCCGGCTTCGGCGCTGCAGTTCGGCGGCGAGCCGATCGAAGTCACCGCCTTCCGGTTCTCGGCCGACCGCCGCTACCTGCTGCTCGACGGGCCCCGCACACGGACCTGGGACAACTACCGACAGGGACCGCATTACGTCTTCGACGCGCGCGACGGCACCGTCACGGCGCTGGCCGGCGGCAACGACACCTTGCGCAACGTTCAGCTGTCCCCGGCCGGACCTCACGTCGGCTGGGTCCTGGACAACGACCTCCACGTGACCGACCTGGAATCAGGCGAAACCGTTGCGGTCACGACGGACGGCAGTGATAACATCTTCAACGGTGTCTTCGATTACGGCAGCACCGAGTTCGGTTTCACCGAGGCCTGGCACTGGTCGCCCGACGGCAGCCGGATCGCGTTCTGGCGCCTCGACGCCACCGACGTCCCGGTGTGGTGGATGATCGACGAGCTCGGCAAGTACCCGGAAATTCGCCCGCTGAAGTATCCCAGCACCGGTGAAAAGCACGCGGTCAACCAGATCGGCGTTTACGATCTCGACGAGGCGAGCACCACCTGGATGGATATCGGCGACGACCCGGATGCCTATATTCCGCGCATCGACTGGGCAAGGAATTCGGACCTGCTGGCGATCCAGCGGCTGACCCGCGACCACGACCGGCTCGACCTGCTGCTGGCGGACCCGGACACGGGCCGCTCCCGCGCCATCGTCACGGACACCGACCCGGCCTGGATCGACATCACCCGTGACCTGACGTTTTTCGATACGGCCGCCCGCTTTGTCTGGACGTCGGAGAAGAGCGGCTGGCGGCATGCCTACCTCTACGACTACGACGGCAACGAAACGCAGCTGACCGACGGCGACTGGGAGATCTCCTCGCTGATCGCGGTCGACGAGGCCAACCGCTGGCTGTATTTCTACGCCAGGAAGGACTCGCTGATCGACCAGCACGTCTACCGTGTCAGCCTGGATGGCGGCGAGGTCGGGAAGCTGAGCGGTGACGCCGGCTGGTACGACTGGACCTTCTCACCCGGCCGTGACCTGGTGATCCAGACGTACTCCAATGCCGCGACGCCGCCGGTCATCACGCTGCGGCACCCCGCTGGTGAGCAAGTCCGCACGCTGGTGGTCAACGAACTCGAAGGCTTGAAAAAGTACGCTGTGCCCAATCCCGAGTTCTTCACATTCAAAACCACCGACGGCACCGAACTGAACGCCTACATGATCAGGCCGACGGACTTCAACCCCGCGAAGAAGTACCCGGTCATCGCGTTCGGCTACGGCAACGCCGCCACGCAGATGGTCATCAACCGCTGGGCCGGCCCCCGCGGCATGCAGCGCGACATGTGGCACCGCTACATGGCCGAGCAGGGCTATCTGGTATTTTCCATGGACAACCGCACCACGGCGGGTCGTGGCAAGCAGGCCTACAACATGACCTACGGCCACTACGCCAAGTGGGCCGTGCACGACCAGGTAGAAGGCAGCAAGTACCTGCGGTCACTGCCCTACATCGACGATGAGCGCGTGGGCTTCTGGGGCTGGAGCGGCGGCGGATACCTCGCGGCCGCGCTGATGACCAAGGGCGCGCCGCACTTCCAGGTCGGCGTCAGCGTCGCGCCGGTGATCGACATCACCGGCTACCAGGCCGTCGGCGTCGAGCGCTGGATGGGCCAGCTGGAGGAGCATCCCGAGGGTTACGAGGCCGTCAATCTCGAGAACTTCGCCGACCTGTTGCAGGGCGACCTGCTGCTGATCCATGGCAGCGGCGATGAGAACGTCAAGTTCGCCTTCACGCTGCAGTTCGCCGACGCCCTGATCAAGGCCAACAGGCAGTTCGACATGATGGTCTACCCGAACGAGCACCACGGCATCGAGGGTGCCAGGTTACACGTGTATACGAAAATCGCGGATTACTTCCTGGAAAAGCTGTAAAAAATGGCGGGAGCGGCTTTAACCGCGACGAGGTCGGCCTGCCTGTGCGATATCGGGGCTAAAGCCCCTCCCGCAGCCGATGCTTCGTGGGGGATTTGTGTGGGAGCGGCTTCAGCCGCGATCAGGAAGGCCCTTCGCGGCTGAAGCCGCTCCCACAGGAGTCGCTCCGGCAGGGCTCAGTCGCTTCTGAGATCGTTGCGGTAGATGTGGCCGCCTTTCATGACCAGCCGGATGGATCGCAGGGCCTTGATGTCTTCGGCCGGATTTCCGGCGACCACCACGATATCAGCGTACTTGCCCGGTGTCAGTGAACCGATCTCGTCTTCGGCACCCAGCATGCGGGCCGTTTCGATCGTTGCCGAACGCAGAGCCTGCAGCGGCGTCATGCCGGCCTCGACGTAGTACTGCGCCTCGCGCGCCGTCGCCGTCGTGCCGTCATTCGGCTCGTGCGGCAGCTGATCGGTGCCCAGCGCGATGTTCACGCCTTCCTCGATCGCTGTCTGCAGTGCTTTCCAATGGCCTTTGCCGGCCGCGTTGCGCCGGTCCAGGTACCACTGCGGGGAGCCGATTCTCTCGAAGAAAGGCTCCGTGGCGGGCTGGCTGACCAGGATGGTCGGCACCAGCCAGGTCCCGGCCTTGGCCATTTTTTTCAGCACTGGCCGGTCGAGGAAATAGCCGTGCTCGATGCTGTCTACGCCGGCGTCCACCGCGATGGTTGTGGCCTGCGGTGAGCCGGAATGCGCGGCGACCTTCGCGCCGAAACGATGCGCGGCGTCGATCACGGCATTGATTTCCTCCGGTGTCATCAGCGGCTGCGAAAGGTCACCGCCATCGGTGGCGATACCGCCGGAGATCAAAATCTTGACCCAGTCAGCGCCCGCGCTGATTTCGCGTCGCGCGGCTTTCATCAGCTCATAGGGGCCGTCATCATAGGTCTTGCCACGCTCGGAGCCGTGGCCGCCGGTGATGATCAGCGACTCGCCGGCGCTGTAAATTCGCGGACCGTGCGCCTGGCCCTTCGCAATCGCTTTCCTGAGCGCCAGGTCACCATGGCGCGAACTGCCCGGCGAACGGATCGTCGTGACGCCCGCCAGCAGGGAGTCGTAGGCGTTCTTCGCCATCCGCAGCGTCAGTTCGCCCTCGGTCTCGGTGGCCAGCTCAGCCGCCATCTTGCCGGGCAGTTTCAGGCCGAAGTGGACGTGCATGTTCATCAGGCCGGGGATCAGGTAGAGGTCCGAGACGTCGACCGTCTCGGTGCCCGGCGGGATGTCCACGTCGCCGGCCTCGCCGATCACGGCGATGCGCTCGCCCTCGATCAGCACGACGGCTTCACGCAGTGCCTCGCCGGTCTCGATGTCGACGACCGCACCGCCCACGAGGGCGACCCGGTCCTGGGCCATCAGCTGGCCGCCGCACAGAGCGGTGGCCAGCAGGATGGCGGCAAATTTACGGACTGAATGCATGCTGCTCACGCTTAACCTCACCGGTTGCCGAACAGGTAGGTCATGCGAACACCGTAAGTCTGAAACGATGGTTCGATGAACAAGCCACCTGCAAACGCCTTTTGGAAGGCATTTGTGTAATAGGTTTCGTCGAACAGGTTTTCGACGTAACCAACGATACGCCAGTTATCACGCTCCAGCCCTACGCGCAGGTGGAAAAAGTCGTAACTGGGAACGTCCCAGGGAAAACCCGAATTGATGAGCGCGGTGGTTGTCGGCTGAATCGAGTCTCGGAAAGTATACTCGAGCCGTACGTAGCCACTCCAGAGATCCGTCAGGTTGAAGGAGTACTCGGCGTCCGCATGGACGGTCCACTCCGGCGAGTTGGGAACCGTCTTACCATCCAGCACGTGATTCTGCCCATCGATGAATGCAATGAACTCGTCGAATTCCGCATTAAGGTAGCCGACGTTGAAATTGACGAGAAGATTGTCCGTGACCAATGCCGTTGCCATGAACTCAGCGCCCTTGGACGTTGCCGAATCGGCATTATTGACGCCGCCGAACAGTTGGAAATTGCCATCCTCATCGAGAAAGTTCTCCTGGAAAGCTACCTGGAGATCGGTCCAGTCCATGTAGAACAGCGCGGCCGTCAGGCGCAGGCGATTGTCGAGGAAGTCCGCCTTCAAGCCGACTTCGTAGTTCCACAGTTCTTCGGGGTCGAACGACTGGAATTCCGGGATAGGCGCCTCCTGCACGCCGCCGGACTTGAAGCCCTTCGATATGGTGCCGTACCAGGTCATGTTCTCGGCAGCGTGGTACGTCGCGGCCAGTCTCGGCGAGAAGTCGGTGAACGTTTCCTCGAACTGCAGGTTCGTCTCGAGCACACCCGAGAAACCGATAATGTTCTCCTCCTTCTTTTCTTCACTGTAGCGACCACCTGCCGACAGCGTCAGCTTGTCGGTAACGTCATACTCCAGCTGACCGAATATAGCCCAGGTATCGGTTTGGGAGGTCGAGTCTTCCCGGTCGATCAGGAACCCATCCGGCAAGCCGAACGACATTTCCGAACCGACAAAGGTACGGTTGAAGCTTTTTCCTTCGTCCTCGGCGTACAGGAAACCCAGATTCCAGTGCCAGCGACTGTCGCCGGTGTTCTGCACCCGGAACTCCGTGCTGATACTCTCGTTCTCGATATTGCGGAATTCGTTGAAGAAATCGCGGCTGCTGCCATCGATGTCGCCGGCCAGAAAAAAGTCCGAGTTGATGTAGCCGGTGATATTCGTGATCAACAGGTCACGGGTCTCGTAGTCGGTCCGGATCACGCCGTTGCGGAAATTCGTACCGATGCTCTGAGGCGAGTTGAAGTTCGTACGGTTGGTGTTTTCCGGGAAGAACCCCACCTCGTCGACGAAGGGATCACTTCGACCATCACCGTCGCGATCTGGAAACTCACCGGCGAAAAGCACATCCCCGGCGAAAGTCGAGAATACGCCCGAGGGTACGCCTTCGCGCATGCCGACGTCCTCGGTGACGTACTGGAACATCGCGTCAATGGTCAGGTTTTCCGTGGGCGTCCAGCGCAACGAAGACTTGATGTACTCGTAGTCCTGGTCATTACCGCCGCCGATGGGATGAATGTTACGGATATTCCCGTCGGAACTGACCGACTTGGCGTTGAACCGTACGGCCAGCACGTCGTCGATGAGCGGTAGATTGACGACCGCTTCCGCGTCCAGGGTGTCGAAACGCGAATAGTCCAGCATCGCGGAGCCCCCGAACTCGTGAGTCGGCTTTTTAGAGGTAATACTGATACCGCCGCCCAGGGCATTACGACCGAAATATGTGGCTTGAGGTCCGCGCAGGATTTCGATGCGCTCGATATCCATAATCGGCGGGTTGATCGTGCTGGCTGCCACGCTGAAATCGTCGACATAGAAGCCGGTGGTCGAGGTGCCGACAAAACCCAGGAAGTTGGTCACGCCGCGGATGCTGATCTGGCGGCGGGAGCGGGCACCGTTTGAAATGAAGCTTGCGTTCGGCGTTTGCGTCAGATATTCGGTCACGTCGGAGAACATGTTTTTTTCGATCGCCTCGGACGTGAACGCGGAGATCGCGATGGGCACGTCCTGCAGGCTCTGCTCGCGGCGCTGGGCGGTGACGATGATCTCCTCGATGCCACCGGTTGCCTGTTCCTGCTCCTGGGCGATCGCTGCGCCAGGCAAGAGCGTAAGGGCAACTACCACCGGCAGGGCGGCTGTTGCCAGGGCGCTGAGCGTCGTTTGCGTGACCCGCGAGGGTAAAGCTTTTATTGGGTTGGCATTCATGTATTATTCCTCGGCCTTCATGCTGTCAATTAAGGTTGGTTGATTCCCGGCTACCCGGGATGTTGATTGTTGTGCGGCGGCGTGTCGTTCGTTATTTTCGTATAAGAATAGCCACCGCGCGCGTGCGTTCAATCCCTGTGGTTCATCAATTCTGTTGCGTTAACTGCAATTTAACATCTCTCCGTTCCTGTCGCATCCTTTCCGGCACGCGGATTTATTGCTGGATTTCGCCCGGCCCATTGCCGAACAGCGACTCCCGGATCAGCACTGGGGGCAGGGCGCCCAGGGTCAGCAAGCGGTCGTAAAACTCGCTCGGCGGAGAGGGTTCGCCGTAGCGCTCGATGTACTCGTCCCGGATGGCCATGATTTCCTGCATGCCGATCAGGTAACCGAGCACGTAGGTGGCGCGTTCGGTGTACATGCCAACTTCGAGCTCGGCCGCGTAGCGTTCGAAGCGGACTTTTTCCGCCAGAAAATCGACCGCGTCTTCGAAGCTCATGCGCCCGGTATGCAGGCTGACGTCCAGAATGACCCGGGCGGCCCGCCAGAGCCGGTTGCGAAGCTGCGTCAGCCGCACGTCGTCACCCTGCAGGAAACCCTGCTCGAACATCAGTTCTTCGGTAAACAGGCCCCAGCCCTCGGAGAAAATGGGTTCGCGCACGACCTTTCTCAGGATGCGCGGGTTCTCGCGGGTTTTCAGCGCGTCCACGTGGTGGCCCGGATAGGCTTCATGGACTGCGATGATCGGTATCCACGCGTCGTGATGGGAGCGCAAGCGCTCGGCCTTCTGCTCCGGAGTCATCCAGTCTTCGATGGGCGTCAGTACCAATTTCCCTTCGAGCCCTTCGCCGAACAGGTCAACGGACTGAAAGGTTCCGAAGGGTGAGGAGCGGCGCATTGCCGGTGGTGTGTCGACCGTGATCACCCGCTCGCCGGCGGGCAGGGTGACGATACGGTTCGCGATCACGAAGTCCTGGGCCGCATCGATCTGCGCCTGGTAGGCTTCCTTGATGCCGTGGGCGGGCGGATGCTCGTCTTTCAGTTGCTCGTAGACCTCGCTCCAGTGCTTGCCGGGCTCGATGCGCTCGCTGACTTCCTGCGCCAGCGCCTCAGTTTCTTCGAAGGCCTGCCGGCCGCGGGCGAGAATCTCGTCGGCGTCCGTGTCCAGGTGCCAGCGGTGCTGCAGAATGTAATCGTAGTGCTCCTTGCCGATGGCCCAGCTTCCCGTCGAGCGCGCCAGCAGGTCGTTCTCGAGAAATTCGAGGTAGCCGTGCAGTGCCTCGCTCGCTGCTGCGAGGGCCTCGCCGATACCCTCCTGCGCTTCCGGCGTCTGGTTCAACAGGGCCGCGCCCTCGTTCGCCAGGCTGTCAATCGTGCCGCGGGTCTTGAAGATAGCCCCTTCCGTGAAGCGTTGCGGCGGTTCTTTAAGATTGGCCTGCGCGGTTGCGACGCGTGCGGGTATTTTCTCCAGCAGGGCCCGCAGTGAGTCGATACGCTGCTCCAGCGGTTCGTCTGCCTGCGGTTCCAGCAGTCGACCGATCTGACGGGCCGGCACGTACAGAGAAGCGTCGTTTTCCCACAGGCGCTTGTGTTCCGCACTGTAAATGTCGGCTTCCAGCAGGCCGATCATCAGGCGCCGGTCGATACTTTCCTCGTGGGACAGCTGCTCCGCGTCTATGGCGCGCAGCTGCTCCAGAAGGTCGCGCGCTTCGGCAATCTCCCGCAGAAACGAAGCGGCAGAGACATCGCGCAGTTGTCCGCCCCGGCTTTCGCTGCGCTGGTCGTCTACAAATTGCTGTATCAACGCATCCAGTTTCGCCGATGCGTCCGGTTGCGCCGGGGCATCCCCCGTCGCCGCTGGCTCATCGTGGCTGGACGCAGCGGGCGTCGCGGTCGGCTCAGGGGCCTCACCACAGGCCGCGAGCAAAAGCGCGGCGGCGAGCAGGAGACTGGGCGGAAAAAGAATGGGAGTTCGCCGGAAGATTGAGTGCATAACGGTTCCTTGTGGGTTTTTCAAGGGCTCGGGGCTTGTCCTGCGGTCGACATCAGATTCTACCCAGATCTTCGAGGGTTTTTCGTACTGTCGCCACCTCGGTTGCGGTCAGCGGCAGGATCGGCCGCCGGGGAAAACCGCCCGGCAGGCCCTGCAGGTTGAGTGCTGTTTTGAAGATGGCCTGCGCCGAGCCGAAGCGGGCCGTGTAATCGGGCAGGAACCAGTCTGACATGATGCGTTCGTCGAAAGCGGCTGCCGCCAGGCCCTGCTGGCGGTCACCGGCCCAGAGCGCATTGTAGAAATCGGGCTGTGTCCGACCCAGCACGGCACCGGCACCCATGGTTCCGTCGGCCTCGGCGTTCGTCACCAGCTCGGCTCCGGCCGCCGTCATCGGAATGCCGAAAATGCGCACTTTGCTGTTCAGGGCGCGCATCACGTCGAGGAAGTGATCGCGGTCGGCGGTCGAATTCTTGATGGCGACCACGTGTTCGAGTTCCGCCAACTCTTCCAGTGTTTCGCGGCGCAGATCGATGTTGGTCCCCGGCGGCCAGTTGTAGATGCAAATCGGCAGCGGTGTTTGTTTATCCACGTCTTCGTAAAAGGTCACAACTTCTCGTTCGCAGGGCCGCACGTAGGGCGGCGGGGTGACGAGTATCCCGTCAAAGCCGCACTTCGCAGCCGTGTCCGCATTGCTGATCACTTCCGTCGCGGTGAAGGCATTGCAGCCGGCGATCAGCGGCATGACGCCTTTGAGCACCTCGCCCGCCGTGCCGAACAGCGTGGCTTTCTCGTCGCTGTTCATGCTGAACCATTCGCCGGTGGTTCCGGCGATAACCAGGCCGTGCATGCCTTGCTCCGCCATCCACTCGAGCAGTGTTTTCGCGGCCGTGAGGTCAAGGGCGCCCTGTTCGTCGAAGGGCGTCGTCACGGCCGGCACGTAACCTCGCCAATCAACGGAATCTCTGTCCACGATTGCTTGGGCCCACTCCCTCGTTTTCGGACGCGCCGCCGCCACACCGGCTGGCGCTTTAATGCAAAAGAGGCTACGAGCAGTTGAATAATCTATCAATAACAGGCTATCTTTAATTCCGTTGCGTAATTCGCAACATGGAAAAACTGGACTCCTCACCTGGCTGCAAGCCCAATGGCAAAATTTCACGACAACCGGCTGCGTTATCTCGCCGAGGCGATTCGGGCTGGCACGATGCGGGCGGCCAGCGAAAACCTGAACGTCGCCCCCTCCTCCATCAGCCGGCAGATCGCTCAGCTGGAAGCGGAGCTCGGTGTCCCGCTGATCGAACGCAACCGCTCACCACTCAAGCTCACCGAGGCGGGGGAACTCGCACTGAGCTATTTCCGTGAATTCGCCACGCAGCAAGAGGTATTCATCTCGCAAGTGCGGGATCTGAGGGGTCTGCGCGGGGGCACGGTGCGACTCGCCGTCGGCGAGGCGCTGATCGGCGACCTCCTGCTCGACACGCTCGATCGTTTCATGAGTCAGTTTCCGGAGATCCGCGTGTTCATCCGTACCGCCGGAACCGGTGCTGTCGTGGGCCTGGTGCTGGAAGACGAGGCACACATGGGCATGGTTTTCCAGCCCGAACCCGATGCCAAAATCCGCGTTCGCGCTTCCTCCGATCAGCCCATGAAAGTGATCGTGCGGCCCGGGCACCCGCTCAGCAAGCGTGGGTCGGTACGGCTTTGCGACCTCGAAGGTGAGAGGCTGGCGTTGCCCGAGGCCTCTTTCCGGATCCGGCAGGTCCTGAGGGACGCCGAATCGGAGGAACAGATTAACCTGACGCCGGTGCTGGTGAGCAATTCGCTAATGGTGCTAAAGGAGTTTGCGCGCTCCGGCTCCGGTATAACCATCCTGCCGGTGATCGCCGCGCACAGTGAGATCGCCGACGGCAGCCTGCATGCCGTGCCGATCGACCAGCCGGCGCTGATGCACACCAGTGCCAGCGTTGTCACACGCCTTGGTCGTCAATTACCGGTTGCAGCGGTGCGCCTGTTACAAAAAATTGAGGCCACCATGCCGTTTCTGCCGGCGCCTTGACTTGCCGGGATTGCCCGCACCCTGGGAGGCCGGCAGTTACGGAATCAGGCGGTCAATATCGACGGGTTTGCTCGGAAATCGCGCCGTGAATGCCCCCACACGCTCCGGTGGAATCTCGCGATGCCGGGAGATCAGTCGCGTCAGCGCGAATTGGCAGTATCTTCCCTGACACAGGCCCATGCCGGCCCTGGACAGCAGCTTGGCCGCGTTGGCTGTCGAAACGTGCGGATGGCGCTCCAGCAATGCGCGCAGGTCGCCGACGGTCAGTTCCTCGCATTTGCACAAGGTCGCAGACTCACTCATCAACTGGTCCAACAGGTGGTCCCCCGGCCAGGACAGTTCGCCCAGCATATCCGCGAACCGCGTCAGCCGGGCGAGCCGCCGCCGCAGGGGCCGGGCCATGTGCGCGGCGCGGTCCCGAGAAATGCGGCCCAGTTCGATCGCGCACCCCAGTGCGGCCAGCTCGCCCTCCAGAGCGGCGACGCCGGCCCCGGATACGGCTGTAATCTCGCCGGCCACGAACAGGCCCGGCTCGCTCGAGCAGAACCATTCGTCGTGTCTGACGAGCCATCCGCCCCTTGATGCGTTCCACCGGCACGCAGCGCCGGACTGCCTGGCGAGCTCGGAGGAAGCGAGGAATCCAAAACACACGCCCAGGCGGTCGCATTCCACGTCGACAGCCCGGTCTTTCCGGATCGCGCCGCTTGCAGAGCAGGGCACGATACGCACGGTTTGCAGCGCTTCCTGTCCGTCGGCCTGCAAGACCGTTCTCCCGAAGTGAACGGGTACGCCAGCGCGTCGCAGGCGCCACATCGAGCCAGCCGCTTGCAGCAACGCGTCCGCGTTGGTGGCGGCGGTGAGGGGCGAGCGGAGCATCCCGAGCACATGCAACGGCGCTTGCGAGAAATACACGCCGGCGACCACGCCCCCGGCTTGGGCAATCTGGTCGGCGACGATCAACTGGAGCGGATGGCTGCCGGCAAAAACGAAGCGCGTGCCGGGCACCAGTTGCTGGCTCTTCAGGAAAGCCTGGATTCCTCCAGCCGCCATCACGCCAGGCAAATTCCAGCCCGGAAAGGACAGCGGAAGGTCGAAACAGCCCGGCGAAAGCAAAACCGCTTGCGAGGCAATTTCCTCCATGCGGTCGGGGCCGTCGACGGTCAACTTGAAGCGAACACCAGAGGAACCGCCCTGGTCACGATCGATGCCGGAAACCGTGGCCCGCAGAAACAGGCGAAGCGAATCGTTTTCGACGATCCGTTTCAAAAGGTCCCGGCCTTGCCGATAGGCGCGCCCGGTAAGCCAGTCCGGTACCTGGAACTCCGGCGGGGGCTGGCGGTAAATCTGCCCTCCCGGCGCGCCCTGCTCATCGATGACCATGACACTCAAGCCAAGCCGGGACGCCATATCCGCCGCGGCCATGCCACCGGGTCCTGCGCCGACAATCGCCAGATCAGTCTGCATCTTCAATCGGGCCCGGCCCCGGCAAGCGGGTGCCGGTCCTGATGTCCATGTTTTCTTCCGCGCGCGTCATGCACGCGCGCAACCACCGTGACCTGGCAGACTTCGCAGTCGTGACCAGTACCTGGCATTCGAAACAGGTCCCCATGTTGCAGTAAGGACCGCGCGGTTCCCCTGAGCGCGTTCGGTTGAACGCGATGATCCCGTTCGCTATCAGCACGGTCGCAACGGTTTCGCCGGCATCGGCGGTGACGGCCGAGCCATTCACGGTAAGCTTCACCTGTCCGCCGCGTAAAACATGCGGCTGTTTCCTGCGCATCACGACCCGGACCCCGCAAAAGTCCTGGGGCCGTCGAAGCGATCCGGACTGAAGGGGTCAAGGGGATAGGAAGCCACCCCGTCGAGCATCAATTCACTGATCAGCTTCGCATAAGAAGGGCCGTATGTGAATCCGGAGCCGCCAGCGGCCACGAAAAGTCCCGGTGCCCCGGTAACTTCCCCGAGTACCGGCAGATCGTCAGGGGTATTCGCGGTGCTGCCGGTCCAGCTGCGGATCAAGCGCAGGGACCGCACCGCAGGGACGATATCGGCTGCGACGGCAAGATTGCCCCGAACTGAAGCCATGAGCAACTCCGCCGCCACATTGCCACCCTGTGCGCCATCGGAAGGACGCGGTCTGGCAGGCCAACCGCCGCCAATCAGCAAATTTCCGTCCTCCGTCTGCTTGAGCGACAGTTTGCGACCGACATGCTGCACCAGGTGCGGCAAACTCATGGAGGTCTTTTCCGTCGCGTTCATGGTCAGCCTAACTGCAAACAACGGCAGATCGACACCGGTCATCGCGACGATCCGCGCGGCAGCGATTCCAGCTGCATCGAGCACCGCATCGCAACGCAGCTGCGCTATTTCACCTGATTCTTCCTCAACAGTCACTTCCCAGAAGGGCCGGCGGCGCCGCAGCGCGGTCACCGCTGCGCCCGTCCGGATTGTCGCGCCGTGAACCTCTGCAGCGTGCGCATAGGCCGGCGTCAGCAGTCGCGGATTGCAGTGACCCTCGTCGGGGCAATACAGCGCCGCCCTGACGTGATCCGAAAGATAGGGCGCCCGGTCACGTGCCGCATCGCCATCGAGCAGTTCAACTTCCAGCCCCTGGTTTCGCTCGATTTCCAGCTTGCGTCGCAGCAGCGCGACCTGATCGGTCGTTTCAGCGATCATCAGCCCACCGTCCATCCCCAGCTCGACGGTCGTGCCCAGTTCAGTTTCGATATTACGCCACGCCTTGATCGCGTGCCGGGCCAGCCCGAGGTACAACTCGAGCTCCCGGACGCGCTTGTCGAGATTCCGGATCAGGCGATGCTCGAGCTGAAAGTGAAGCGAACCGGCGTTCTGACCCGATGCGCCCTGGTTGAGCTGGTTACACTCGAGCAAGACAACCTGCGCACCGGCTCTGGCGAGATAGAAGGCCGCTGCACAGCCCGTCAGCCCCCCCCCGATGACCACGATGTCGCAGCGCGACATTCGCTAAGTCCCGTACCTGAATGGAATTCCTTCAAAGATCAGGTGGGCGTGCACTGTCGTCATTTGCCGGCGCGCAGGTCAGTCGATTTGCGCGGTGACCTCGATCTCGATGAGGAAATCCGGAAGGGCTAACGCCTGCACGCCGACCAGGGTATTGGCTGCGGGCGTGACATCGCCGTAAAACTCGGCGATCGCCGCACCGACAGGCTCCAGATATTCCGGTTTGTGACCGACGATATACGTGCGCATGCGCACGACGTCGGCGGGTGTGGCGCCCGCGGCGCGCAGTACCTCCTTCAGGTTGCGGCAGGCCTGGCGCGCCTGCTCACCGATGTCGCTGCCACCCACCACCCGGTATTCACTGTCCCAGGCGACCTGGCCAGCGCAATGGATGAGGGTGCCGCCGTCCGACCTCGCCGCGTGCGAAAAGCCGTAAGGGACGCTGTCGTACATGGATTCCGGATTGATGGCCTCACGTGACATCGGTTTTCCTCTCGTTTCGATTTAAAGATACTCGACCAGTTCGAGCTGGTTGCCGAACGGATCCAGAACGTACCACGAGCGCGACGGCGGGCAGGGGCCGTCCTCCATGTCGATGGAACCGGCCATCGGTGTGCAGCCGCTCGCTTCGAGAAATTTCACCGCGTCGTCGAGATCCGTAACCTCGATGCAGAGGTGACGGCTGCCGACGTCGCAATTGCGGGGTGGCGCTTTCGCAGCGTCATCTGGTTTCTCGTAGCGGAACAGTTCCATACCCAGCCCGTCCGCAAATTTCAGCATCGCGATTTCCAGCCGCGCGCCGGGCACGTTGATGTGCGCTTCGGTCCAATCGCGCCCGTCCTCCATGCGGGGAATTTCAGCCGCGTCGAAAGGGCCCATCCTGTAATCGAGCTCGGCACCGAAGACGCTGGTATAGAATTCAATAGCGGCTTCGAGATCAGGAACGGTCAGGGAAATATGATCCACACGTTTGAAGGGTATCGATTTCATAGGCTTTTTCAGGAGTGATTTCGCAAAAACCAGGGCAAAACCCGTTTTTTTTGCCTGATGCGCGGACTTCGCCGGGGCACGACACCGGCCGTGCATTCGTAACGGGGGGCGCGAGGTCTCGCGGTAGGAACAGACATGCCCGGAGTTTCCGACACCAACAATGGCTGACGATACTGGACGCTGCACCCGGTGTCCATTTCAGCCTTCATGGCGGCCTTAAAGTCGCTGTTGGTGTTTACGCCGATGGGGCGCCTTGTCGATGCGCCGCGATCTGCCTCAGCCCCCTGGCGACCAATGTTTCGACCATCTGGCGACGGTAGGCACCGCCCGAACGAAAATCATCGATGGGCTGAGCTTCGCGGGCGGCCACCGATGCCGCCTCGGCGATTGTCTGATCACTCAGTGCGCCATCCAGAAGCACCGTTTCCGCGTCCGTGGCCCGCATCGCCACGGGCGCGACGGCGCCCAGTGCGATCCGGGCCATTTCAACCTTGCCAGCCTCCAGCCGTAACCGAATGGCCACACTGACGATGGAAATGGCGTCCGCGCGACGCTTGCCGAGTTTATAGTAAAACACGCGTTCATCTTCCCGCGGCCGGTCGCAGCTGATACCGGTCAGCAACTCGTCCCGACGGCGCGCGGTTCGCCGCACACCCTGGAAGAAGTCGGTAAGTGCCAAGACACGGGAACCCTCCGCGGCACTCTCCAGCTCCACCTGTGCGTCGAGCGCGAGGAGTACGGGTGAAACATCGGCGGCCGGCGACGCATCGCACACATTGCCGCCGACCGTCGCCAGGTTGCGGATCAACGGTCCGGCGAACCCCATGCACATCGGTCGCACCAGTTCCTGCAGCGGGCCGCCCGGCGACCACTCGAGGAGCTGCGCGAAGGTCACGTTCGCCCCGAAGCGGACGTGATCCCGGCCGGTCGTAATGGGCGCGAGGGCCTCGACGCGGGTAAGATCGAGCACCAGGTCGGCCGGCAACGGCGCGCGCTTCATGTTCACCAGCACGTTCGTGCCGCCGGCTACCGGAATGATGCGCCCTTCGCCTGCCAATGCCTGCAGGGCCGCCGGAATGTCATGCGCCTGTACGAATTCGAAATCGTTGATCATGACCGCACCGTCCGTATCAGCGAGGAAACTTCCTCGGGGGAAAGCGGGAGGCGCCCGACGTCAGCGCCCAAAAGCTCGGCCAGCGCGTTGGCCACCGCGCCCGTGGGGGGCGCAATGGGCGGTTCACCAACACCCTTGACGCCGAATGGGCCCTCGGTGGCCGGCTGCTCCACGAGTATGCTCTCTATCGGCGGCACGTCTTCGGCGGTCAGCAACAGGTAATCAGCAAAATTCGGATTCTGAACCCGACCATCCTTTTCACGCAACTCTTCCATCAAGGCCAGGCCAAGCCCCATGACCACTCCCCCTTCGATCTGCCCCTCGCAGCCTATGGGATTGATCGCCTTGCCCACGTCGTGTGCGGCCGCATAGCGCGTAACCCTGACTTCGCCCGTATCCTCGTCAACCGTCAATTCAACGGCATGGGCGCAAAAACTGGGTGCCGGGAAGGCACCGATCGGATGCGGCTTGGTCGTTGGCGGAGGCTCGTCCAGGATGGATGAAACGCCCACCATGGGACCGCCATGCTTCTTGTGCCGGGCGTAACAAATCTTCGACAGTGGCACCGAACGCTCTTCCTGTCCGCGAACATGGACCCGGTAACCCTCGATCACCAGCTCTTCCGGTGGCGCTTCAAGGTGCCCGGACGCCTCTGTCAGCAGTTGTTGCCGCAGGTCCCTGGCCGCTTCATAAGCCGATCGGCCGATCGTGAAGGTCATGCGGCTGCCGCCGTGACCGTGATCCCACGGCAGCGTGTCGGTGTCGCCGCTGACAAGCTGAATGGCATCAATGGGCACGCCCAGGCCTTCGGCGGCCATCTGCATGATGGCGCCGGACATGCCGCCCGTTCCCATGTCGACGCAGCCGGAGATGAGACGGAAGGTGCCGTCTTCGTTGGATTCAATCAGCGTCTGCGTACCCCAGGTGCCGCTGACCCACCAGTTGCACGCGATGCCCCGACCGACACCCGGCGGCCGCGGTTTGTCCCACCCGATCGCATCGGCGGCCTTGCGCATACACTCCTTGATACTTACCGAATCCAGCACCTGCCCGGTGCAGGTCGTATCGCCGTTCTCCCAGGCGTTTTTCATGCGTAATTCCAGTGGGTCCATCCCGACCGCGCGCGCCACCCTGTCGAGGTGGGTCTCGAGCGCGAAAGCCAGCTGGGGCCCCCCGGGACAGCGCACCGAGCCGTTGGGCGGGGTATTGGTATAGGCGATAAGGCCCGTAATTTCCAGGTTGGGAATCCGGTAAGGACCGGTCGCCATCAGGCTTCCCAAGGCAGCCGTGTTCGGCCCGTAAGGGCCATAAGCGCCGGTATTGAACAGCATGCGCAGGCGGTGTGCGACGAGGGAGCCATCGCTCCTGACGCCGGTTTCTATCTCAATTCGGGATGGATGCCGGCCCATCGTGGCCGCCATTTCCTCTTCGCGAGTGAGCGTCATCTGCACCGGCAGACCAGCCCGCTCGGCCAGCAGCACGACGTAGGGCTCGAGGACAGGAAACAACTTGCCGCCGAATCCGCCGCCGATGGCCGTGGGCACGATTCGGAAGGAACTGATCGGACGCTTCAGTGCCTGCGCCAGATAGCTGCGAAAAACAAAGGGCTTCTGCGTTGTGGTCCATATCGTGATACGCCCGGAGGATTCCGCACAGGCGGTTGAGCTGTGAGGTTCGATCGAGCCGGGATGCGCCACCGGGGTTTCATAGACGCCGCGGACGATGTGATCGGCCTCAGCGAATCCCCGTTCGAGGTCGCCGTCCGTTACCTCGACCTTGTAGCACAGGTTGCCGCCGCGCTCGGTCTCCCAGTCGATTTCGTAGTCTTCGAGGGAGTCGTGGACGAGCGGCGCGCCCTCGGTCAGCGCCGCTTCAGGATCGAATACGGCGGGCAGTTCCTCATAGTCCACCCTCACGAGGGAGGCCGCTTCCCGTGCAATATCCGGCGTCGTCGCGGCCACGGCGGCGATGGGTTCGCCGTTATAGCGAACCTTGTCGAGCGCGAAAATCCGCAGGTCCCGGACCTCGTAGCCGAAATAGCCCATCTCGGTGTCCTGCCCGGTCACGACGGCCTTGACGCCCGGCAGATTCAGCGCCTCAGTCACGTCGACCGACCGGATTTTTGCGTGCGCAAAGGTGCTGCGCACCAGTGCCCCGTACAGCATGCGCGACAACCGGACATCTTCACCGTAGACCGCTTTCCCGGTGACTTTGTCTACCGCATCCCCGCGGGCCATTCTGGCCCCAATCGCCCACGGTTTCTGTTCCGTGGTTTCCGTGGTGGTACCCTCGTCCGCCAGCAGCTTCACGGCGTCCAGTATCTTGCTGTAACCCGTACAGCGGCAAAGGTTACTGGATATGGCCCGGCGGACCTCGTCCTCGTCGGGCTTCGGATTCTGATCGAGCAGTCCCTTCAGCGACAACACCATGCCGGGCGTGCAGAATCCGCACTGAATTCCGCCGCTGCGGATCATCGCCTGCTGAATCGGGTGAAGGGCCCTGGGTTTACCGACGCCCTCGATCGTTGTGACATCCCGGCCCTCCGCCTGCAGTGCAAACACCATGCAGGAATTCACCGGTTTGCCATCCAACAGCACGGTACAACTGCCGCAGTCTCCCGTGCCGCAGCCTTCCTTGGTGCCGGTCAGGTTGAGGTCCACCCGCAGTGCATCCAGCAAGCGGGCCCGGGGCGCCACCTCGAGAGTTTCGGCTTGGCCGTTGAGGGTAAAATTCAGAGTCCGTTTTGTCATGACTTCTCGCTTTCGTCCGATACGCTCGGAACCTGTCACATCAGATTCAATCAATTTGAAATACCTCCGCTTTGCAGGCGCAGGGTGTGGATCACACGCCGGGGCCAGATCCCGGGAGTTCGTCATCCTTACCCCTGTAATTTTACAATCACGCGCTGCCCCGTTGTCGCGAATTGCGCTGAATGCAACAAAAACACCGGAGAACTCATTCATCCGGTACATGCACCGACCGCCGTTCGATCCCGTCTGGACCCGGAGCCAACAGGGCAACCAGGTAAATTGATCGCGGCCCGGCTTCGAAGGATGGATTTTGAGGCTCGCGCACAGATCCGGCGAGACGCTGCCGGCGCGAGCGCCAGCATGGCATGCAGCCGGTCAGCGACCTGGCGCGTTTCTGCGTGTCCGGGCCAGGTGTGCAGACCCTCCGTGTCTCAACGCCTGGGCCAATTTGTTGCATCTTACGCAACAGTTGGTCACGGGCCCCCGGCCGGCTGTAGAATCCTTCAAAATGCCATGGCTAGCTGCGGACACACATAGCGTGGAGCCGAATCCATGAACGTGATTTCAAAAATTTTCGTCGGACTCCTCGGCCCCGCCGCGGTGATAGCCGCCGGCACGATGGGCGCCGGCGCGGTCGCTGCCCTGATCCTCGCGGGTGCGTGGTTTCGCTATGAACTGCTTTGGGTCGTGCCGCTGTTGCTGCCGCTTTTCGTGGTGGCCGTAGACTCATCCTCCCGCATCGGCAGCATCAACCGCGGCGAAGGCATGCTGACGATCGTGCGCCGGCATCTCCACCCGTCCGTTGCCTGGCTGTTGTTGCTGATCAATGTCCCGGTGCACGTACTGGTCGCTATGGGCCAGCTTTCCGTGATGAGCTCGGCGTTTCTCTCGCTGCTGGGCGTCGACCCCGTCACGGCCCAGTCGACGGCTACGGAAACCGACCGTTACCTGCTGATCGAGATCGTGACATCCGTAAGCCTGTCCGCGCTGGTTCTGTGGCTGATCCTCGCCCAGGGCTACGACCGGATGCAGAAAGCAATGACGGCGCTGATGGTCGTGATGTTCGTTTGCTTCGTGCTGATCGCATTGCGCAGTTTCCAGGAGGCCGGTGACATCCTGGCGGGTTTCGTTCCGCGCATTCCGGACGATCTGCCTGCGCCCGGCCGCGACACGGTGCGTCTGAGCACCAGTTCCATCATAGCTATTGTCGGCAGTGCCATCGCACCGGGCGCACTGCTGGTGATTCCGTATTTGAGTTCCGATGCGCGCAAGGAGCAGCTGACCCTGAAAGAGGACTTGCGCAAGTCCATTCTCAACCTGGGTGTCCTGTTCGGAATCTACGCGGTGTGCATCATGATCGCCGGCGGCTTTTCGCTGTACCCGCTGCCCAATCACGCAGACATCGAAACGGTCGGCGACGCAGGCCAGGTGCTGACCGCAGCGTTTCCGGAGGCGATCGGCTTCGTCGGGCCGCTGATTTTCGCGATCGGGCTGTTTGTCGCCGCGATGACCACCCTGGTCATCTGTATCCAGGTGGTGGTGTACCTCACTCTCGACATGTTCAGACTGCCCTGGACCTTCTCCGAGGACAACCGGAACTACCGTCGGGCCGTGATCTTCACCACGCTGGCGGCCGGCGTACTCGCGCCGGTTTGGAGCTTTCCCGCGCTGCTCAAGGTCGTACTGCTGATGGGTGTGAACGTGTTGGTGATACCGATCGTCATCATTACGATGATTTATCTTCTGAATCGCCGCGTGGTCATGGGCGAATACACGGCCAGTCCGGTTCGTAACGGTTTTCTGATTCTCACGCTCGCGGTATCCATTGGGCTGGCCGTGGAGAAAGCACCGCATTACCTGGACATGCTGCTG
>JAVVFH010000310.1:0-3764 GCA_032250585.1 Lysobacterales bacterium
ACTCGGTTGAAAACCCGGCCGAGTTCTGGCGCGCAGTCTGGGCGTTTTGCCAGGTGGTGGGCACGCCGGGTTCACGGGCTGTGGATGATCCGGAAAAGATGCCCGGCGCGCAATGGTTTCCGGATGCGCAGCTGAATTTTGCCGAAAACCTGCTGCGGCACCGCGACGACGGCGTCGCCCTGCTGTTCCGGTCCGAGACCGGAACGACCCGCGAAATCAGCTACCGCGAGCTGTATGAACTCGTCGCCCGGACCGCGGCCGCACTGCGCGCCGCCGGCGTCGGCAGCGGCGACCGCGTGGCCGGCTACCTGCCCAACCTGCCCGAAACCGTGATCGCCATGCTGGCGACAACCAGCATCGGCGCCACCTGGTCTTCCTGCAGCCCGGACTTCGGCGTCGATGGTGTGGTCGACCGGCTCGGGCAGATTCAGCCAAAACTTCTGTTCTGCGCCGCCGCATACAGCTATAACGGAAAACAGTACGACTGCCTGGATAAGGTGCGCGGCGTGCTCGAGGCCATCGACTCAATCGGGAAAACCGTGGTCGTACCCTACGTGGCGCCGGACGCCCGTATTGAAACCGTGCCGGGCGCCGTCTGGTTTGACGATTTTCTGGACCGGGCCGCAACGGAGATCCCGTTCGAGTCATTGCCGTTCAACCACCCGCTCTACATCCTCTATTCCTCGGGCACCACAGGCGTGCCCAAGTGCATCACCCACGGCGCCGGCGGCACCCTGCTCCAGCACCTCAAGGAGCTGGTGCTGCACACCAATTTGCGGCGTACCGACCGCATCTGCTATTTCACCACCTGCGGCTGGATGATGTGGAACTGGCTGGTTAGCAGCCTGGCGGTGGGCGCAACCGTGGTCCTGTACGAAGGCTCGCCCTTTTATCCCGCGCCGGAGGCGATGTTCGACCTGATCGATGAGTTCGACATCAGCGTGTTCGGCACCGGCGCCAAGGCCATTTCGGCCTGGGAGAAAGCGGGCGTCAAACCGCGTGAAACGCATGAGCTCAATTCACTGGTCACCCTGTTGTCGACCGGCTCTCCGCTGTCGCCCGAGAGCTTCGAGTACGTGTACCGGGATATCAAGCCGAACCTTTGCCTGTCGTCGATTTCCGGCGGCACGGACATTGTCTCCTGCTTTGCCCTTGGCTGCCCCATTCTGCCGGTTTACCGCGGGGAACTGCAGTGTGCCGGGCTCGGCATGGCGGTCGAAATCCTGCGCGATGACGGCAGCATTGCCGACGTCGATGAAACCGGCGAACTGTGCTGTATGCAGGCATTTCCATCCATGCCGGTGTGTTTTTGGGGCGATGAAGACGGCAGCCGGTATCGCGCGGCCTATTTCGAGAAGTTCCCGGGCATTTGGGCGCAGGGCGATTTCGCGAAGAAGACCGAGCACGGCGGCTACGTCATCTATGGGCGCTCAGACGCGACCCTCAACCCCGGCGGCGTGCGCATCGGCACGGCAGAAATCTACCGGCAGGTTGAAAGCCTGGACGAAGTGCTCGAGAGCCTCTGCATCGGACAGGACTGGGAAGACGATGTGCGCGTCGTGCTGTTCGTCAAGCTGCGGGACGGGCTGGAGCTGGACGACCGCCTGCGTGAACGCATCCGCCGGGCGATCCGCAAAAACACGACGCCGCGGCATGTTCCCACACGCATCATCCAGGTCGCCGACATCCCCAGAACCGTCAGTGGAAAAATTGTCGAACTCGCGGTGCGCAACGTCGTACACGGCCGCCCGGTGAAGAATGTGGACGCGCTGGCCAACCCCGCGGCATTGGAACTCTACCGGAACCTGCCGGAACTCCAGTCCTGAAGGTGAAGGCTGGGAGCGGCTTTAGCCGCGATTTTCTGGTGTTTGTGCTTTCGCGGCTAAAGCCGGTCCCACATTGACCATCGACTGGAGAAGCGCTTCAGCTATCCAGCGCATAGTCCAGGTCGGCGACCAGATCGTCCACGTCTTCGACGCCGACCGACAAGCGCACCAGCGTATCGCTGATGCCGAGACGGGCGCGGATGTCTTCCGGGACCGACGCGTGGGTCATGATGGCGGGGTGGTTGATCAGGCTCTCGACGCCGCCCAGGCTCTCCGCCAGCGCGAACAGGCTGCAGCGTTCGAGCATGGACCGGCTCTTTTCGAGCCCGCCGTGCAGATCGACACTGATGATCCCACCGCCCAGACCGCTCATCTGGCGCATCACCAGCGCATGCTGCGGATGATCCGGCAGGCCAGGGTAAATCACCCGCCGCACCGCGGCGTGGCCCTCCAGCCACTGCGCGATGTGGGCGGCATTTTCACAATGCGCCTTCATTCTAAGCGCCAGGGTCTTGAGACCGCGCAGCGCCAGGAAGCTGTCAAACGGCCCCTGGATGGCGCCCGCGGAGTTCAACAGGAACCAGAGACGGTCGGCGAGCGCTTCGTCCTCGCGCACCACCGCGACACCTCCGATCATGTCGGAATGGCCGTTCAGGTACTTGGTAGCCGAATGCATCACGATGTCCGCACCCAGCGACAAGGGCTGCTGCAGCATCGGCGTCGCGAAGGTGTTGTCGACCACCAGCAGCGCGCCGTGCTCATGTGCAATCTCTGCCGCCGCGGCGATATCGATGACCTTCAGCATCGGGTTGGTCGGCGTTTCCACCCAGACCAGGCGTGTCTCGGGCGTCATGGCCTCGCGCAGGCGGTCGGGATCTTCCAGCTGCGCGAAGCTGAAACGCAACCCGGCGGAGCGCTCGCGGACCCGATGGAAAAGCCGAAAGGTTCCGCCGTAGAGGTCGTCGCCGGCCACCACGTGATCGCCGCTGTCCAGCAACTCGAGAATCGTGGCCGTGGCCGCCATCCCCGACGCGAATGCGAAACCCCGGATGCCATTCTCCAGGTCCGCTACGCAGCGTTCGTAGGCGTCGCGCGTGGGATTGTGACTGCGCGAATACTCCCATCCCTGGTGGTCACCCGGGCTGCGCTGCACGTAGGTCGAGGTGGCGAAAATGGGCGTCATGATCGCACCCGTGGAGGGATCCGGACTCTGCCCTGAGTGAATGGCCCGGGTCGACATCCCGGCTGCTTTCCCGTTCTTGTTCATCTCTTTCGCCTTTTCAATCGCGTTGTTCTGACCTGCGAGCGTCTCAACGGTCCGCCTTGCGGCGCAGATAATTCAACAGGTCCACGCGCGTGATCAGGCCGAGGAACTTGTCGCCATCCCGGACGATGGCAACGAAATCGTTCGCGAAAATCGGCATCAGGGCGGTCACCGGCGCCTTGACGTCGATTTCCGTCAGCTCCGATACCATCGCCCCGCGCACCGGTTCGTCGAAACTCTCAGCGGACTCGGCGACCGCCAGCAACAGATCGGATTCATCCAGGATACCGACCAGTTTCCCGTTCTCGATCACCGGCAGTTGCGAAACGTCATACAGCTTCATTCGCCGGTAGGCGTTCGCCAACGGCTCGTCGGGGCTAATGGTGATGGTGTCGTGTGACTCGTAAGGCCGCGCGATCAGATCCCTGAGGTCGCCGTGCTTCTCGACCTCGATAAAGCCCTGGTCGCGCATCCAGAAATCATTGTACATTTTGGACAGGTAGCGGTTGCCGGTGTCGCAGGCGAAGGTCAGCACGCGCTTGGGCTCCTGCTGCTCGCGGCAATAGCGCAGCGCGGCCGCGACCAGCGTGCCGGTTGACGAACCGCCGAGAATGCCTTCGCGGACCAGCAACTCCCGGCCCGTCAGGAAACTCTCGCGATCACTGATCGAATAG
>JAVVFH010000311.1:0-3754 GCA_032250585.1 Lysobacterales bacterium
ATGCGATCCGGGAAGTTCTGCTGGGGTCGATCTATCTGAGCCCCGGCATTTCTGCCGCCGTGTTCAAAGGCCTGATGTCGGCAAATGGCGAGCTGAGCGAAATGTTGACGGGCTCGAGCGGCAGGTTCTGCAATTGATCTGCAGTCGTCGCGACCCGGCAACAACGGCCGCAAAGCACCGATGCATTCCCAAAAAAAGGCCCTCATGAATCTGAGGGCCAGGACACTCCAGCTGTAGCAGCTTCAGGGGGAGGAGTGTAACTTGTTCTTGCCGAAACTGCGCTTGACATCTCCATAACGGGCCTGGGACTTGCCAGCGACCTGCTCCGCTTCACGCCCGTTTCCAGATGCGTGAGACGTTCAAGTTAGCTGTCCCGTTGTGGTCCGTCTGTTCGGTCGCGCACATTCAGTGATGTGCCTGCGGCTGTGTGCGCTATCGAACGGATGAAGCGGGGCATCGCGTGTAGTTTTTAAGCAACGGGATCATTTGCAGTCGCCTGGTGAATCCCGGCAATCGCAGGAGAGTCACAATGAATGAATGTCCGACGCAATTGCGGTCGGAATTTGCCGAATGGAAAAGGACGATGTCGAATTACCGGGAGCCCAGCTTCTGGCGGGCCGCCTGGCAGTTACTCAACACCCTGGGCGGCTACTTTCTGGTCTGGTGCGCGATCTTCCTGAGCCTGGATATTTCCTGGTGGTTAACCGCGCCGCTGGCCGTGCTGGCCGGCGCCCTGCTCGTCAGGATCTTCATCATTTTTCACGACTGCGGTCACGGTTCGTACTTCAAGTCGAAGCGTGCAAACAGTTTCTGGGGTTGCGTCTGCGGCGTGTTGACCTTTACGCCTTTTTTTCGCTGGCGACGGCGCCATGCCCGTCATCACGTAACTTCCGGGAATCTCGATCGCCGCGGAACGGGTGACATCTGGACACTGACGGTGCAGGAGTATCTCGATGCCTCGCGCTGGCAGCGCCTGGCCTACCGCGTGGTCCGCAATCCGCTTGTGCTGTTTGTCATCGGCCCACTTTTTCTGCTGTTGGGCATCGAGCGTGTTCCCTCCAGGCAAGACATGCCGAGAGAGCGGCGCTCGGTATGGTGGATGAACCTCGCCATGCTCTGCATGGCGGTCGGTCTGGGCGCCGCGTTTGGATTTGTCAACTACCTGCTGATCCAGTTGATCGTCACGATGGTTGCCGGTTCCGCCGGTGTATGGCTGTTTTACGTTCAGCATCAATTCGTGGGAACCTATTGGGCCCGCAAGGGAGAGTGGGATTACACCGCCGCCGCGCTGCAAGGCAGTTCGTACTACCGGCTGCCGAAAGTGCTGCAATGGTTTTCCGGAAACATCGGCTTCCATCACATTCATCACCTCAACCCCTCGATACCCAACTACCATCTCGAGCGCTGCCATTTGGCGAGTCCGTTTCTTCGACAAGTAGAGCCGCTCACCCTGCTGGCCAGCCTGAAATCGCTGTCATTGCGCCTTTGGGATGAGTCTGAACAACGGCTCGTAAGCTATCGACACATGCACCGATCAGGGCCCGGCATGTCGGACACAGCAAATACCTGTTAGCCTGCGGAGTCCCGCCGATTGCGCCCATTTGACGTTTCCGGTCAATCCGGATCGAAGCAAAGTTGGTTCCTGTACTGCCCAATAAAAATCTCGCATAACCCGGCTGGGAAAGTTTTTATCCAATGCAAGAAATAGCCATTGGACAAAAAATCATTGACCGCGTCACGTGCGCTATAATGCATTGTCGCTCAGGGAACCCTGCCCTGGCTCTGTTGAATCAAGGATGTTTCGGTCGATCCGGGAGGGCAAACCATTCATGGCCGCCAGCGCACAACCCGACCCGCTGCAGAATCGCCTTCTGGCCGCCTTGCCGGAAGAGGCCCGGGAGCGTCTGTTTCCCCACATGAAGTCGGTCGACTTGCCGCTTGGCAAGGTGCTCTTTGAATCCGGCGACAAGGAGCACCACGTCTATTTCCCGACCGACGGTATCGTGTCACTGCTGTACGTGATGGAAAACGGCGCCTCGGCGGAGATCTCGGTTGTGGGCAGGGAAGGCCTGATCGGGGTGGCCGTTTTCATGGGCGGCGAAAGCTCGCCCAGCCGGGCGCTTGTCCAGAGCGCCGGGTCGGCATTTTCGCTGACCAGCCAACGGCTCAGGGCCGAGTTCAATCATTATCCCGAGATGCGCATGCTGTTGCTGCGTTATACACAGGCACTGATCACACAGATGGCCCAGACCGCCGTGTGTAACCGCCACCATTCGATCGACCAGCAGTTGTGCCGCTGGCTGCTGCTTTCGCTGGACCGCCTGTCGGGCAGTGAACTGAGGATGACCCAGGAACTGATCGCCAACATGCTGGGGGTGCGCCGCGAGGGCGTCACCGAGGCCGCCGGCAAGTTGCAGGATCTCGGTGTGATCAATTACCGGCGCGGTCACATCACGGTGACCGACCGAACCCGCCTGGAAGAGCTGAGCTGCGAGTGCTACAAGGTGGTCAAGGCGGAAACCGACCGGCTGGAGTCGAACATGCCCCTGTTCAACGTCCAATGAACTTCACGGGCGGCCGCAGCAAGTTTCGGTAGCGATATCAAAAACCGATTGACCATCGGTTTTTTGCAGACCATACTCTTAGCTACACGTTCCAACTTCCGTGAACCGCCCATGTCGACGCTGTCAAGACCCTATCTCGGGGAACTCGAACTTGCTGTTCTTGAGCAGCTGTGGAGCCGTGGCCCACTCGATGCGAAAACCATGCATCGTCGCGTTGGCACACTCCGGCGTATTGGACTCAACACCGTCCAGTCGACCCTCGAACGCCTGTTCCGCAAACAGCTCGTGACCCGGGAAAAAGTCAGCCATGCTTACCTCTACGCAGCCGGCGTCCGCCGCGAAGAGCTCATGGAGCGACTCATCGAAGAGATCGTCGAGACTTTTTCCGATGGCAGTACCGAACACATGCTGACCGCCTTCGTCGATCTTGCCGCCCGTGTCGACACAGAGAGTCTGTCCCGGCTCGAACATTTGATCGCCGAACGCCGGGCCCAGGTCGAAGATCGGGACGAGGACGACGGCCGATGAGTCTGCAGCTCGGCCTCGTAGCCGCTTGCACGATTGTCTTTGCCGCAGCGGCTGTGTGCGCAGCCTTCTTTTCGAAGGCTCTTTTTCCTTTCGCGATCGGGCGAATGTCTCGCCTGGAACCCGCGGCGCGGGCGAATTTCCTGTTTGCCTGGGCCGCCTTCCCCCTCCTGTCGGGACTGCTGCTGGTGTGCTTCACGCTCGCACCCTCGGTCGCTCACGGCCTCGGTTTCGGGATCGACCACTGCCATGTGCACGGCCATCATGCGCACCTGTGCTTCTTCCATACCGCGTTGTTCACGGGGAGCGCACCGGAGCGTCTGCTGCTGGGCGCAATCGGTCTTTCTGTTCTGGCATGGGCCGCCGTCATCGGTACACGGCTGCGGCGGCAGCGACAGGTCCTGCGGATGCTGGTCGCCCTGGGCAGCGAATCGAAGGTCGAGCCTTGCCATAACGTCGTTCGTTCGGACCGGCCGGTCGCCATCACGGTCGGTTGGATCAATCCGACGATTTTGATATCCAGCCGCCTGCTCGATGACCTCAGCCCCGCCGAAGCGGCGACCGTGCTGGCGCATGAGCAAGCACATCAACGCCGCCGCGACGGACTGCGCCTCTTCGCCACCGAGATTGTCTCGAGGCTGCATTGGCCGGCGACACGCCGTCAC
>JAVVFH010000312.1:0-3741 GCA_032250585.1 Lysobacterales bacterium
GCAGCACCGCGCCAGCCACTACCGACAACATGGCCGCATCACTCCACGGCGCGTCGGCCACCAAGTGGTGCATCGACTGATGCGCCGAACGCACGTTCTGCGGCTGCACCCGTGCCGCCATCGGCTCCACGCTCTTGCGCTCACCCGGCAACATCAAGCCCTTGATGTACCAGCGCGCCGGTTGCTCCCGATCCGCGTGCATCAGCGTGTTCACAATCGTGTCACAGTACCGCTCAAACCGCGCTTCCAGACTCAGACCCATGACCCACCTCACAAAATACTTGAAGTGATCGTTATAATACCTTATTTTCTAACACAGTGGTACTAACAGCCTGTCGGGCTCGACCAATCGTAGCGAGGGAAGGTCGGACAGGCTGTCAGGGCCGTGGTCCCGGCCCCGCGCCGGCGCGAGGCTTGCCGACACGACAGTTGACCGGACGCAGAACGCGCGGGAGGCCGGGTGCGGCAGCAGTGTTATCATCTGCCTAACCGTGTCTGCCAGGGCGGCTGTGTGGATTCTGATCTGCTGCAAGGATTCTATTTGAACGGCGTGTGGGTCGAGCCCCTCAAGGGCGAGGTGAGGCACCGGGACCGGTCTGTTCACCTGCCGCCGAAAGCGATGGAAGTTCTCCTTTGCCTGGCCTCCAGCCCCAGCAGGCTGGTCACGCGCGAGACCCTGATCGACCGGGTTTGGGGTCCCGGCCAGGGCAGCCGGGAGTTGCTGGGGCGCGCGATCCGCGAAATCCGCCACGCCCTGGACGACCAGGCCGATCATCCGCGCTTCATCCAGACGCTGCCGCGGCGCGGTTACCGCCTGATCGCCCAACCGGAGCCGGCCGTCGCGCAGGCCGATTCCGTCCCGCCGGGAGCCTTACCGCAACTGGCGGACATCGGCCTGCTCGACAAACTCAAGCGGCGCGGCGTACTGGAAGCCGCCATCGCATACCTGGTGGTCGGCTGGCTGATCATCCAGGTAGCGGACATCGTCTTCGAACAGCTGCACCTGCCGGACTGGGCCGGGACCTTCGTCACCTTGCTGGTCATTGCGGGCTTTCCCATCGCGCTCGCGCTGTCGTGGTTCCTCGAGTTCCGCGACGGCCGCGCCGTGCTCGACACCCTGTCCCCGCGGGACGCCCGGCGCCGCCAATTCAGCCGCACCTACCTGTCGGTGATCGGGGCGCTGGCCATCGCCGCGGTGGCGGTGTTCGTGTACGACAACCAAATCGGCTTGCCGGCGCCGCAAGCCCGGGCGACCGCGTCGGAGACGGCCGAGGTCAGCTTGCCGCCGGTACGGGAGAACTCGATCGCCGTGCTGCCCTTTCTGAACCTCGACGGCAGCGAGGAGACCCGGATTTTCGCCAACGGCCTGGTCGATGACGTCATCACGCGCCTGTCGCGCGTGCCCGGCCTGCTGGTCTCCTCGCGCGGCGACGCGTTCAGCCTCGAGCCGAACTCGCCATCGTCGAAGGTGCGCGAGCGGCTGCGGGTGGCGCTGTACGTGGAGGGCAGCGTCCAGATTACCGGCGACCGCATGCGCATCATTGTCCAGCTGATCGACGCCGCCACCGGCTTCCACGTGCTGTCGCGCAGCTTCGACCGGCAGCGCGAGGACTTTTTCGACATTCGTGACGAGATCACCCGGCTGACCGTGGCCAACGTGCGCGTGGCGCTGCCGCCCGAAACACGCATTGCCGACGAAGGCCTGGCGGAAGACCCCAGTCTGGACGTCTACGTTCTGTACCGTCGCGGCGTGGAAGCCGAGCTGCTGCCGCGCAAGGTGGAGAACCTGCAAACCGCCCTGGACAACTACGACGCCGCCCTGGCGCTCGACCCGGACTACTCGGCGGCCCATGCCGGCAAGTGCGGGGCTTACGTGGCCCTGTACCCGCTCACCAGCGAAGCGAGGTATATCGACGAAGCGGAGTCCTCCTGTGCACGCGCCCTGCAACTGAACCCCAACCTCGACGTGGTGCACACCGCGCTCGGAGAACTCTACCTCGCCACCGGCAAGCACGACCGCGCGGAAGCAGCCTTCCTGGCAGCCCTGGAGATCGACCCCAACAGCGTGTCTTCGCTGACCGGGTTGGGTACCGTCTACACGCTGCAGCGGAAGCCGTCGCTGGCAGAGGAACGGCTGCGCCAGGCCATCGGCCTGCACCCCGGCGATTGGTCCGCCTATAACTCGCTGGGTTACTTCCTCTACAAGTCGGGCCGCTACTTCCAAGCGGCCCGGGAGTACGAATACGTTGTCGCTCTCGACCGCAACAACACCATGGGCTGGTCCAACCTCGGCGCCGCCTACATGCTGGCCGGAAAACTCGAATCGGCGCTGGAGACCTACCGGCGGGCGCTGGAAATCGAGCCGTGGCAGTCGGCCTACGCCAACATGGGTCTGATGTACTACTACCTCGGCCGACCACAGGAGGCCATCGAAGCCCAGCTTCGGTCGGTCGAGCTGGCGCCAGGCGATCACCTGGCCTGGTCCAACCTGGGTGATGCGCTGTGGATGGGCGGAAGGACGGCGGAGGCGCAAGAGGCGTTCGGCACCGCGAAACATCTCGCCAACGCCGCCCTCGACGTCAATCCCAACGATCCGGGATACATCATGGACCTGGCGTGGATCACCGCCATGCTGGACCGGCCGCGAGAGGCCCGCAACCTGATCGACCGCGCGCTCGCCGCGTCCCCGGACGATCCCTACGGCCATTATTACTCGGGGTTGATCCGGCTACGCGCCGGCGACCCGGACGGCGCCCTCGCCGACTTCGAGGCCGCGTTGGACCGGGGCTACCCGATCAGCCTGCTGACCCGGGATCCGCAACTCAAGCCGATTCGCGCCGACCGGCGATTCGAGGACATGACCGGGCGACGCAAAGCCGAGTGAATGCGCTATGCTTTACACAGAGCGTCTGGCACCGTCGCGCGGGACGCCCTCAGCCGTGCACTGACCATCCGAGGGAGAACACGATGCAATTGAAAACTGTTTTCAACGTATCCATCAGCCTTGCCGCCGGCGCGTGGCTTGCAGCCTGTGCCGTAACGCCACACAACCCCATGCTGTCCGAGTGCCCCGCGGGCAAGAAGGACGTCACCGTCCGTTACGGCGACTCCCACCTCGAAGCCGACGCGAAGGTCAACGTCAAGCCCGACGGAGCACTCGTGTTTCATCTCAAGCCGTCCTCGGCCGGGGGCCCCAACGGCCTGGACTACTCGACGGTCGCGGTCACGATCAAAGGCAAGAACGCCAAGTCCACGTGGATCAGCGCGTCTGGCACGGCCGCCGGGGGCGACAGGCAACTGATCGTTTGCGTGCCGGACGACCAGGCCGAGGACACGTACGAGTACATCGTCGAAGTGGCTGGCGTCGGAGAGCTCGACCCGCGCGTCATCGTGCAGCGCTAGCCCTGGACGTCGATCGCACGCTGCTCAGGGGACGCCCAGGAGTGCTGGCCGGCTGCCTGGCCGTCCTGCTTCTGGGGCTGTGCGCGTCCGCGCCGGCCAGCGCCGAAGGAGCCGGTGATTCCGCGATCGTCTTCCTGGTACGGCACGCGGAGAAGCAGGCCGGGAGCAAGGATCCCGCGCTGACCGAGACCGGCCGGCAACGGGCGCGCGACTTGGCGCTGCTGCTGCAAGACGCCGGGATCAACGCGATCTACAGCACCGATTTCGCGCGCACGCGGGGTACGGCCGCGCCGCTCGCCGAGCATCTCGGAACGGAAGTTCGGATTTACGACTGGGATG
>JAVVFH010000313.1:0-3735 GCA_032250585.1 Lysobacterales bacterium
AGTCCCACCGCAGTTTGCCGCGCGCGGTGAGTTCCTGGCGTTCGTTGCTGTCGTCCACCCCCAGCGAGACGTTGTCATAAAAACCGTCGACCTGATGGCGATGCAGGGAAAAACGGCCGCTGAGTGAATCGCTGAGCCCACCGCCAAGGGCGAACCCGGCGCCGAAAATACCCTTACTTCCGGCCTGTAACTGAGCCACCCCTTCGACCTCCTGCGTCGGCTCGACCGACTGCAGGTACACGAGCCCGGCCAATGCATTGGCGCCGAAGCGCGTGGCCTGCGGTCCGCGCAGGACCTCGACGTGCTGCAGGTCGAAGACCGTGCTGATGCCGCCGACGCCGGACAGATCGATGTCGTCGAGGATAAATCCGACCGACGGATTCGGCGCACCCTCGTACTGCTCCAATTCGCCGATGCCACGCAACTGGAAATAGCGCGCGCGCGACCCCTCTCCGGAGAAGTTCATGTTGGGAACCAGCGCGATCAGTTCCTCGAAATGCTGCAGCGAAGCGGACTCGATGGCCGCCTCATTCAGCACGGTGATGCTGGAGTCGAGTTCCCGCACCGGCGCCGGGCGGAACTCGGAAACGACGATTTCTTCCAGCGGGCCGGGCGCCGACTCTTCCGCGTCAGCAACGGCGAGGGGCAGCAAAGCGCCGACAGTCATCACGATCAATTTTTTTACACGCATGTTCGGATCTCAATGTGATCGAGATCCAGTCTGGCCTTTAGCGGGAATATTCAGGAAGGTCCTATTCCTACGCCGGCATTAACCGGATCAGGTTCAAAGGGTTCCTGTAACGACAGATCTCAGGCCACGCGGGCCACCCCTGAGGAATAAGACAAGTCTAACGCAAGTCAGCCAGGATTCACACCACTCCATGCCGCCGCGCCAATCGATCATAAACCGGGGTCAGAGAACCGTTGTAGTGCTGAAGAAGATCGGTCGCCATTTCGCGGCTGAAGCCGCTCCCACCGGCTCCGGAAACGCCCTGTCTTTGTGGGAGCGGCTTTAGCCGCGATGGGAAGCGGCTTCAGGCAAAACAGATCGTGGCGCACGTCGCTCGTTTCAAACCAGCACCGCAAGCGCCTGCTGCAAGTCGGCTTTCAGGTCATCGACGTCCTCGATACCGGTCGAATAGCGCAGGAGTCCTTCGGGAATGCCCATGCGCTCGCGCCCTTGTGCGCTGACCTCGACATGGCTGGTGGTGGCTGGAGGGCCGACAATGGTTTCAACCGCACCCAGGTTGGCGGCCCGGTGCGCGAGTTGCAGGCGCGGCAGGAAAGTTTTCACCGCGTCGAAACCGCCCTTCACCATGAAACTCAGCATGCCGCCGAAGCCCCGCATCTGGCGTTTCGCAACGTCGTGGTGTTCGTGGCCAGGCAAACCGGGATAAAACACCCGCTCGACGGCCGGATGCTCCGACAGATACTCCGCGATCACCATCGCATTGGCGTTCTGCCGCTCGACCCGGATGCCGAGCGTTTTCATTCCCCGCAGGAGGCTGTAGGCGCTGTCCGGTGACAGCACGGCGCCGTTGATTTCGCGAAAGCCGTACACCTTCCCGATCCGTTCCCGCGAACCGCAAAGCACACCGCCCAGCGCGTCCGCGTGCCCACCGAGAAACTTCGAGGCGCTGTGCAAGACAAGGTCCGCGCCGAGCGCCAGCGGATTCTGATTGATCGGTGTGGCGAAGGTGTTGTCCACAACCACCAACGCGCCCACGGCGCGGCCAGCGCGCGAGAGACGCTCGATGTCGACGATCTTGACCGTCGGATTGGTCGGGGTCTCCAGATAGAGCATGGCGCAGCCTTTGGCCACCTCACGTTCGATCTGTTCATGATCCGTGGTGTCACACAGCTCGACTTCGATGCCGAACTCTGGCAAAAAATGAGTGAAAATCCGGTTGGTGCCGCCGTAGCTGTCTTTGATGGACACCACCCGATCACCCGGCCGCAGAAAGGTGAACATCGTGTCGCTGATCGCCGCCATGCCGGAGGCGAAACTGACCGCCGCCTCCGCACTTTCCAGCAACCGCACTTTTTCTTCGAAGACATGCACGGTCGGATTGGTATTGCGGCTGTAGATGTGACCTTCCGCTTGATCCAGCGCCACCGCCTGCCACTCGTCCAGATCCCGGTAGCCGAAAGAAACACTGTGCACCACCGGCACCTGGGTGGAGCGCTGCCAGAAATCTTTCTCGATCTCGCCGCCCCAGATCGCCAGGGTATTGCGGCCCTTGCCGGATTTTTCGTTCATGATGATGAGCGCTCCACTTTGTTTTCCATCAGGTTGCCGAACTGTTCACGCAAGGCCGCGACGATAGGCGCCGGCGCCTTGTCCGGCGACCCCGCATCGAAAGGCGGCTGAGGGTCATACTCGATCACCAGCTGCGCGGCGCGCGCGGCATCGGCGCCGAACTGCTCGGCAACCAGCGTCAGAGCCATGTCGATGCCGGCCGAAACGCCGGCCGCGGTCCAGATTTTCCCATCGCGCACCACCCGTTCAGCCGTCGACGTTGCGCCAAATGATGCCAATGCCTCGAGCGCCAGCCAATGCGTCGTCGCGCGTTTGCCGTCCAGCAGCCCAGCCGCGCCGAGAGCCAGTGCGCCCGTGCATACGGACGTCGTCCAGGTCGTGCTCGCATGCACGGCGCCAATCCATTCCAACACGGCCGGGTCGCCGATCAGCGAGTCCGGAAAGGGCGTACCCGGCACCAGCAGGACGTCCGGCTCCGGCACCTCGTCGAGTCGATAGTCGACGAAGAGCCCCAGGCGCTTGAAATCCGAGCGTATTTCGCCCCGCTCGCGTCCCACGAAACACACTTCCATGCCGGGAACACTCTGCAGCACTTCGTAAGGCCCGATGGCGTCGAGCACGGTCACGCCGTCATAAAGCAGGATCGCGGTTTGCATAAGCTCCTCCAGAAAACGTAGTCTAATGTGCACAATCACCCCGTCCGGTCTCGGGCCATACGCATTGTACTTGAACCGGAAAAGGACGAACCACAAGGATTGCTATGCCCACCACAATCGACGGCCCGTGGTCCCTCGAGGAAATCGCCGGATTTTTGCGCGCATCGACGTTTCCATTGCGCCTGGCCTGCACCGGCAAAGACGGTTATCCCCGGGTGATCTCGCTCTGGTACCGCTATCATCAGGGCGCGTTGCAGTGCGTCTCCCATCAAAATTCCGCGCTGGTGCGCCTGCTGCGCCGTGATCATCGGGTCGGTTTCGAAGTCTCGCCGAACGAACCGCCCTACCACGGCGTGCGCGGACAGGGCGACGTCGGCCTGCAACCGCTGGGCAACAGTGACGTGCTTGAGGCGCTGATTTCGCGTTACCTGGGCGGTAAAGAATCCCGGGTCGGCCGCTGGCTCCTGTCCCGCAAGGACGAAGAAGTCCTGCTCACCATCCGGCCCGAGCGATGGTTCACCTGGGATTATCGCGAACGCATGGCGGATGTGAGTGCGAACACCTGAACCCGACTCAGTGCCCTGAACCGCACCATTAAGCTCCGCCCCGGAAATACGGGATGACCTGTTCGCCCATCAGCCGAATGGCCTCCTTCGGATCGGGGCCGAGCGGCCCACCCAGATTGACCTGGGTAATACCCAGCTCGGCGAGGCGCTCAATCTGGGCGATGACCTGGGCGGGCGTTCCGTGCAGCGCCAGTCGGCACATCCGGTCGGTCACCCGTTCGTTGGCCTGGTCATATTTCCCGCACGCTATCAG
>JAVVFH010000314.1:0-3717 GCA_032250585.1 Lysobacterales bacterium
CTTCCAGCCAGCGGTACGGATCGGCCACTTCCACGCCGTGGTAGCTGTCGGTCACGTCGACGGCGCGGGTGATTGGATACTCCGGCGCTGCCGATTCAGCCGCAGGATTCGGCTCGACGGCAGGCGCTGCCGGCTCGGGTTCGGAACGATCGGAACAGCCGGCCAGCCACAGCACGGCCAGACCGGTCGCAAAAAACGATTGAATTCTCATCGAAGACTCCTTGGGCGATGAACGGACACAGCAACCTCCCGATTCTAGCCCGCATTGTTCATCAAGCTGGCCGCCGCGACACCACCAGGCCCTGCATCCGGGGCGTTGGGCTCGCGACCGCATTGCCTGACAACTGATTCGGGTTGATCACAGCCTGCAATACACGGGTTGGGAGAAGACACCCATGACCTTCGCGCATGACCTTCGAGAAACCGGCAAATTGTCGCGCTGTTGACCAACTCACTCGTTTACCATCGTCTACCGGCGGCCGGGCGATCTGCGAAATCGGTGCCGGCCTGCAAAAATCGCCCCTGAATACGGGGTTTCAAGTGGAACCCTTGGGGAGCAGGCGCCCAATGGTAAGGGCCGAATGCCACGGGGTTCGCTGCCGAATCCAGACCATGCGAGACGAGAATGCCCACCGACATTGATTTGCCCACCGATGCCCAGCACTATATTGGGGAAATCGAGCAATTCGGGCCCACAGACAATGCCTATCTCAGCGGGCACTTTCGCCGATTCATAGGCACATTCAGGCAGTTTTCCAACTACTGGAATCGCGATACCAACGCCCATGTCCTGGATATAGGCGCGCATTGGCTTCATCAATCAGTGTTGTTCGCACGAGCAGGCTTCAGGGTAACCGCGGCCGATTTCGCGGCAACGCTGGAACTGGATGCGGTGAAAGCTCTTGCGCGCCATCATTCGATCGACTTGCTGACATTCGAGGAAATCCACTCCGGCAAGGCATTCGAGGCGATTCCGGACGACAGCATCGATGTCGTCCTGTTTACCGAGATCCTCGAACACATCACATTCAACCCGATCGCATTCTGGAAAGCCGTCTATCGAATGCTCCGACCGAAAGGAAGAATCATCGTGACGACGCCCAATTTCTATGCCGCAGGGCGCCGAGCGTGGCAGTGGAAGCGATTCCTGACCGGCTTCGGTGCCGGAATCGATATCAACGAAATCCTTCAGACCCCGACCTACGGTCATCACTGGAAAGAATTCAGCCGACGCGAGATTTGCCATTATTTCTGCGCACTTTCGCCCGATTTCCATATTCATCGGGCGATAGAAGTGGATAGCGGTTTTCGTGAACCGGGATCGCGGCTGGCCAGGTTGCTGCGATTCCGGCTGCCACAAATTTACTGCGAAGTCGATCTACCGCAAAAGAACAGCGGTATCGTGATCGAACCCCACTGGTAACGCTTCCACCCCGACGACCGAGAGAGCCCTGTCCAGAATGATCGACGATATTCGCAACCAGCTCGACAATAACGCCACGGCGGAATTCGATCTCGCAATCATCGGCGCCGGCCCGGCCGGCATCACGATTGCAAGGAGCCTTGTCGGCCGAGGGCTTCGTATCGCGCTGCTGGAGGCGGGCGGTCTGGAACCACCGACCGCCGAGGAACTGGCCCTGTACGACGGCGATGTCGTCGGCCTCCCCTACCCGTTGCTGGCCTCTCGGCAACGTTTTTTCGGTGGCACCAGCAACCACTGGGGTGGCTGGTGTCGACCTCTCGACGCCAGCGACTTCGAGCAACGTGAATGGTTCGGCGTCACGGCATGGCCGCTATCTCGGTCTGACCTGGACCCATGGTACCGGCAGGCGCACGATGTAGTCCAGATCACGACCGAAGACTACGACATGTCGTCGAATACCCACCGGAACGCGATCCTGAATCCAGCCCCGGACGATGACTTCAGGGACCTCGGGTTTCGTTTCAGTCCACCGACTCGGTTTGGCACGGTCTATCGTGAACAATTGGCCAAGGCCAACGAGGTAGACGTCTTGCTGCATGCCACTGTGGTGGACCTTGAGCATGACGGGCACGTGGTTGCTGCTGCACAAGTGGCCACCCTGGATGGGCAACGTTTCCGAATCAACGCAAAGGTCTTCATCGTGGCCACCGGCGGTATCGAGGTGGCAAGGCTGCTCCTGCACACAGCGCACGATCAGCAGCCGGCGCTTGGGAACCAATCCGGACTGCTCGGCCGATACTTCATGGAGCATTTCGGCTATACACCTGGCTTCTTAATGACGCGTGCCGAGATGAAGTATCAACGTCACGAGGGCACTGACGATGCGCAATTGATGCCGGTACTTGCGCCATCGCCGAGGTTGATGAAGGAGGAGCGCTTGAATAATTGCTGCTTCATGCTGACCGCAACCGAGCCCGATCCGGAATGGCCGCCCGAAGCGCTGCAAGCTCCCGGAATCGCCACTTCGTTGGGCAATTCAGCATGGCGTTATCGGGTCACGATGATCAACGAACCCACGCCGAATCGGAACAGCCGCGTGAGCTTGTCCAATCAAACGGACGAACTCGGTATGCGAAGGTTGGTTCTGGACTGGCAGATTCTGGAGCGTGACCTGGAGGCAATCGAACGCGTTGTGGCCCGTCTGGCTCTTTGGTTGGGCCGTCGGGGACTCGGCCGGCTCCAATTCTCTCGCCCGATAAGCCCGGAGACCACCGAACGATTTTCCGGTGGCATGCACCACATGGGAACCGCGCGCATGAGCAGACGGGCCCAGAACGGTGTAGTGGACGAGAATTGCAAAGTTCATGGCGTCGATAATTTGTATGTTGCGGGAAGCGCCATATTCCCAACCGTCGGGTTTTCCAACCCGACACTGACCATTACCGCGCTGGCGCTTCGTCTGGCAAGTCATCTGCGAGGAGTACGGCTATGAGGCGCCGTCGATTCATTGCGCTGGGTGCGACCGGTCTCGCGATCTACGGCGCCGGAGTCGCAACCGGCATCTGGGTCGATTCGGCACCGGTCTCGAAGACTGCACCTGCAGCCAAACAGCTCGAAGAATTCGCCCGCTCACTTCAAGGTGTAGCCGGTACTGGTCGCGCCTGGCTCAGTATGCATGCCGACCGAAATCCACGGAATGACTTGCTTCAGGTTCTGAATCTGAAGCCCGCCGAACCCCTATCGCGTGCTGACTTGATCGAATACGTAGCAGCTCGGATCAAGAGCGATTTCGAGCACAGCCGGCTATTCAAGCACGGTAACTGGTGGTTATCGGAAACCGAGGGACGGCTGGCCGCCCTGCACGTCGCACTGCTTGGGGACAAGGCAAACGAGGCGCAGAAACCGGGCTTCGAGTGGGCGCCGGAGATTTCTCTGGTTACGTTGCAGCGTTTCGAGCCAAGACAGGTTGTCCAGGGTGAATCAATTCGTCATCCGAATCTCCCTGACAACGTGCTTTACTTTGCTCTCGACCAGTCGCCACCGCCCCGCTACGTGGTCTATCTGGGTGAACACAGGCTTACGATCAATCCGAGCGAAAACGGATTCTCGATTCGAATCCCCGACCCGGTCCGCTATGCGCTGTTCGAGCAGCCCGGCGAGTCTCCGGTCTGGCTTTACGATCCTGTGACTAACCAGCGCCAGCGACTCGGTGTATTCAAGGTCTTGACAGCCGCAGTCAACTCCGCGTCGCAGGACTTCTGCCCGATCAAGGCCTGGGGGCCGCAGACAACCTC
>JAVVFH010000315.1:0-3703 GCA_032250585.1 Lysobacterales bacterium
AGACCGTGCGCGCTGCCGGGAAGCAGAGCAGCTGTTGTCGCAACGGCTCAGCGACAAGCGCCGCGCGCTCGGCCGCTGCGCGCGGGCGCTGTCTGCAGCCATCACGGAGTGTTCACAGCCATGAGTCAATCAAATTCCACACCGTTTGGTAATAACGATCACCTGAATACGGTCTTCGATCGACTCGATGTGTCCGAGGACGTGCGCCGGCGCCTGGCGCAGCCGATGCAGACCGTGCACGTTAACATCCCGGTCCGCATGGACGACGGCTCCTTGCAGTTTTTTGAGGCCTGGCGCATCCAGTTCGACGATACCCGTGGGCCGACCAAGGGCGGTATCCGTTTCCATCCCGACGTCAGCGCCGAGGAAGTGACGGCGCTCAGCTTCTGGATGACGATCAAGTGCGCGGTCGTGGATCTGCCGTTCGGCGGCGCCAAGGGCGGTATCTGCGTCGATCCCAAGGCGCTCTCTCGACTGGAACTGGAACGTCTGTCACGGGGCTATGTTCGCGCTTTTTACGATGTCATCGGGCCCGCCCGCGACATACCGGCGCCGGACGTCAACACCAACGAAATCATCATGGGCTGGATGGCCGACGAATACGCCCGGATCGAACGCCGGCAGGTACCGGCCGCGCTCACCGGCAAACCGCTGGGACTCGGCGGCTCCAGGGGGCGTACCGCGGCCACCGGACGCGGCGCGCTTCAGGTGCTCGATCTGTGGGCGAAGCGCCAGGGCAAATCGCCCGACGACCTTACCGTGGCGGTCCAGGGTTTTGGCAACGCCGGCTCCCACTTCGCCCGGCTTGCGTCCGAGCGCGGCTATCGTATCGTCGGGTTATCGGACTCAAAGGGTGCCATCCATTCCGCGGAAGGACTTGACCCGACGCTGATCTGGCGGCACAAGAACAAGACCCGTGAGCTCAAAGGCATGGTTTATTGTGACGCCTCAGTCTGCGAGGAGGCCGAAACCGACCAATTGACGAACGATGAACTTCTGGCTATCGATGTCGATGTGCTGGCGCTGGCCGCACTGGAAAACGCGATCACAGAGCGGAATGCGGATTCCGTGAAGGCATGCGCCATTCTGGAAATCGCCAACGGGCCGGTCAGTGGCGCGGCCGATCGCCTGTTGGCTGAGCGTGGCGTGCAGGTGCTTCCGGACGTTCTGGTCAATGCTGGCGGCGTGATCGTAAGCCATCTGGAATGGGTGCAGAACCGCACCGGCGATGCCTGGGCCGAAGACGAGGTAAACCAACGGCTCGCACAGCGCCTGGCCCGCGAAGCCAGCACCTGTTTCGACCGCGCCGAGGAAAGCGACACAACGCTGCGGTCCGCAGCGTATATGCAGGCCATCGGCCGAATCGCCGAGGCCATGGCGCACCAGGGCACCCGCGAGTACTTCACTGGCACGTCTCGCTGAGCCGGTGCGAACGCAACGAGGAGAAAACGATGACCGACCAAACGTATGACCTGATCGTGATCGGCACCGGCACCGCCGCCAGCGTCACCGCATTCGGCTGTCGCAAGGCCGATTGGTCGGTGGCCATCGTCGACCATCGGCCGTACGGCGGCACCTGCGCGCTGCGCGGCTGCGACCCGAAGAAGATGCTGATCGCGGCCACCGCGGTGATCGATGGCTTCGCGCGCATGGGCGCCATCGACACAGTGCAAGGCCAGCTGCGCATCGACTGGGCCGCGCTGCAGCGGCACAAGCGTTCGTTCACCGATCCGGTGCCGGACAAGCGCGAGCAGGCGTATGCCAAACGGGGCATCGATACCTATCACGGCCGCGCCCGGTTCACCGGTCCGAACTCGGTCGAGGTGGGCGGCACGATGCTCAAGGCCAGGCACATCGTCATCGCCGCCGGCGCCGAACCGGTCCGGCTGCCGCTCGAGGGCTTCGAACACCTGGCCCTGAGCGATGATTTCCTGGATCTGCAAACCCTGCCCCGCCGCCTCGTGCTGGTCGGCGGCGGCTATATCGGTTTCGAGTTCGCCCATATCGCGGCGCGCGCCGGGGCTGAGGTCACGATTCTCAATCGCGGCAAGCAGCCGCTGACCGGATTCGATCCGGACCTGGTCGCGCTGCTGGTCGAGCGCACGCGGGCACTGGGCGTGGACGTGCGTCTGGGGCACGAAGTCAAAGCCGTGCGTAAGACCGACGATATCTTCGAGGTCGATGCCGAAGGTCCGGAGGGTCGTGTCACCATCGAAACCGATCTTGCCATCCACAGCGGCGGTCGTAAGCCGGCGTTAGAGCCGCTGGACCTGGATGCGGCCGACATCGCCCACGATCAAGGCAAGCTGAAGCTGGACAAGCATTTCCGCAGCACCTCCAATCCGGCGATTTACGCCGCTGGCGACGCCGGCGGCGGGCCGTTGCCGTTGACCCCCGTGGCCGCGCTGGAAGCCCACGCGGTGGTCGACAACCTGCTGGAGAACAAGGGCGCGACAGTCGACTACACCGGCATCCCCAGCGTCGTGTTTACCCTGCCGCCACTGGCCCGCGTCGGCCTGCTCGAGGCCGAGGCCAAGAAACAGGGCCTGCACTTCAAAGTCAAGCACGAAAGCGTGCCCGGCTGGTTCACCGCGCGGCGCGTCAACGAGCCGTGCTACGCCTACAAGATCCTGGTCGAAGAGGACAGCCGGAGAATCCTCGGCGCCCATCTGATCGGCCCGGAGGCCAGCGAGGTGATCAACCTGTTCGGCTTCGCGATGCGCAGCGGCCTGAGTGCAGATGCCATTCGTCACGCGACCTTCGCCTACCCGACCGCCGCCTCGGACATCGAGTCCATGCTGCCATGAACCGTGTTGCGCGGGTCGTGCTGCGGTGCCGCGATTAGATCAACCAAAACGACAAACCCGCGCAAATGCAACTCCGGTTCGCGTGAAAATTGTGGGACAGCAGTGTTATTTGATATCGACGTGAATTACGAATTCTTCACATCATGGTCGAATGATTCGAGAATGGGACATCCATCCGAACTCGCGCCGCACAGATTCGTCAACAGCCGTAACTCGTTTCGCAATGTGGAAAGTTCTGCAAGATGCTGCTCGATTTCCGTCAATTTCCGGTGCGCCAGTTCCCGCACCCGGGGTTTGGCCTTTTGTGGATTTTCCCGAAAACCGAGCAGGTCCGCGATTTCCTTCAGGCTGAACCCCATCTTTTGTGCCCGCTTGATGAAGCGCAGACGTGACAGGTCTTTGTCGCTGTAGTAACGCACACCGCCGTTGTTGCGGTGGACCCTGGACAGCAGCCCGATCTTTTCGTAGTAACGCAGGGTATCGGCGCTGATAGCCAATGCTCCCACGACCTGGCCGATTCTTTTCATCGTTCAAATCCAGCAATCATATTCGTTAAACAGTTAGAGCCCTGCCCCATCGGCAGCCAAGCCGTCGTATCCATCAGCACCCATCCAGCCTTTGCTGAATCGCCCGGCGCTGCGAAGTCGCATCCCGATTCCAGGCTTCTGCTCCGGCCGCCATTTTTCTACCCGGTGGCCGGCGAAATGGGTGGTCCACACACTGCCGTCGGCGGCTACGGCCATCTCGGAATGACCGGGGCCCTCGGCGGGCGTGCCGAAGGCCGTCAGAAACGCGCCCTCAGCCGTGAACTTCTGGACCCGGTCGTTGTAGCCGTCGGCAACATAAAAGCCGCCGTCGGCTGCGATTGCCACATCGGTAGGGTAGCTGAACTCGCC
>JAVVFH010000316.1:0-3678 GCA_032250585.1 Lysobacterales bacterium
TCCAGCGGCAGCAGAGAAAGAAACCGGACGAGAAACATCTGCCCCGCACCTCTCGACGGCTCCTTCCGGAGGTCAACCATCCGTTCATCCTCGAGGGTGCGCCAGATGATCTGTTGACCCTTGCCCGACGGGCGGGGCTGCAGCAGCAGCTCATAGGCGTTGGCCGGTTGCGTCATGGCTTCAAAGCGCCGAACGAGTTCCCGTGCCAGTTCGGGGCTGTCGATCAGCAGGCCGATCTCGGTGTTCAGGTGCATGGAGCGCTGGTCGAAGTTCATTGAGCCGACGAAAATGCGCTGCCGGTCGAAAACGAAGACCTTGGCGTGCAGGGAGTAGGTTCCATGACGCGCCATCGCTGCGGTTTGACCGCTGCCGCGCGTGTTGCCCAGTTCAGCACGTATCTCGAAAAGTTCCACACCATCCTCCAGCAAGGGTATCCGGTAGCTCATGTAGCCGGAGTGAGCCAGGACAATCGTCGAGGAGGTAAGCGAATTGGTCAGGATGCGAATCCGGACGTCGCGCTGGCGCAGCGCCCTGAAGATTTCAAGGCCTTCGTCGCCGGGTATCAGGTACGGGGTGATCATCAACAGTTCCGAGGTGGACGCCAGCGTGGCGTTGGCAACCGGCCGTTGCATCAGTCTGCCGACCCTCGAGCCATCGCTCACGCTTTTCTTGTCCGGACTGTCGCTGACCACCTGAGCCGGCGCCCACACCAGGGGCAGCCGCCCCGATATCATGCCGGAGAACGGCTCGCCCGAGTTGACCCGACCGACCAGGTCGATGCCGTCTGACTCGACTTCCACGGGGTCCTCGATTGCCAGTTCCCGGCGCTCGAACAACGCGCCGCGCGACGACTTGCCGGCCGACAGGGCTTCTTTTGGAATGGACAGCGGATGGTTCCAGAATTCATCGAACGAGACCGACAGCCGCTTCACGATGGGCCCCACGACAAAGACGTCGTTGTCGGCATATTGCTCTTCGGAATCGATCTGGAAGTACTGATCGCCGATGTTGCGGCCACCGACCAGCGCCACGGCGTTATCGACCACCATCAGCTTGTTGTGCATCCGGTAGTCGAGCCGCGAGCGGTTGAAGACGTACTCGATGCCCCTGAGTACCAATGAGCTTCCGCGGTAGGCAAAGGGATTGTAGAAGCGGATCTCGATCAATCGATGGGCTGTCAGGGACGAGATCTGGTCATCGCCGCTGACCCTTTCTCCATCGTCCATCAGGATCCGCACGCGTACCCCCCTGTCAGCCGCCTGCAGGGCGGCATTGGTCAGCAGGCGGCCGGTATCGTCGCCACGAAAGATGGAGTATTGGAGGTCGAGGGTCTGTTCGGCTGCATTGATCATCTGCATGCGCGTCAGGTATGCGTCGACACCAAACGAAAGCAGGCGGAATCCGGATTTTCCGGGATGACCGAGCGCCTCGGTCTCCAGCACGCCGCCCAGCGTCGTGTGTTGGGGGTCGGCAAGCGCGTGCGACACCGTCCGGGGGTAATCATGCCCGGGCGGCAGCGTCGAGCAGGCGCCAAGCAGGGCGCAAATCAGCAACAGGCCTGCCATGCGCAATGGTGAAGAGTATCTGTTCATGTGTGCCCGAAGAGCAGCTTGCGGCTTAACCACAAAAACGTTCGGCGGCCTTTGTTTCCGGCCGCCGAACGTCATTACCTGGCATCGCTAAACGTCATCCGACGCCAGCACTAAGGTGCGATTACGATCGTCGAGGCGATCATCGAGACGGTCTGCAGTACTCAGCGCACCGTCAGATTATTGATCACTTTGACGACACCATTCACTTTACGCGCGGTATCCAGGGCTGCATCGCGCGCCTCGACAGAATCGACGAATCCACCCAGACTCACTTCACCGCGATTGACTTCCACGTCGATTTTCATCTTGTGGGCGAGCGGATTGTCGATCAGGGCCGCAGCCACCTTCGTCTGAATCGCCTTGTCGTCGATGTACTCACCCGCCAAGCGGTTGCCACCGTCCGAAACCCGCAGATTGTTCTCCACGGACACTGCGCCGGGGACATCCCGTGCAATCTCGCCGGCCCGATCGATCTGGGATTGCGAATCGACGAAGCCGTTCAACTGCACGCGGCCCCGGTCGACTTCGACGTCGATGTTCAAACCGTCTGTATCCGAATTGGCCAACAGCGCCGATTTGGTTCGCGTGGCAATCACCGAATCGTCCACGACTTCACCCGTTGAACGGCCGGTGCCTGTACCTGCGCAAGCGCTCAGTGCCGTCAGCAGCACCGCCAGACTCAAAACCCATTTAATATTCATCTGTAGTCTCCTTGGTCAATAAATCAGGCGTCAACCGAAATGGATTGATTGGCCTTTCCGTGGCACGGACCGTGCCTTAAAGCCGATCGCTACGGCTGCGACGTCCCCATGGCGAGGGGCGGATTCTCGATGATGATCTCGACGCGACGGTTTTGTTGTCTGCCGCTCGCCGAGTCATTGGTCGCGACCGGGCGCTCTTCGCCCATGCCGGAGGCGGTCAGCCGCTGCCTTCCGATACCCTGTTGCACGAGATAGGACTTGACCGACTCGGAGCGACGCTGGGACAGTCCCTGGTTGTACTGGGAGTTGCCGGTGTTGTCGGTATGTCCCTCGATCAACACCAACCGCTCGGGATACTCGTTGAGGAAGGCGGTCAGCTTGTTCAGCCGGTTGCCGGCGCCGCTCTGAAGTTCGGCGCTGTTCGTAGCGAACAGCACGTCACCCAGCGTCAACACCAGTCCGCGGTCGGTGACTTTCGCCTGCAGTTCGTCGATCTGCCGCTGCAACTCGGCTGCCCGGCGTGCGGCGTCGGCGGAAGATTCCGCTTCGGCCCGGCGTGCGGCGTCGGCCTCGCTGTAGGCCAAGGCGGCTTCCGACCTGGCGCGTTCGGCATCGGCTTTGGCGCGATTCGCATTCGCCGTGGCGCGGTTCGCATCCGCCGTGGCGCGATTGGCATCGGTCGTTGCACGGTCCGCAGCGTCCCGCGCGGCTTCTGCTTCACGGGTGCGGGCCGCCAGTCGGGCCGCGTCACGTTCCTCGGCGAAACGCACACGCTGATCCTCGGCGTAACGAGTCGTTGCCTTGGCCCTGGCAATTTCAACTTTACGGTCGGCCAGGTAAACCAGGTGTTGGCCCAAGGGGGCCTCGACCGAGGACACCGGCTGTTCCGCGAGCCGGACCGCCGCTTCGGCGTCCCGCATCGCGATCGGCGCGCGATCGGCCAGCCTGGGATCGCTTTGCAGCGCGGTCAACTTACTGCGCACCTCGGCTGCGCCGCTGGGGCTCGACGGCGCGGTGGCGCATGCGGCCGCCGCGAACATCGCAAATGACAGCACGGCGATAACTTTACCGTGGCGCCTCATGTTGCAAGTCAGTACATTCATTGTCGATCTCCTTGGCGCTGCATTTCTTCGTTCAGGGCATCCGCGCTGCGACGCATTTCGCGGTTGATTTCCTCTGCCTTGGCGGATTCGGTTCGTGCGGACGCCAGCTCGGCTGCCACTTTCGACTGCTGAGCGAAGCGATCCGCTTCGCTCATGCTCCCGGTGCTCACGGCACGATCGGCCAGCAGCAGTTTCTGGTTTGCCTCATCGAGCTCCGCGCTGGCGTACTGCCGTGCATCCGATTGTTCAGCGCTGGAAATGGCTTCCCGGGCGGCATTCAGG
>JAVVFH010000317.1:0-3675 GCA_032250585.1 Lysobacterales bacterium
GCTGGCCGGTGCGCACCCAGGGCGACCTGGAGGCCATCGTGACCAAGACCCTGGACTGGACCAGCATCGACAACCCCGAAAGCGCCATCTGGGTCACCGACTCCGAGGACAGCCGCAGCGGTTCGTTCACGGCCCAGGCCGATCGCATGATTGCCCCGCTGGCCGAGGCCGGCTGGGATGAGGCCAGGCTCGATCGCGTGTACTTCGCCGATGTCGCACAGCGCCCCGGCGCCTCGCGCGCCGACAGCGCCCGGATGAACCTGTTCGACCAGCTCGAGCAGGGCCGCGCCCTGACCGGCTTCGTCGGTCACGGCTCGCCGGCAATGTGGACCTTCCAGGGTCTACTGACGCCCGACGACATCAAGGACCTCTACAACGACGGCAACCCGACCCTGATCGGCACCATGACCTGCTACACCAGCTACTTCGTCTCCCCGGAGAGCGACACGGTGGCGCATCGCTGGATGAACGGCTATCGAGAGAACGCCGCCGGGGCACGGATCGAGGGCGTGCCCAACGGCGCGGTCGCCATCCACGGCGCGGCCACGCTGTCGCAATACCGCGGCAACGAGATCTTCGCCCGCAAGGTGCAAGAACTGCAGCTGGCCGGCGAAACGCTGGGCCGGGCCACGCTCATCGCCCGCCGCGAGGCGCAGGCCAACAGGATGACCGACAACGTCATCAACTGGACCCTGCTCGGAGACCCGACACTCACACTGCAATCGGAATAGTAATTCCAATTGCAGATTCATGGAATCCAGCGGCCGCCGCTGGATTCCATGGCCAAGTTTGTAAGTTAATATAGCGCCAGTCAGCCGGTAAAACCATTCCAGGTTTGGCCGCAAGCCTTATTCAACACACCACCTGAGTCACTTAAAAAATGAAGAAGCTGAACACCCGAAACATGAACTGCCCTTCAATCCCAGCTTTGAAATCAAGCGACGGCCCGGAAACCAGCCGCGTTGCATACGAGACGCCCTTCGTCAATGCGCTCCGATTGCAGCTCGTAACTCAGGCCGGCTCCACTGGAAGTGGCGATCTCGGCTCGGGTGAGCCTCAAGACGGAGACCAGCTCTGATCCGAGATTTAGTCGGATTACTGATTCCGCCAACATAGAGCGTCTGTCGGGATTTCATCGGCAGATTAGCCGGAGCCTGAAGTTTTGAACTTCGTATTCAGCACCGGCGGTGGCATTAACCATATTGCCGCCGAAACCACGCCGCAATCTCGGTTCGTCTCGCTGCAGTCCGGCAATTTTGGACTTTACGCACAAAGGTCGTGCTTTTGTATTGCGCGTCACTGCCCTTGGCCACAGCCAGCCGGGAACAGCGAACCTGAACTGGCCTGGGTCGTGATATCCGGCAATCCAGTACTGCCACGCGCCGAGACTTCTCCCGGTTTTAGCAAGCCAGTTAATGCATCCCAAATTCCTACCCTCCTCTCAACACGAGGGCTAGACTTTTTGCATCAGCTTTCGGGTCAGTACGTCATTATCCTTGTATATCCCGAATCCAGCCGAGCAATCTTCATCCGAGATAGGGCCGGTAGCCGTGCCTGTTACTGGGCACAAAATGGTCGTCGTTTCGTCGTATCCGACAGCGCCGCCCAGGTATCCCAATCAGCTGGCTTGGAGTTGAAGTCGGATCCTGCGTCTATCGCTGAATGGCTGCTGCCGCCTTCAACCTGGACGATTAATAAATCGGCCTTTGCGAATGTTGCAGCACTGCTTCCCGGCGCCCGGCTGACATTCGCACGTGACAGAGTCGAAATGCATCGGGGTCCGATCGGTCTGCGGGAGATAGACTATCCACCTAACCCCGCGGAGTGGGTCGCAGCATTCAAAGCTCAGCTGGAAAAGGCTGTCATCGACTGTTTACCAGCCGCCGGCAACCCAGCCTTGATGCTCTCCGGCGGTCTTGACTCAGGGCCAGCCGCAGCCGTCGCAGCCCACTGGCTGAAAGCCGAAGGCCGCAACCTCGAAATCATTAGCTGGTATATCGACGCTGTTCCCCAAGCATCGGAATGGAAATGGATAAAACACCTCAACCGTCACATCGGCGCCAAACTCCACCCGGTACGCGCGGATGACTTTTTGCCCTTTTCCGACGTCGGGCCGGAAATGATCGATGCCGATTCCCCCGCCTACAACCCATTTCGCCCTTTGGCTCTGGCCTGCTATCGCCGGGCTGCTGCTCTCGGCTCCAAGGTGCTAATCAACGCCTCCTCCGGTGACTTTCTGTATCCCCACCCTCGCTTTGCGTTACACGATGCCCTGAGACGCAAGCAGCTGATTGTGAGTGCGCGCATTCTAAAGGCACGTACACACCGCTATGGCATTTTGGGGTTGAACCGCGATCCGGCTCTTCGATACCTTGGTTCTCGTCTTTTTCCTCCTAGACGACAGGCTTCGCTCCCCGGCTGGCTGACGAACGCTGCGCGTGAATCCATCCCGGTTGCTGGAAATTGGCCCCCGGAAGCTCAGGAACATCCCTATCCAGAATACATCACCCAGCTATTCGGGCCCCGGGCCGCCAGTGCCATCGCCCGCGAAAACCGCTTCAGCGAACGCTTCGGCCTGCAGCGCCGTGACCCGTACACCGATTTCGATCTGCTGAAACTGATGGTCAACATGCCGCACAGCATCAGCAACGGCATCGGCACCACCAAGTGGGTGATGCGCGAGGCCATGCGCGGCATCCTGCCCGAAGACTTCCGCACCAAGCCACGCACCGGGATTCTCAGCGAATTCTTCTGGCACGGCTATCAGGCCAATCTCCCTGCCATTAGAGAGCTTTTATCTGCTAGTGATGACTGGCAAAAATGGGTGAGAAAAGATTATCTCGATCAAGTCCTCGGACAGAACCGACCTGAGACCCAGGACGGACTGCTGGTCGGAAAATGCATCGGCTACACCCTATGGCGGCAAAAGCTCAGAGCACAAAGAGGTGTCAACTCCGTAGTCTAGGTAAGCGAAGCTTGGTTGGGCTATGAACTCGCGTCTCATCACCCCGAACCTGATAAACGTCATCCCAGACTTGATCCGGGACGGGGCCTAGTGGCTTAATCCAAGCGGAGTCAAAGAGGCTTGATCCCGTATCAAGTGCGGGACGACAGAAGAGATACCTCTGCTTTTCCGCAAACCTGAAACCCGAAACCGGACCTCGACCCATTCAGCGCGCTAAAACCCCAAACCGGCACTCAGCGCCCGCCTGCTGAAAACTTAAATCTGGCGCGCTTGCCGCACTAACACCTAACACCTAAAACGGGAAGCACCCCTACTTCCTAAAACCATCAAATATTCTGCGAACATACAACCACGGCAACGCCCACCGCGAAGAATCCGGATATTTCTGGCGCATATACGCCGCTTGGGGAAAGAAAGTCCGGAAGAGCAGTTGAAGACCTTCTTTACGCTTCGGCTCCTCCCAGGCGCTCCTTAAAATCTCGGCAGCACTGAACGCGGGGTTTCTGAGCAGTCTCGCCGTCGGCTCCTTGGCGCAATCGGCAGCCAATCGACCGATATCATCCGCATTCACAGGCGTCTGGAACCTTGTCATGCTTTGCTCCAGGCCCGCCGCGATAAGGCTGCCAACACCGATGGCTTCACCTCGATCCATTGTTTCCTGACGCGCGGCATTTTCCATGCTCCGCCAGAGAAGATCCATGTCCAGTAGC
>JAVVFH010000318.1:0-3646 GCA_032250585.1 Lysobacterales bacterium
ACACATGCCTCGGGTCGAAGTGCTGGGCGTGGAGATTCGCCAATACGAGAGGGGAGGGACGCGAGTGCTGGTACCTCGTGTCGTCGGTCAAACCGAATCAGCACGACAGGAAAAAACCCGCCGAACCCCTAGCAGACCGATGACCGACCAGGAGTTTTTCCAAACATTGGACGAAAAGGCGGGCCCGTCATACCGTTTGCTGCTAAAACTCGCCGAGCAGGAAGGCTATGAGATCAGGTGGAATGCCACAGGTTTTGTTTTGCGACCTTCAGCGCCGGACGGGTCACGAGCAAGTCTAGTCTACGGATATCCCCAAGATCCCTATTCCGATAAAAAGACAAGAATCCAAGTTTATCTGAAGGACCTTTACGACGAACGGCTTAAAGATGATCTGCGCGACTTTATCCAGCGGGAATTTTCAGGTGAGCCGGGCGGGCAGCATACGGTCTGGATACAACTGCTCGATCTTGCAGAGGGGGAGGAAGAGGCGGCGTTGCGAAACCTATTGAATAAACTCCGGGAAGTTCTCATGCTCAGTAATAAAATAGCTTCCAGCGAATGAAAAAACACGCAGCTTTTAGTCACCAAATAAAAGCGGAAGGCATCGGGCAGTGCCTTCACGACTCGCGGAGCCGCATCCGCGGTATTCCGCTCCCGACTCGCGGGAGATGCCGGATGGCGCAGTATTGCGTCATCGGTTGCTCTTTAGGGGTCTTGACGGGAAATTTCAAGAAAAAGTTGGCGTCAGGCAAGGTCATCAAGAAATTCCGAAGCCGGCTGAACACCTGAAATCCAGAGCTTTTCACGCGCTCGGGTACATGCGACGTAAAACAAATGCCGCTCGGTATTGTAGATGTCTTCCAGGTCACTGGTGTCGGCGGCGTCTTCGATGCGAGCCTGCGATGGAATGACCTCGTCGTCGCAGGCCATGATGGCCACGGCCCGGTATTCCAGCCCCTTGGTCAGGTGCATGGTGCTTAGGGCCAGATGCCCTTCTTTGCCCTTGAGGCTTTCGTCCAGCACAACATGTTTCAATCCTGCTTCCGACGCGACCTGGATGGCGCGCGGCAGCTCGGTGGATGACCGCACGAACACCGCCATTTCGTCGGGAGCGATGCCGGCCGCGGTTTGCTCCTGCAACCAGGCAGCCACGGCTTGGGTTTCCATGGGCGGGGAATCGAGAATCTCAATCCGGGGCGGCGGGCCGTTGAACACTGATACCGTTCCCTTGCGTTCCTCCATGTTGCCATCCAGATCGCTGACCTCGGGGTCCAGTAGTCGGTCGGCCTGGGTTCGGATCTGGTGCGAGGTTCTGTAGTTGACGCGAAGGACGCGCGAGCGGCCGCGAATATCGACGCCGAGCGATTTCCATGAGAATGGCGCCTGGAAGATCCGCTGGCCCTGGTCGCCAGCAAAGAACAGACTGTCGGGTCGGTCGTCGCCCAGTGCGGCCAGAAAGCTCAACTGCGGTACGCTCAGGTCCTGCGCCTCGTCGATGACGGCGTATTCGTAGGGCGGGCTGCTACGCTGCGAGATTTGCTCTGCCAGCGCATTGAAAAGCTGGGCCATCGTGGTCAGTCCGTCCTTTGCCAGGCGCTCCCGGATTGCAACGAAAATCGGCCAGATGGATTCGCGGTGGCTCTCCGCCAGCCGCGTCTTCTGACCACGCCGCGCAAACGACCGGTAGGCCTCCCACGAATCAATCTGCCAGGCGTCGATGACGTTGTGCCATTCCGACAGCAGAAATCGCTGCGGAAACTGATGCTCCGAAAACCGGCCGGAGACTTGCGCCAGCGCCATTTCTACGACGCTTTCATCGGCGATTCGCGGTGGACCGAACTGCCGGGCGTACAGACGCATTCCCACCGTATCGAGCGAATCCACTTCAACGTGCTCCAGCACACGCGGCTGATGGCCGGCCAGACGTCGCAGCTTGGTGTGCAGCATGTTGGCCAGCGCATCGGAGAATGTAGCTAGCAGAATGCGCGCTTCCGGATTCTTGCGGGCCAGGTGCACGGCGCGGTGCAGGGCAACGACCGTCTTTCCGGTCCCCGCCGATCCAGCTACCCGCGCCGGCCCGCTGAAGGACTGCTCGACCAACTCCCGTTGCGCGGGATGGAGAAAAACAGACCATTTCTCCCAGGGATAGTCCAGCGCCTGTTGCAGCTCTTCGGAATCCTCCACCAGCCGAAACCGGCGTTGGGCGTCGGGATGCGCGAACGGGTCCACATCTTCCGGCGGCAGAGACGTAACCCGGGGCGTTCCGCCGACCGCCAGTTCCAGCAACGCCTCGGCCGCCTCGGCCGGCAAATGATCGGCAAGCACCAGTAAGCTGTCCTCATCGGCCTGTTGCACATCTTCCACCCAGTCTTCCGGCACCCCGTAGCCCAGCAGGGACTCCCGGTCGTAAGCGGTGAACAGCGGGCGGCGGTCTGATGTCGGTGCGGGCGATTCGACATAGCGCGGCACCCGGATCTCTTCGACCCGTTCGCGGACTTCCACAAGCTGCGCCGCCCCGGTTTTTGGGTGACGCTCCAACTTGCGCCGTTCGGCCCAGCGGTACGCGTCGTCGTGGTGTCCGACATAGCACAGCAGCAGGCTGTGTTCGGTGCGATGGACGATCAGCCGCAGATCGCGGCTTGCCCGTAGAGACCAGAAATTGGCATCTCGTGCTCGATCCAGCTTGTGCAAACTCATGCCCGGATTGGCCGGGTTCATTTGCAGATCGAAAGCCGTGGTCTTGACTGCCTTCTGCTCGTCACCTGCCAGGCGCGCGAGGCTGTCGGTGAAGGTGTCGGCAATACGGAAATCCATCCTGCCCCTTTTCCTTGCGCAATAGCGACGGGTCAGGCAGTACTATGACCTAGCACAGCGCCAATGTGCAAGATTGGCGGGACAAGCGTAGTGGATATCGCTGTTGGATGCCCACACGGCGCACCAATCGCTTGTACATTGGCTTTCGGCCCGACCGGAGTTTTTGGCGCGGCATATGTGCGTGAAGCTGACCCTACTTCGGCGGAGATCGCCGATGTGGTCTGACAGGGACAGGCTTTGGACCTGGCTTCTTTCCCGGCCCCGGATGAGGCGGCGTGGAGGGAGGGGATCGCCGATAGGGCTTTACCGGCACCGTCTTTTTGCTTGCGGACATGACCAGCACCTCTTCTATGTGATATGCGTCACATTAAAATATTCGGAACGAAAAGTCAAGCATTACCCAATAAATTGTGGATTGCACTTCTGTAACCCGCAACATATTGTGTATACGCCAGAATCTGTTTCAAGGTCCGCCAGTTCGTCCCGCGATTCAAATGGAACGCTTGCAAACGGGTCCAATCTATATAAAATATAGGTTATGGGTTCAGTCACCCCATTGCCAATGATGAAGCCGGACGAGGCCGTCGAGGAAATCAGGCGGATCGCCAAGGAACAAACGCATCGGCTCTACTTCTCGGATCATGCGGAAATGCGAATGATCGAACGAGAGATCACGAGGACCCAGGTCCGCCGAATTCTTGCAAACGGCGAGTTGCAAGATCAGCCGCACTGGGAGACTGACAAACGAACCTCAGAAAGTGGCTGGAAATGCACATTCCACGATATTTCGGCAGGAGCTCGAATCACAGCGGTTGCAAAGCTGATTCTGGTC
>JAVVFH010000319.1:0-3642 GCA_032250585.1 Lysobacterales bacterium
GTCGGCCCCGACGAATGTAGCCGTAACCTGTTTCTGGCTGGGTCGGATGCACGCCGAAAGTCACCAGGTAACCGCGCTGGGCCAGCAGGCGGGCTTCCTCGACGGCCGCGAGAAATTGCGGCTGATCCCGGACCAGGTGGTCCGCCGGCAGGACGAGCATCAGCGCTTCTCGGCCGATGGTATGCAACAGGTAATGTGCTGCGAGAGCGATCGCCGGGGCGGTGTTGCGCCCGGTCGGCTCCAGCAGAAACGGATGGTCGTGCTCAGGCCCGACGATGCCGTGGTACAGGTCGCGTGTGTAGAAGTAGTAGTCGCGGCTGGTCACGGTCAGTACGGGACTGTCTCCCGCCACGGCGAGGGCGCGGCGAAAGGTCTTTTCCGCCAACGACTCGCCGTCGACCAGCTTCATGAACGGCTTGGGGTACGCGCGCCGTGAAACGGGCCACAGCCGGGTACCGGCACCACCGGACAGTATCACCGGCGCCATGGGGTATTCCGGGGCTTCAGTCATCGTTTCGTTTCAATTCCTCCAGGCAAGCCCGCAATGAAGGCTTCAGGCTTGCCGGTTGAACAGCAAAGGCCCGGCCGATGGCCGATGTGTCAAGAACAGAGTATAGCGGCCGCTCCGCAACCTGCGGATATTCGACCGAATTGACGGCCGTCATGTCCGGCAGCCGGGCGAGCAGGCCGAGCTCAGCCGCCATCCCGAAGATGGCCCGGGCAAAATCGTACCAGCTGAGCGCGGACGCGTCGCAGTAATGATAGATGCCCCACGCCACGTCGGCAGGTCGTGCACGAACGGCTTCGACGAGTTGCACGGAAACACGGGCCAGGTTCCGCGCCCAGGTCGGGCAGCCGATCTGGTCGGAAACCACGCTCAATGCGGACCGTTCACTTGCGAGGCGCAACATGCTGAGCACGAAGTTGTTGCCATGGGACGAATACACCCACGACGTGCGCAGTAAGAGGTATCGGCAGCGACTGGCGGCTATCGCCCATTCTCCGGCCAGCTTGCTCTCGCCGTAGACATTGCGCGGCCCGGTCAGATCCTGCTCGACATAGGGACGATCGGACTCGCCGTCGAAGACGTAGTCCGTGGAGTAGTGCAGCAAAAGCCGGTCGTTTCGTTCGACCCATCGCGCCAGGCAACCGGGCAGCTCAGCGTTCACACGAAAGGCCGGAAAAGGATCGCTTTCTGCGCGGTCGACCGCCGTGTAGGCGGCCGCGTTTACGACAAGGTCCGGGCGGCTGCGATTGAGGAGGATTTCGACGCGGTTCAAATCCGCGAGATCCTGTTCGATCTGCCCCTCGCCCGGTTCCGAAAATTGGCGATCCACGCTGATAACGCGGCCCAGGAGCTGCAGCTTTGGAAGCAGTTCCTGCCCGAGTTGTCCGGACGCGCCGGCCAGCAGAATATTCATGAATCCAGGAGCGGCAAGTCTTCGAGGGCAATGTCCCTCAGGCGAGGCGCGCGCGCATCTTTGTCGGAAAGCCGGCCGGATTCCAGCGGCCAGCGAATGCCTACGTCCGGATCGTCCCAGGCGATCACGGCATCGAAATCGCGGCTGTACTCAGCCGTGCACAAATAGCTGAGCAAGGCAGGCTCACCGGGCACACAAAAGCCGTGCGCGAAGCCTGCGGGGACATACAGCTGGCGATGGTTTTCGGCAGAAAGTTCGACCCCTGCCCACTGCCTAAAGGTCGGCGAATCGCTGCGGATGTCAACCGCCACGTCGAATACCCGGCCCCGCAACACGGAAACCAGCTTGCCCTGCGGCTGCGGATATTGGTAATGCATACCCCGGATCACGCCCGGTTCGGAATACGAAAGATTCGACTGCACGAACTGCCCGGGCAGACCGTGCTCCCGGTAGCGGCTGGCGTGCCAGGTTTCCATGAAGTAGCCGCGCGCATCACCATGAACGACCGGTTCGACGACAACGAGCCCGGGTATTCCGGTTTCGATGAGCCGCACGGTCAATACCCCCTGCGCAGCAGCATCAACAAATATTCGCCATAGCCGCTCTTGCGCAAAGGCTGCGCCAATCGCCTGACCTGCTTCTCGTCAATCCATCCCTGCAGGAAAGCGATTTCTTCGGGACAGGCCACCTTCAAACCCTGGCGGGTTTCGATCGTTTCGATGAAATTGGAGGCCTGCTGCAGTGATTCGTGTGTGCCGGTATCGAGCCAGGCGTAGCCGCGACCCAGGCGCTCGACCGAGAGGCTGCCGTCGTCGAGGTAAATCCGGTTCAGGTCCGTGATCTCAAGTTCGCCACGCGCTGACGGCTTGAGACTGCGGGCCAGGGAACTGGCACGACCGTCGTAGAAATACAGGCCGGTCACTGCGTAATTCGAGCGGGGCTTTTTCGGTTTTTCCTCGAGACTCAGTACCCGTTGGGCCTCGTCGAATTCGACGACACCATAGCGCTCCGGATCACGCACCCAATAGCCGAAGACGGTCGCGCCCTCTTCGTGTGCAGTCGCGCGCTCGAGCACATCCTGCAGCCCGCCGCCATGAAAAATATTGTCCCCGAGGATAAGGCAACACGCACTGCCGTCCAGAAACGCCTCGGCGATGATGAGCGCCTGGGCCAGTCCCTCCGGTTTCGGCTGCACAGCGTATTCGAGGCGCAGTCCCCAGTCGCTGCCATCACCGAGCAACTGGCGAAACAGCGCCTGCTCGTGTGGGGTCGTGATGATCAGGATTTCGCGGATCTTCGCCTGCATCAGCGTAGACAGCGGATAGAAGATCATCGGCTTGTCGTACACCGGCAGCAATTGCTTGCTGATGACCCGCGTCAGCGGATAGAGACGTGTGCCGCTGCCGCCCGCCAGAATGATGCCTTTTCGTGACAAATGCTTACCCCCCGTCCGGCGCGAACCACGACTCAGGCCGCGCCGCCAAGCCCAAGTCTCTCGCCCTGATAACTGCCATCCCGGACACGCTCGACCCACTCGCGGTTGGCGAGATACCAATCGATGGTGTGGTTCAGCCCGGTCTCGAAATCGACCGACGGCCGCCAACCAAGTTCACTGCTCAGCTTGCGGCAATCGATCGCGTAACGGCGATCGTGACCCGGCCGGTCCGTTACGAACTGCACCAGTTCGCGGCGTGAACGGCTGCGCGGCCTGGGCCGCCGCTCGTCGAGCGCGTCACAGATCGCGTGCACGACCTGCAGATTGGTGCGCTCGGACGAGCCCCCGACATTGTAGACCTGCCCTGGTTCGCCTTGCGCCAATACCGTGTTGATAGCATCCACGTGGTCGAGTACATATAGCCAGTCGCGGACTTGCCGCCCATCGCCGTACACCGGCAGTGGCTGCAAATCCAGCGCGTTAAGTATGATCAGTGGTATCAGTTTCTCGGGAAACTGAAAGGGTCCGTAATTGTTGGAGCAATTGGTGGTCAGCGTCGGCAAACCGTAGGTGTGGTGGAAGGCTCGCACCAGGTGATCGGATCCGGCCTTGGAAGCGGCGTACGGCGAATTGGGCGCATAGGCCGTTGCCTCGGAAAAGGCACCGGTCGCGCCCAGGCTGCCATAAACCTCGTCCGTGGACACGTGCAGAAAACGGAAGGCATCGCGTTGCGCGGCCGGACATTTTTTCCACCAGTCCAGGGCACATTGCAGCAGATTCAGGCTG
>JAVVFH010000031.1:0-21899 GCA_032250585.1 Lysobacterales bacterium
GCTCAATTATTTCAACGGCGACGGCCGGGGCGGTGGATTTCCCACCGCGCGAGGCGCAAATACGCCGCGGGAATTCCGGGAACAGCGGCGGCGCATCGGCGCCGCGCTCGCGAAAATGCAGCCGCAACTGCTGGCGGTGCAGGAACTCGAGAACGATGGATTCGGCCCCGACAGCGCCGCCCGGTCCTTGCTGGCCGTGCTGAACGAATCCGCCGGCGATGACTGGGCCGTAATCGAAGTGGCGGGCGGCATCGGCCAGGACCTCATCGCCGTCGGGCTCTTTTACCGCACGCAGATTCTCGAGGCCGTCGGTAAGGCCCGAGTGCTTGAAGCGCCTGAATTCCGCGGACTCAGCCGCGCACCGCTGGCACAGCACTTCCGCCACCGTGACAGCGGCCATGAACTCCTGTTGGCCGTCAATCACCTGAAATCGAAAGGCCGCTGTCCGGATGGCGGCGAAAACGCCGACCAGGGGGACGGCCAGGCGTGCTGGAATGTTGCGCGCAGCAACGCCGTACGCGCCTTGTTGCCCTGGCTGCAGCAACTGGCCCGGAACATGGGCACGGAAAACCTGTTGATCGTGGGCGACATGAATTCCTGGCGCCACGAAGATCCGATCGGCATCTTCAGGCAAGCCGGCTACCTGGACCTCGCGGAAGAACTTTCAGGCCGGCCCCAGCACAGCTTCCGTTACCGCGGACAGCTCGGTACGCTGGATTACGCCTTCGCCTCACCAGCGCTCGCGGTGCGCGCCGTCGCCGCCCAAAACTGGCCCGCGAATGCCATTTGGCCGCGCAAAATAACGCCGCCGGAGCCCTGGTTGCGCGTCTCGGATCACGACCCCGTTATCGTCGATTTCGATTTCAGCCACTCCGCCACTTCTAACTGAATCTGCGGAAATGCCTGCTTGAAGAAACAGGCCAGTCGCGGTTCCAGGACTGCCCAGATTTCGTCTACGCGATGCAGCGGATTCGGCCGGGAAAGCCGCGTGCCAATGCCGCGCAGGCTGTGAAGAATCTCCGGCGCCTCGCGGTACGACGCGAACAGTCCCCGGCGGTCGGCGTAGTCCATGAACCGCCACAAGGACTGCGGCACGATATCCGGGTAGCGAGCCAGCAAGTCACGGATTTCACGATCAAAGCTCTGCAGGGAAACCGAAGAGTATTGCATCCAGTTCTTTGCCAGTTGGTGATCGTAGCCCAGGTCGATGATGATGCCTCCGTAGCGCCGGAACGGCGGCGACAGACTTTCGCGCAAGGCCGTGGTTTCAGGCATGACGTCAATGTAGCGATCGATGTGCCGGTGCAGGAGGATGCCGCGGTGGACCTCTGCCGTGAAGCCGGCCAGGGCATGTTTGCCACGCACGAAGTCCCCCAGCAAAGCACCCAGCCGCAAACCATCGTCGTCGCCGGCGAGGTACAGGTGTGCGAGGAAATTCATCGCGCCAGCCTACCAGAATCAATTGACCAATACGCGGCGCGACAGGCCTGGAAATCCGCGAACCTCAGGCGGTGTGGCTTGGCCGCACGCTGCTGCGGTATCATGTCGGTTCCCCCACAGCGGTATTTTCAGCATATGACCGAAATCCGCAGCGTTGAGCAGCCAGGCGATTTCCCCGTTGAACGAACCGAGTTATCCGTACTCGGCCCGGACGGACGGATCGAGTGCGCCGTGGATGTGCCGGAGGCGGACGTGGAGCGCCCGGCGACGATCGTGATCTGCCACCCCCATCCACAGCACGGCGGCACGATGCACAACAAGGTCATCACCATCCTCGAGCGTTCCATGCGGGAACTGGGGTTGCGCACCGTCCGCTTCAACTTCAGGGGCGTGGGTGCCAGCGAGGGCAGTTTCGACGATGGCTACGGCGAGACCGACGACCTGTTCGCGGTGGTGGAATGGGTCCGCCGAACCCGCCCCAACGATGCGCTCTGGCTGGGCGGCTTTTCTTTTGGCGCGTACATCGCGCTGCGGGGCGCCATCAACCTGGAGGTCGGACAGTTGATCTGCATCGCCCCGCCGGCCGGCCAGTACGCAATGGAGACTCTCGATCACCCGGGCTGTCCGTGGCTGATCGTGCAGGGCGACGAGGACGAAGTCGTCAACGTAGACGCGGTCCGCAATTGGGTCGATTCGCTGGACCCGGCACCCGACCTGATCATCATGGACAAGGCGGATCATTTCTTCCATCGGCGCCTGATGGATCTGCGAGGCCTACTGAAAAATGGCGTGCGTGAGCAACTGCCCGATTTTGTACGCGGCCCGCAGCTCGACTGATTCATCGCTCGCGTGCACCAATCACCGCTGAGCCATTATCAGCGACTCCTGAGGCGCGGTGATTTCAGCCCGGATCCGCAGCAGCAGCTCGCGATCCAGGCTCTGGACGGCCTCTGGCAAGTGCTTTGCAGCCCTGCCCGACAACCGTTGCTGAAACGGCTGCTGGCCGGCCGCCCGGTACCGCCTCGTGGCATTTACCTCTGGGGCGGCGTCGGACGCGGAAAGACCTGGCTGATGGACCTGTTTTTCGAACAGCTGCCCACGCAGCAGAAGCAGCGCCTCCACTTTCACCGCTTCATGCAGCGGGTCCATGCGGGCCTGCGCGCCGCGAAGCAGGCGCGTGACCCCCTGAGCCGGGTCGCGAACGACTGGGCAAAAAACTGCACGCTGTTGTGCCTGGACGAATTTTTTGTTTCCGACATCGCCGACGCCATGCTGCTGGCCGGTCTGCTCGAAAACCTGTTCCGTAACGGCGTTACCCTGGTGGCCACTTCCAATACCCCGCCCGACCGGCTTTACGAGGGCGGACTGCAACGGGAACGCTTCCTGCCTGCGATCGATTTGCTCGAGCGCAACATGGAGGTGCTGGAATTAAAGGGCGAAACGGATTTCCGTCTGCGAATCCTCGAACAATCGAAGATCTTTCATCATCCGCTGGACAACCGCGCCAGCGCTGCTTTGACCGCGAGCTTCAACCGCATGGCCGCCGAATGCGAACTGGACCATGACCTGGACATCAATGGCCGGATTGTTCACGCCCTGCGCCGCGGTGACGGCGTCATCTGGTTCGAGTTCAGCGAACTTTGCAAAAAGCCCACGGGCAGTATCGACTTCATCGAGATCGCCCGCGCCTTCAATACCGTGATCATCAGCGGCACGCCCCGACTCGACGACCGGGACGCCAATGCGGCGCGGCGCTTCATCACGCTGATCGATGAATTCTATGACCGCAACGTGAAGCTGCTGATGTCCGCCGAAGTCCCGGTGGAACAGCTGTACACCGGCCGCCGCCTGGCCTTCGAATACCAGCGCAGCGCGAGCCGCCTGATCGAAATGCAGAGCCACGACTACCTCGCGCGCCCGCACCTGCCTTAAACACGAACGCAGGCGCACCCCAAGTCGGCATGGGCAAGTCAGCCCCGAGCCGGGGAAATGCCCCGGCCGGCACAGGACCCGAGGACCCTCCCTGCCCGGTAAAAACGGCGGCGGCGAAGGTATATTTTTCCCGAATCAAGGCGCGCGAACGCAGGCGTACCAAGAGGTACGTCAAGTGAGCGCAACGCCGAGCCGGGGAAAATAGACCGAGTCCACAGCCGTTTTTACCGGGCAGGGAGGGTCCCTAAATAAGAGAAAGGGCCGGTAAGGGGTAAACCGGCCCTTTCGAGAGACCTGAGTGCAAGGGGAACACCGGTCTCAAACCGGCAATGACGTAAGGGGGACGCCCTTGCCGATTGATCAAATGGGTATCAGCTGAACTTTTGCTTCACCCTTCCCGGAAATAATAACTCAGCCACCCGCATTAAGCAAAGAATTTGCGGTCTGCGCCGGCTGGGCCGACAAAGGCGTGGGCCAGGCATTTACGGGGCATCCAAAGCCTCAGCGGCGCGACTTCAAAAGCGACTCCACAGAGAAGGTCACGACATCGCCGGCCGGCGTCTTGCGCGGTTGTCCCTCGGCCGGGCCGAAGGCCGTGCCGACGACGATTTCAAAACTGAGCGGATACTTGCCGCCAATGCGCTGCGTTTCGTAAGCCGCTTCGAGTGACGCGTCGAACGCCGCGTCGCGCTCCCAGCCCCGCAACAGGAACGCCAGCCCGGTGGCATCGAGTTCATCGGCCAGCGCCGCAAAGCCCGGGTAGTGCAGCGTGACTCGCTCAACGTCCATGACCGGTTCGCCGAAGCCCGCCGCCATCAGCGCGTCGCCCAGTTCCAGCAGGTCGGCAAAATGGGGTACATGGATATCGGCGTCCCGAACCGACCAGGCGGTACGCAATTCCGACAGGGAATCCGGACCGAGGGTGCTGAACAGCAGCATCCCCTGCGGACGAAGAACCCGCCGAAATTCGGCGAACATACGCTCCGGTTCCGGGTACCAGAAACTCGCAAGGTTCGAAAACATCAGATCGACCGACCGCGTGGCAAAGGGCAATGCGCCCATGTCTCCACAGACCGGTTTCAGCGGGCGCAACAGCGTGGATTTATCCTGTGCCTGCCGCAGCATCCCCGGCGAAAGATCGAACGAAATCACCTGCGACTTGCGGAATCGCTTCTTCAGGGCGGCACTGGTGCTGCCGGTGCCGCAGCCCAGATCGACAATACGCTCGGGCGGACTGCGCAGGAAGTCCATGCGGTCCAGCAAACGCTTGCCGATTTCCTGAGCCAGTGCCGCGTGACGGTCGTAGCGACCGGCGAGCTTGCCGAAGGATTCGCCGAGCGCACTTTGACCGGACAAGGGAGCGTCCATAAGCAATCCATGACCTGGAAAGGGTCTATTGTGCCCGTTTATCCGAGCATTGCACCAGTGCTGCGGGGTGGGGTGGTTTTCCTACGCCTTTCGACGAAAAATTCGCAGGTCCGGCGGTAGCTGTTCCGCCTATGCTCGTCCGGGCCGAACGGAAGTCGCCTACAACTTGCCGATGACAAGCCCCGATGCACATTTCGATGCACGCACAGTGCGGTGGACTGCAAAGCTGGTGGATGCCTTGCTGCCCCCTCACTGCATCCTCTGCGGGCTTGCCAGCGGGCACGCGAATCTGTGCGCGGCCTGCCGCTCTGAATTGCCGCGGATTCACCAGGCCTGCGCGCAGTGCGCCCTGCCCTTACCCGGAATCGGTGACCGTGTTTGCGGCGCCTGCCTGGTCAAACCACCACCCTGGAACCATGCCGTGGCGGCCCTCGAGTATGCCTTTCCGGTCAGCCAGCTGATTTGCCGTTTCAAGTTCAATCGCAACCTGCCCTGCGGCATGGTATTGGCCGAGGAATTACTTCGGTCCCTCCGGAACACCTCTGTCCGGCCGCAATTGATCGTCCCGGTGCCGTTGCACGTTACGCGCCAGTTCAAACGCGTATTCAACCAGGCGCAGGTCATCGCGCGGCGTATTGGCGGAGATTTGCACATCCCGGTCAGCAGCCGCCATTTACGCCGCATTCGGCGCACGCCTGCACAGTCCGGGCTGGACGCCTCGGCCAGAAAACGCAATCTCCGCGGCGCCTTTCAGGTCAGCCCGCTGCAGGGCATTGAACACGTGGCGCTGGTGGACGATGTGCTCACGACCGGAGCGACACTGGGCGAAGCCGCAATACTTCTCAGGCGGGCGGGCGCCAGCGAGATTTCCGTATGGGTGGCCGCGCGCGCGCCGCACTGAACCCGGCGGAAAGGGCGCAGCACGCCCGGCGGCTCAGACGAGAAGTCGGGAGCCGCCGAGCAGAAAGTGTCCGGCCAGGCCCAGAAAGATCACGAAACCGACCCAGTTGTTGTTCAGAAACGCCCTGAAACAGGCTTCACGATCGCGCTGGCGTACCCGAAAGAACTGGCGAACGAAGAGCCCCCCGGCGCCGACCAGGCCCACGTACCAGGGCCAGCTCAACGCCAACAACAGGCCCAACGATGCCAGCAGCACGATCATCAGCACCATCAGGCTGCCGGTGACCGCAATGTCGTGGCGGCCGAACAGGATGGCCGTGGACTTGATGCCCACCGCCAGGTCGTCCTCACGGTCGACCATCGCGTAAAGCGTGTCATATATGACCGCCCACACGGTGTTTACCGCCAGCAGCCACCACGCCGGCCAGGGCACGGCCTGGGTTTCCGCCGCGAAGGCCATCGGAATGCCCCAGCCGAAGGCAATGCCGAGCACTACCTGGGGCAGGTGCGTGAAGCGTTTGAAAAAGGGGTAGGAGGCCGCCAGGACGGCCCCCACGAAGGCCAGCTTGACCGTCAGCAGGTTCGTCAGCAGCACCAGCAGGAAAGCCAGCAGCATCAGGGTCGCGAACAGCCCCAGCGCCTCGCGCAGAGTCACTTCACCGGCGGCCAAAGGGCGACTGCGGGTGCGTTCCACATGGGGATCGAAATCGCGGTCGGCAATATCGTTCATCACGCAACCGGCCGCCCGCATCAAGACCACGCCCACGGTAAAAATCAAAACATTCCTGAGAGTGGGCCTGCCGTCGCCGGCCAACAGCAGGGCCCACCACGTCGGCCACAGCAGCAGCAGTGTGCCGATGGGCCGGTCAAAACGCATCAAGCGCCAATAGGCGTTCCACTGTCTGCTCATGCTGTAATCACTCTTGTGTGCATCTTCCCGCTATTCTGACCGCTCCGCAAAGGAGTGCAAGTCAGCCCGAACCGGGCGCCCCGGATGCTGGAGCAGGACCGGGAGCCGGCCCTGATTGGTTACAATGCACCGGTCCCCAACCGGCGCGAACGCATGGAACTCATAGACATCGGCTGCAACCTGACCCACGATTCCTTCGATGCGGACCGCGCACAGGTGCTCGAGCGCGCGCGCGCGGCGGGCGTCATGCAAATGGTCGTCACCGGCGCCAGCGAGAAAAGCAGCCGGCAGGCGCTGGAACTCGCGCGCTGCCACCCGGGGACCTTGTTCGCCACGGCAGGTGTGCATCCGCACCGCGCCCTCGGTTTCGACGACGACACCGAGCGTTCGCTACGCGAATTGGCTGCGCAGCATGAGGTGGTGGCCGTCGGTGAAGCCGGCCTCGACTACTTTCGGGACTTTTCACCCCGAAAGGCTCAGCGCGAGACCTTTCAGCGCCAACTGCAGATCGGGGCCGACACGGGATTGCCGCTGTTTCTGCACATGCGCGACGCGCACGGCGACTTCCTGGCGATACTGCGCGAAAGCAGGGACCGGCTCAGCCGCGTGGTGGTGCATTGTTTCACCGGAAACCGCGACGAACTCCACGATTACCTGGACCTGGATTGCCATATCGGCATCACTGGCTGGATCTGTGACGAACGGCGCGGAACGCACATGAAGGACTTTCTGGCGGACATCCCGGGGGATCGCCTGATGGTGGAAACGGATGCCCCCTATCTCAAACCCCGCAACCTGCGCCCGCGGGTGAAGACCCACCGCAACGAACCCTGCTGGCTGCCCTGGATTGTCGGGACCCTGGCCGCCGCCCGGGGCGAACACCCCGAAGCACTGGCCGAACGCACCACGCTCAATGCACGCGCTTTCTTCGCTCTGCCGGAATTCTGATCACCGCGGCGCAGCGACTCACCTCGGGAAGTGAGCCACGTCCGATGGGTGTTAGGTTCGGGCTACATGACCTGCGCGGTGAGCATGGCCACACGTTTGCGTTGCATTTTCAGGCTGATTTCCAGTTCGCGGTAGCGGGCCGCCAGCGAGGCGGTTTCCGTGTTGATCCGTGCGGCCAGGCGCTGCCGGCCGCTCTGCACGCGCTCCATCTGCAGCTGTTGCCACTGTCTGACGGTATCGGCGAACTGTTCGTATTCCTTCTCCAACTGCTCCATCCAGGTCGGGTTCGCGCCGCCTTGCTCGTATTTCTGGCGCGCGGCCTTGAACTCCATATTCAGCCGTGCCCGCAGAATCTTGAACTGCGGAATGCGTTTGCGGTTCCAGGCCAATCCGAGCGCCGCACAGCTGGAAATGAACCATTTGTTCAAGTCGAGGTGCCACCAGCGGACGCCACAGCGGTAGTCGCTCTGAAACAGGTGGTGGTAATTGTGATAACCCTCGCCGTAAGTGATCAGGGCAAGAAAATGCTGATCCCGCGCGGAGTTCTCATCGGTATAAGGCTGTGTACCCCACATGTGGGCCAGTGAATTGATGAAGAAGGTCACATGATGGCTCAGTACCAACCGCAAAATGCCGGCCAGCAGGAACATACCGAGGATGTCGCCGGTCAGCCAGCCCAGGAAAACCGGCAGGGCGAGATTCGTCGTCCAGACCAGCGTCCAGTACCAGCGGTGCTGCCAGGCCGCGATCGGATCCTTCTCGAGATCGCGAACCACGCTGTAATCGACTTTACCGCTGGGATAGTCTTTCAGCATCCAGCCGATATGCGCGAACCAGAAGCCGCGGCCAATCGAATACGGGTCCTGGTCGTTATCGTCCACCTCGCGATGATGGATCCGGTGCCGGGCAGACCACACGATGATGCTGTTCTGCAGAGCCATGCCGCCTACCACGGCCAGGAACCACTTGAGCAGCGGATGCGCTTCGTAGGTCCGGTGTGACCAGAGACGATGATAACCGCTGCCGATTCCGATGCCGTTGAGAACGACGAAAACACCGAAGAAAATCCACGACCAACTGTTGTAGCCGTGCTCGATACCGTACCAGGGAACGACCGTGATCGCGGCCAGGAAAGTCAGGCCAAGCACCGCGCTGACGCTCCAGTTGATGGGGGGGTGTTCTTGCCCTTCGGCTTGTGGGGACTGGGACATTGATGGTTCCTGAACTGGGTTTCCGGGATCTGCTGAAAAATATTCTAAACCAGGACGCCGCCGGTCGCAGAATTTAATGAATGGCTGAAACGGGAAGAGGCCGGACGAAGTACAACGACTGCAAGCGCTCCGACATCAGGTTCTCAGCCCGGTTCCCCGGTTCAGCAAATACAGGCACCAGCCGAACAGCAGGACGCCGGCAACGACGATGATTGCGTAAGTCTGCACCAGGCTGACGTCCGACACGCCCAGCATGCCATAGCGGAAGCCGTTGACCATGTACAGTATCGGGTTGAACGCTGACACGTTTTGCCAGAACTCGGGCAGCAGCGAAATCGAGTAGAACACTCCGCCCAGGTACGTCAACGGGGCGAGAACGAAGGTCGGAATGATCGCAATGTCGTCGAATTTCTGCGCGAAAATCGCGTTGACCATGCCGGCCAGCGAAAAGACGACAGCCGTCAGCAGCAACACCGAAATCATGACCAGCGGATGCTGGACGTCGATGCGGGTGAAAAACAGCGAAACCGCCATGACCACGACGCCGACCAGGGTGCCACGCAGCAGCGCACCCGTCACGTAACCCAGCAGGATGACCCAGTTCGGCAGCGGCGAAATCAGCAACTCCTCGATGTGCTTGCCGAATTTTGCGCCGAAGAAAGACGATACCATGTTGCCGTAGGAGTTGGTGATCACCGACATGATCACCAGCCCCGGCACGATGAACTGCATGTAGCTGAAACCACCCATCTCGCCAATCCGGCGGCCGATCAGCTCACCGAAAATAATGAAGTACAGCGTCATCGTAATCGCAGGCGGAACGATGGTCTGGCCCCAGATGCGTAAAATTCGCATGATCTCCCGGCGTACGATGGTCCGGTAACCGACCCAGAAGAGCTTGCCGCTCATGCCGCCGCCTCGATGCCCTGCTGGCCTTTCTCGACCAGTCGCATGAACAGTTCTTCCAACCGGTTCGCCTTGTTGCGCAGGCTCAGCACGTGCACCCCCTGGCGCTCCAGGTCGGCGAACAATCGGTTTATGGATTTATTTTTCGGCAGCGAGGCCTCCAGCGTCCGCTCGTCGCGCATCACGATGTCGACACCCTCCACCACCGGGCAATACTCCAGGGCGTCGCGCAGATCCAGCACGAAGGTTTCCACCTCCAGCGTCGCCAGCAGGGATTTCATATTCGTGTCCTTGATGATCTGCCCGTGATCGATGATCGCGATGTTGCGGCACAGGTTTTCGGCCTCCTCGAGATAGTGCGTGGTCAATATCACGGTGGTGCCCCGGTCGTTGATGCCGCGAATGAATTCCCACATCGAGCGCCGGATCTCGATGTCCACGCCCGCGGTCGGCTCGTCCAGGATAAGCAGACGCGGCTCGTTGACCATGGCGCGCGCGATCATCAGCCGGCGTTTCATGCCGCCGGAAAGATTGCGTGACATGCCAAAGGCCTTGTCCCAGAGATTGAGTTGCTTCAGATATTTCTCGGCCCGCTCCAGCGCGACATGGCGGGGTATGCCGTAAAAGCCGGCCTGGTTGACGATGATCTCGAGGGGCTTCTCGAACTGGTTGAAATTGATTTCCTGAGGCACGAGGCCGATGCAACGCATCGCCTTCGAGCGCTGCTTCTGGACACTGATGCCGAACACGCGCGTCTCACCGCTGGTGGCGTTAATCAGCGACGAGATGATGCCGATGAGAGTCGACTTGCCGGCCCCGTTCGGGCCGAGCAGGGCAAAGAAATCACCTTCTTCGACCGTCAGGGAAATGCCCTTCAGGGCTTCCACGCCGTTCCTGTAGGTTTTCCTGAGCAGGTCGACTTCCAGTGCGTACATGCGGGGTTTCCTTCGCGGTTGATTTTCCATTCTATCCGAGCAGCGCCGCGCAGTGCGCCAGCGGTAGTAAAAACGGGGAGCGAAACGCTTCGTTCCCCAACAGGTGGTGGGCCGCGCCGGCGAATTCAATGACCCGCCACCTATGGACAGTGCTCGCAATAACACCTATCTTTGCTGCTCGCCGCCTGGCAAGACAATGAAGCCGAAGCATTTCAAACCCGAAAATCTGTGTATCAGACGATGCGCCGGCCTGGCGGCCGCGGCCGGTCTGTTGTTCCTGGCCCCGCTGCAGGCGCAGCAGGAAATTGAACTCGAAACCTGCGAACTGGTGGTGCCCGGCACCCCGCTGTCCACCGTCGCGCAATGTGGCTGGCTGGAACGCGCCGAAAATCCGGCTGAGCCCGCTGGGCGCCGGATCAAGATCCACGTGGCCCGAGTGCCCGCTCGCGGCCGGGTCACCGAGCCGGACCCGCTGGTCTTTTTCGCTGGCGGCCCGGGGCAGGCCGCCAGCGAAGCCTGGCCGCTGCTGGCCGCCGCGCTCAGCAAAGTCAATGAAAGCAGGGATATTTTGCTGGTCGATCAGCGCGGCACCGGCAAGTCGAACGCGCTCAGGTGCCCGGAAATGGAACTCGAAGAAATCCTGAACATGGAATGGGATCGATTGGACGATTCCACTCGTGAATGCCTGGAGTCCCTGGATGCCGACGTCCGTTACTACACCACGACCATCGCGATGCACGACATCGACGCGGCGCGCGAAGCGCTGGGCTACGAACAGGTCAACCTGTTCGGTGGCTCCTACGGCACCCGTGCCGCCCAGGTCTACCTGCGGTTGTTCCCGGACCGCGTCCGGACCCTGGTGCTGGACGGCGTGGTGCCCCAGACGCTGGCACTCGGCACGGAGCACGCCGAAAAGCTCGATCAGGCCATTTACCGCGTACTGAACGGCTGCGAACAGGATGCTCGCTGCCGCCAGGAATTTCCGGACTCGGCCGGCCAACTGGATGGCCTGATTCGTGCGCTCGACGAGAACCCCAGGGAAGTCACGGTCGACCACCCGACCACCGGCCAGCCTTATACCCTGACCTTCAACCGCGAGGTACTGGCCTCGGCCCTGCGCTTTTTGACCTATTCATCGGACAGCCAGGCGATGCTGCCGCTGCTGATTCACGAGGCCTCCAGCGAACAGCACTTCGAGCGGCTGGCCAGTCAGATGATGATCACCGCAACCGGTCTGCAGCAGAGCATTTCGCAAGGCATGGAGCTGTCGGTGATCTGTTCCGAGGACGCACCGCTGTTCCCCGACGGGAGCGGAACGTCCGATTACCTGATGGGCGACATCATGCTGAAAGCCACTCGCATCCAGTGCGAGGTATGGCCACGCGGACCGGTGCCGGAGGGCTTCCACGAACCCGTCGCTGCCGACGTCCCGACGCTGCTGCTGTCCGGCGAACTCGATCCGGTGACGCCACCCGAATACGCGGAGCGGGTTGCGGCGCATTTTTCCGACAGCACCCACCTGGTCGCGCCCGGCCAGGGACACATCGTGACGACGCGCGGCTGCATGGGCGATCTCGTTTCCGAGTTCATCGTTTCCGGCGGTCGGGCGAAACTGGATACCGAGTGCATCTCGCGGCTCGAGGCGTCACCCTATTTCCTCTCGCTGACGGGGCCGAGACCATGATCGTGGTCAAAAACCTCCGCAAATCCTTCGGCGAGGTGAAGGCGGTCAACGGTATCAGCTTCGAAGCGCGCGACGGCGAAATCACCGGCCTGCTGGGCCCCAACGGCGCCGGTAAAACAACCACGCTGCGGATGCTGTATTCGCTGCTGCCCCCCGATGCGGGCGAAATTCGCATCGACGGCCTCGACCCGACCCGCGACGCGATGGAAATCAAGCGCACGCTGGGCGTCGTGCCGGACAGCCGCGGGCTGTATTCACGGCTTACCGCGCGCGAAAACATCAGCTATTACGGCCAACTGCACGGCATGAAACGGGCGGCCATCGACCGTCGCATCGACGACCTGGTCGCGAGGCTGGACATGAGTGAATTCATCGACCGCCGCACAGAGGGTTTCTCGCAGGGGCAGCGCGTCAAAGTGGCGATCGCGCGCGCGATGGTGCACGAACCGCAGACGGTGCTGATGGACGAACCGAGCAATGGCCTGGACGTGATGAGCACCCGTGCCCTGCGCGAGTACATTCTCGGCCTGAAGCGGGGCGGCCACTCGGTGGTGCTGTCCACGCACATCATGCAGGAAGTGGCGGCATTGTGTGACCGCATCGTGATCATCGCCCGGGGCGAAGTCGCCGCCGACGGCACCGCCGCCGAGTTGTTGGCCCGATCCGGCTGCAGTTCACTCGAAGACGCCTTCGTGAAGCTGATCGGCACCGAAGAGGGGCTGCTGGCATGAGGGGCCTGATCACCGTTTTTCGCAAGGAAGTGCGCGAGAACATCCGCGACCGCAGGGCACTGTTCAACTCACTTTTACTGGGGCCTCTGCTCTTCCCTTTGCTGTTCGTCGGCATGATGTGGTTCCTCGAGAGCGCGGAGCGCGAGCGCGCCGAAAAGACCCTGGAGCTGCCGGTGGTGGGCGCGGAGTACGCACCCAGCCTGATCCGGTTTCTCGAGCAGCAGGGCACGGTCATCCTGCCGGAACCGGAAGACCCGGAGGAGATGGTGCGGAGCCAGGAAGTGCCCGTCGTCATTCGCATCCTGCCGGAATTTCCGGCCCAGTGGGAACAGGGCCTGCCGGCGCCTGTGGAGGTCATCTCAGACCCGTCCCGGCAGGAATCCAACGCGCCCATCCGGCGCGTGAAGCAACTGCTGCTGGGCTACGGGCAGCAGATCGGTGCGCTCAGGCTGCAGCTGCGCGGCGTCTCGCCGCAACTGGCTTCCCCGGTGATGATCAAGGACGTCGACCTGTCGACCCCCAAAAGCCGCGCCATCCTGGCCGTCATCTTCCTGCCTTACGTACTGATGATCACGGCTTTCACCGGCGCCACGCACCTGGCCATGGACACTACGGCAGGTGAAAAGGAACGCAAGTCACTGGAGCCGCTGCTGATCAACCCGGTGCCGCGCTGGCAGATCATGACCGGAAAAATGATCACCACGACAGTGTTCGCGATGGCCTCGCTGGCCCTGACCCTGGTCTCGTTTCGGATCGTGCTGCCCTACATGCCGGTCGGGGCGTTCGGCATGGACCTGACACTGGGCCTGGAAACGCTGCTGAAAATCCTGCTGATCATCTCGCCCGTCGCCATCCTGGCCGCCGCCATGCTGACGCTGCTGGCCTCTTTCGCGAAAAGCTATCGCGAAGCGCAGAGCTATATGGGCCTGGTGATCCTGATCCCGATGATTCCGAGCCTGATTTTCATGGCCAATCCGGTCAAGGCCGAAGCGTGGATGACCGCGGTGCCGCTGTTCTCCCAGAACATTCTGATCGGCGAAGTGATCCGCGGCGAGTCCGTGCCGCTCGCCTGGTACGGGGCCTCGTTCGCCAGCACACTGCTCATCGGGTTGATTCTGGCCGTTATCGCCGCAACCCTGTACAACCGCCCCAAACTGATTTTCAGCACCTCCTGATCCGCAAGTCTGCTTGCGCCCGCGGCCTCAGGGCATCGGATCCGGGATGTAAGGCAGCCTATCCGGACCCGGGCCGGGGCCCACTTTTTCTCGCGCGCCGCTGACCATCGCGCGCACATCGGCAAGCAGTTCGCGGGCGTCGTACAGCACGCCGTCCTTGATCGTGTAGCGCACACCGCCGGCACGGACCGGCCGGTTGTCGTCGTCCAGGCGGAAATGGCCGGTCCCATAGAGCGTCTTGAAGTTTTGCAGCGGGTTGTGCCCGGTAATTACCAGATCGGCCAGTTTGCCGGGCCGCACCGATCCGATCTCGGCCGCCATGCCCAATACCTCGGCGCCGTGGATCGTGGCGGCCCGGATCACTTCCAGCGGATGGAAGCCCGCCTCCTGCAGCAGTTCCATCTCGCGTATATAGCCGAAACCGTACAGTTTCCAGATGTAACCGGCGTCGGAACCCAGGGTCACCCGCCCGCCGTGGTTCTTGTAGTCGTTCAGGAACTGCATCCAGAGGCGGAAATTTTCCTTCCAGGCGATTTCGTCTGCCGTGGTCCAGTCGAACCAGTAGGAACCGTGCGCGGCGCGCGACGGCTGGAAAAATTCCCACAGCGCCGGGTGCGCGTAGTCCTGCTGCCAGTCGGCGTTCATTTCGCGCATCAGGTCACGGCTCGCCTCGTAGATGGTCAGCGTGGGGTTGAGCGTGAAATCCAGCGCGATCAGTTCGTCGCGCACCGTGTTCCATTTCTTCGAACCCGGCGCCGCGGCCTGCTTCCAGAGCCGGCCGGCCGCGCCAAAACGGTGCTGCTCGTCGCTGTAGTTGTAATCCAGCGGATAGCCCTGGATGACGCGGTCCTCGAACAGCGCCTCCGGCAGTCCATACCAGTGCTCCATGGTGGTCAGGCCCGCGCGGGCCGAGTCCAGTGCGTTCCAGTGCACGACCTCGAGTTGCGCGTGGTGCATTGCCGTGCCCAGACCCTGTTTTTTTGCCTCGTCCAGCGCGGCCCGCATGATTTCCGGCGGCGCTCCGAAAAACTTGATGCCGCTGGCACCCTGTGCAGCGATTTCCCGCACCCAGGCACGGGCCTTGGCCGGCGTGCCGATGGGCTCGTCCGCGCCGGAGCCGAAAACGGCATAAGGCACAATGCGCGGCGCGGTGATCTCGTTCCGCTGGCTGCGGCGCTGATGGCTCTTAACCCAGCCCAGGCCATTGCCACTGCCCGGCTCCCGAATGGTCGTGATGCCGTGCGCCAGCCAGAGCTTGGCTGCATATTCGGCGGGCACGCCCTGCGCATCGCCGCCGAAATGCGCGTGCAGGTCGATGAAACCCGGCAGCAGGTAATGCCCATCCAGTTCCAGCACCCGATCGCCCTCCCGGAGCGGTGGGCGGGCGGTTTCAGTGGGCGGCAGCCCGGGGAAGCCGGCAGACTCCACGGCGACGATGCGGTTCGACTCGATGACCACGTCGACCGGACCGAAGGGCGGGGCACCCTCGCCGTTGATCACGGTCACGCCGCGCAGCACGAGGCGCTCGAACGGGCCTTCGCCACGAATTCTTTCGGGGGCTTCGGGCGGCGCGGCGGATGTTGAAGCACTGAAAAGAACACAGAGTGCCAGTATCTGTAGACTGACTGTTTTTTGCACCGTAACTCTCGCACTGTCTGAAAGGGAGTGCTAAAGTATAAATGGGAAAAGGATTTCCTGGAGGAACTTATTATGGACGACCCTACCAAGAGGGCGGCAACCGCCGCGAAGCGAGTCGAGGACGACTCCCTGCCTGTCGGCCGCAAACGAGGTGAAGCGTTCGTCGCGTTTATGGACAATTCGCCTGAGCAGGTGGATTCCAGCGCCGGAACCGGGAACAGGGCCTCCACATCGGCCAAAGCTCTGGACCGATGGTTCAAGGAGCGCCAGAAAAGTCAGGGCGCACCGCGCATGCTGGAGGTGCCCAACGAGGCACTGATCAGCAATGGAGGCCCGTTGCAGATCACCGGCAACATCACCCTGGTGCACGAAGACGGCAGCGTCCAGTACGCCAACCATTTGACGCTCTGCCGTTGTGGCCATTCCGCTGCGAAACCGACCTGCGACGAACAGCACCTGGAGGCGGAATTTCTTAACGCCGGCCGGCTTTCGGAGGTGTCGGAGATCGCCGCCTCCCAGCGACCGAGCAAGATTACGCTCTCATGCATCAAGGACGGCCCGGTAACGTTTCGCGGCCGGCTGCGCCTGCACAACCAGTTCGGCCAGGAGTGCGTAAAAATGCGCGGCTCGCTGTGCCGCTGCGGGCATTCGGCGAGCAAACCTTTTTGCGACGGCTCGCACGCCCGTATCGGCTTCAAATCCGGGATGGGCTGACAGCCATCCCGAACACCGGTTTCAAGAATCGGGGCCTGTTGAATGGCCCGGATTCCGCTGCCGCTTGCACGGGCATTCCGCGGGCGGCACAATCCGCGCATGAATGTCTTCCGCGTTTTTCAGATCGAAGCCGCCCACCGCCTCCCGAACGTCCCGGACGGGCACAAGTGCGCCCGCATGCATGGGCATTCCTTTCGGATCGAGGTACATGTCAGCGGTGCGGTCGGCGCGCAGACCGGTTGGGTCATGGACTTTGCCGATCTGAAGGCGGCTTTCCAGCCCCTGTTCGAGCAACTCGATCACCACTGCCTCAACGACGTGGAAGGGCTCGAAAATCCGACCAGTGAGAATCTCGCCCGCTGGATTTGGCAGCGCTTGCTGCCTGGCCTGCCCGGGCTCGCCAAAATCGTGGTGCAGGAAACCTGCAACGCCGGTTGCGTTTACAGCGGGCCGCGCTGAAAAAACAGCCGACGGCGGCCGCACCCGCTGCCCGGCACGCGCACAAAAAAAGGCCAGACGGGTTGTCTGGCCGAATTTCTTGAGACTTGGAGAGTCTTCACACAATCGTGATTCATCGACAACAACCAAACTGTAGCGTGTCGATGGGTATAGTCTATGAGTGTCACGACATGACGTAATTGACCTGCATCAACTCGGGGCCCCGGAGCCCGGATCAATCATAAAATGCTTCGATTTCATGAATTATTTACGTTTTGAAGGAAAACAATAGCTTTGCCTTTGACTCTGATCAATTTTGGGCTCAAAGGCATCGTTTAGTCTTCTCAAAGGTAATTTCCCGAAAACGTCGAACTTTCAGCGAGAGACCACAGATGGAACAAAGCGTCAAATTCGACACGGAACTGATCAAGCGCTACGACATCGCGGGCCCGCGCTACACATCCTATCCGACCGCGGTGCAATTCACTGAAGGTTTCGATGCGACCGTGTACACGCGATATACCGAACACAGCAACAACGAGCTGATTCCCAGGCCGCTTTCGGTTTACCTGCATCTGCCGTTTTGCAGGTCGCTTTGCTACTACTGCGGATGCATGAAAAAAGTAACCCGCCACGAACACCAGGCCACGCAGTACCTGGACCTGCTGCATCGCGAGATAGAGATGCAGGGAAAATTATTCGATCACGATCGCAAGGTCATCCAGCTGCACCTGGGCGGTGGCACACCCACCTACCACAGCGACGAACAACTGAAGGCGCTGATGACCGTCCTGCGCAGGCATTTTTCGCTCAGCGATGCCGATGACCGCGAGTTTTCCGTGGAAGTCGATCCGCGGACCGTTGGCATGAAGCGATTGGCCCAGCTCGCGGAAACCGGTTTCAACCGCATCAGTCTCGGTGTGCAGGACATCGATGCCAGAGTGCAAAAAGCCGTCAACCGCATTCAGGATACCGAGGCGACGTTGCAGATGATCGACGGCTCACGCAAGCTGGGGTTCAACTCCGTTTCAATCGACTTGATTTACGGACTCCCGCTACAAACCGTTGACAGCTTCAGCAAGACCATCGACACCGTTGTGGGCGCACGGCCGGACCGCCTGGCCGTTTACAATTACGCCCATTTACCGCAGCTGTTCCGCGCCCAGCGCCTGATCGACGCCAATGACATCCCCTCGCCGCAGACCAAGCTCGAACTGATGGAGTTGACGATCGACAAGCTGACAACGGCCGGTTACGTGTACATCGGCATGGATCACTTCGCGCTGCCGGACGACGAACTGACGATCGCCCAGCGGGAAGGCCACTTGCAGCGTAATTTCCAGGGCTATTCCACACGCCGCGAATGCGACATGGTTGGAATGGGCGTCAGCGCCATCGGCCGCGTCGGCGATTGCTACGCCCAGAACTTCAAAGACATCCCCGCCTGGGAGGAGTCCGTCGCCGGCGGGAACCTGCCCATCTGGCGCGGCATCAACGTGACCACCGAAGACCGCCTGCGTCGCGACATCATCGAGGCCATCATGTGCCATGGCCAAGTGACTTACAGGCAGTTCGAGGCGAATTACGCCATCGATTTCGAAGAGCATTTCGCATTGGAGCTGTCGAACCTGGGGCAACTGGAGCAGGACGGCCTGATACGGATGGCGGACGATGGCTTCACCGCAACGCCGGAAGGTCGGCTGCTGCTGCGTCCGATGGCGATGATTTTCGACGAATACCTGGACACGCCCGAAAGCAAACCGAGGTATTCACGTGTAATTTAGGCTCACAGGGACTAAACTCCAGATCAGCCGACCCAGTCTCCGGATTGATGTGTAAATAGGTACTTTTACGCATGTAACCCGGTGATGCACGTCATATAATTCATTCAAAAGGCGTCATTCTGGAGAGTTCCATCATGAGCAGTTCCCTGAGAGTAGCCAATATCCGGGATTATCGACGCGAACCGTCGCGGTCCCAGGTGGCTTGCAGTCGATGCGGTCTGGGCGAGCTTTGCCTGCCTCGCGGCCTGTCTCCGGAAGAGACCGAGCGCTTCGAACAGATCGTCCACCGCTCGCGTCCCATCCAGCCCGGGGAACATCTATTCCGGTCCGGCGATGAATTTCGGTCGGTCGCTTCGGTTCGAACAGGGTGCTTCAAGAGTTACGTCATCGATCACGAAGGCCAGGAGCAAGTCCTGGGGTTTCATCTGCCGGGCGAAATTATCGGCCTGGACGCCATCCATTCCTGCAAGCACGTTGCAAACGTGATCGCGCTGGACACCAGCGCCGTCTGCGGCCTGACCTTCGATTCGGTAACCGGCATGGCCCGGCATATGCCCGAACTGCAGGCCGAACTGTTCCGTATCATGAGCGGCAGGATCAGCGAACTCGAAACGATTGCGGGCGACCTCAGCGCCGACGAACGCATTGCGATGTTCCTGGTGTCTCTGTCGGAACGTTTTTCCCGTCGCGGCTACTCGGACAAGGAATTCATCCTGGCCATGTCACGACGCGATATCGCGAGTTATTTGCGGCTGGCCACCGAGACCGTCAGCCGGGTGCTCGCGCGCCTGCAAAAAGCGGGCGTCGTGAAGGTCGACCGAAAACAGGTCCGCATACTGGACATGGACGAACTGCTGTCCATTGCAAGAAAAAACTCCGACTGAACCCCGGGCCCGACAGTGTATACACTGTCGGGCTGATTTTTAATCGTGCCTGCAATCGCAGGCTCAGGCGTGATCCACTCCACCCGGCCCATGTGCGTGGCCGTGGGCAATTTCCTCCGGCGTCGCATCCCGGACCTCGGTGATTTCCAGGTCAAAGGTCAAAGCCTGGCCCGCCAGCGGGTGATTCGCGTCCACGTCCACGTTAAAGCGCCCCACTTTCACCACCGTGACCTGCATCGGCGGCCCGTTGCGGGTCTGGATTTGAACCACTCGTCCGGGAGCCAGGCGCCCGGCGTGCTTCAAGTGCTTCGACGGGATGCGCTGAACGTTCGTTTCGTCGCGCTCACCATAGGCCTCTTCGGGCGGCACGGTCACCTCGAAACGCTCACCCGCCGCTCTTCCTTCCAGCGCCGTTTCGAGACCGGGAATGATGTTCGATGCACCATGCAGGTAAGTCATCGGTTCGCGCTCCCGTGACGATTCCAGTTCCTCGCCGGCCGCATCACTCAGCGTGTAATGCAGTGAGACGACCTTGTTCTTTTCGATGGTCACGGTGTCTTCGACCCTCTGATTTTACGATAGAAATGCAAAAAACCGCTCCGCTTTGACGAATAGGCGTTGCATGCAGCTTCTTTCCGGCGTTTGCGGATTATCGCTGCTGCGCCGCGAATGCGCCAGCGGCGATCCACCGGGCCGTTTCATCCTGCAGCAGGTCCAGCGGAACCGAGCCCAGCGACAACAGAAAATCGTGGAAGGCACGGAGGTCGAAATCTTCACCCAGTTCCTGCTCCGCGCGCCGGCGCTGCTCCGAGATAACGTACTCGCCCAGCTTGTAACTGAGCGCCTGGCCGGGCCAGGAAATGTAGCGGTCCACCTCGGTGGTGACTTCGTGCAACGACAGCGCCGTGTTGGATGCGAGGTACTCCTGCGCCTGCTCGCGGGTCCAGCCCATCGCATGCACACCGGTATCGATCACCAGTCGGCAGGCACGCCACATCTCGTAGGTCAGGCGGCCGAAATGCTCATACGGGCTTTCGTAAATGTCCATCTCCACGCCCAGTTTTTCCGCGTACAGAGCCCAGCCTTCGCCATAGGCGGAAATGTAATCGTAGCGCCGGAACGGCGGGCGGCTTTCCTGCTCCTGCGCCAGCGCGCTCTGCAGGTGGTGACCCGGCGCCGCCTCATGCAGCGTCAGAGCGGGTATCGCGTACAGCGGCCGGCTTTCGAGATCGTGGGTGTTGACCCAGTAATAACCGCCGCGTTTCGCCTCCAGCGGCGCGGGCACGTAACGCCCGGCGGTGTAGAAGGGTGCGATGTCCTCCGGCACGGGCGCGACGCCGTAAGGCTGGCGCGGCAGGTGACCAAACAGCTGCGGCAGCCGTCCGTCGATTTTCTTGGCGTAATAGGAGGCGTGTGCGAGCAGTTCCTTCGGCGTTTTCGCATAGAAGCGGGAATCGCCGCGCAGGAACGCCAGGAAGGCGTTGAAATCGCCCTCGAAACCGACCGCCCCGATAATCCCGTCCATCTCGGCACGGATGTCTGCCACCTGCTCGCGGCCGATGTCGTGAATCTGCCGGGGCGTCATGTCCACGGTTGCATACCGCTGGATCTGCGCCTGGTAAAAGCGTGCGCCGCCCGGCAACTCGCTGGCGCCGAGGCTCTCGCGGGCCCCCGGCAGGTACTCCTGGTGATAAAAGTCGGAGAGGCGCTGGTAGGCGGGAATCACGTTGCCTTCAATCACCTTTTTCGCCGTCGCCAACAGGGCCGACTTCTCGCTACCGACCTCCGCCTCGGACAGCTCGGCGAACGGCCGGTAAAAGGGGCTCTGCTGCGCGCGCTCGCCCAACTGCGCCCTGATCGGTTCATCACGGCCCTCGAGCACCACACGCGGTTGCGTGAAACCCAGTTCGAGGCCGTGTCGCATCAAACCGATGTACTCGTCCATGACCTCCGGCAGCTCCTGCAGGCGGCTCAGGTAGTTCCGGTAATCCGCCACGGTGTCGAAATCCGTGTCGTCCGGCAGCCGGGCCCATTCCATGAAAAAGCCCCAGTCGCTGTTGAAGGGCAGCAGGTAGGCGCGGGTTTCGTAGGCCGCCAGGTAATTTTCGATCTGGCGACGAAAAATGCGGTAGTCGATACATTCCTCGCGCGCCAGTGATTCGCAGGACAGCGCCTCCAGTTCCGCGCGGATGGCTTTCCAGTAGGCATGGCGGCGGGCCTGGTCGGCTTCGCTGACCCGGCCGAGCCGGTCGGCGTAGTCGTCGACACCCGCATGGGAAGCGAGCAGCGGGAATTCCCGGA
>JAVVFH010000320.1:0-3641 GCA_032250585.1 Lysobacterales bacterium
GTTTCGACGCGGCGAAATGCCTGATTGCGTGGTGCCGGCTCGAGCCCCGGGCCATTGGGCCGGGGGCGGCATCGTGCTGAATCAGCAAGCGCGGTATGCGGGTAGAATCGGTCGGAATCATGAGTGTGCCCGCGCCCGACAGCCCTGTCTGTACCGTCATCCTGCCCGTATTCAATGGCCTGAGCTACGTCATTGACGGCCTGGAAGCGTTGTTTCGGTGGACCGACCTCGACCGTCACCGACTGTTGGTGGTTGACGATGCCAGCGATCGCACGACGGGTGCGTGCCTGGACCGGGTTGCCGGGCGCCATGCCCACGTGGATGTGCTGCGCAACGAGACCAATCTCGGATTTCTGAGGTCGTGCAACCGCGCCATCGCGGCGAGCGAGACCGATGCGGTGGTGCTGCTCAACAGCGATGTGGTGGTCACGCCCGGCTGGCTGGATCGCCTGCTGGCGTGCCTGGGGACCGACACGTCGATTGCCTCGGTCAACCCGCTGACCAATAGAGCTGCACAGATCGCGCTGCCGATGGTGCCGGGGGCGAATTTCCTGGGTATGGACGAACGGCTGGCGGCGCGCCCGGTGCGTTGCCGGGATGTCGTCACCGGGGTGGGGTTCTGCATGTTATTGCGCAGACGCGCGCTCGACGAAGTTGGGTTGTTCGACGAGGTCTACGGGCGTGGTTACTGCGAGGAGTCGGACTTGTGCATGCGCCTGGTGCGCGCCGGGTGGCGCACGGTGGTGGCTGAAAACGTGTACGTGTATCACCGTGGTGGCGTCTCGTTCGCAGATCGTGATGCGCGCTACACGGCCAACCGGCAGATTTTCGACAAGCGCTGGAAGCGCGAATACCGGCGCCAGTTCCGGCAATTCCGGCGCGCCGATCCGCTGGGGCCGGTGCGGGGCGAGTTTGCGCTGCCCGAGCGCTGGAACCCGAAACCGATGGTGTGGCAGACCGCGCGTGCGATGCTGGCGGCGAAAGCCCGATGCGATTATGCCGGCGTAGTCGAGCAGTCGGTGCGCGGGCTGGTGCGAACGCTGAGAAGTCGCCAGCCGGTGGCTCGTCCCGATGCGGTCCGCCGCGTGAGTCGTCGGGATCGCCTGAGCGTGACCTACGTGCTGAGCGACATGGTCATCGCCGGCGGCGTGTTGTCGGTGATCCAGCTCGTCAACGAACTGATCCTGCAGGGTGTGGAGGCGCGCATCGTCACGCTGTTCGAGGATCCGCTGATTCACGACTGGACGCGGCTTTATACCCGGCCGATCGTGTTTCGCTCGCGCAGGGAGCTGCTGGAGAATTTCCCCGAAACGGATATTGCCGTGGCGACGCTGTGGAAAACGGCGCCCTGGGTGGCGGATCTGGTCGATCGGGGCCGCGCCGCCCACGGTGCCTATTTTCTGCAGGACTACGAGCCGTGGTTTTTTCCCGAATCGCAGCCTGAGGCCAGGCAGCGTGTGCGAGAAACCTTTGGTCTGTTGCCCAATCGGATTGTCAAATCGGATTGGTTGCAGGGGAAACTTGCCGAGGACGGGTTCGACAGCCACAAGATCCGGCTCGGGATGGACCTGGGGCGGTTCTACCGGCGCGATGTGGAACGCACCAGACCGACGATCATGGCGATGGCGCGACCGGGCACTGCCTACCGTGGTTTTCCTGTGCTGGTGGAAGCACTTTCCATCATCCGGCAGAAGTATCCGGAAAGTGAAATCATCCTGTTCGGCTCGCGCGACCTAGCCGATCAGGACATTCCCTTTGAATTCAGGGACATGGGTGTGATCCAGGATATGGACCGGATGGCGGAGATGTATTCGAGGGCGGATTTATTCATCGACACGTCCGATTTTCAGGGATTCGGGCGCTGTGGTCTGGAGGCCATGGCCTGCGGCGCGGCGTGTGTGCTTTCGAATGCCGGGGGTGTGAACGAATATGCGGTCGATGGCGGGAATGCGCTGCTCGTGGCGCCAGGGGCCACTGCAAAGTTCGCCGCGGCGGTGACGCGCCTTCTGGACGATCGCGAACTGCGAGAGAGGCTGGTGGAAGGGGGCCTTGCGACCGCGCGTGAATTCGACCACAAGCGCGAGGCACGCGAGACGCGAGCGTATTTCGAGTCGCTGGTCTGATCGGGGGTCGGGCCAGGCCAGGAATGGCGGGTGTTGTGTCCGGCTGCGCCGGAGGGTTTGTTTACTGGATCCTGAATCTAGTTCAGGATGACGGTGCAGGGTGGTCAGGATGACAAGCTCTCTACGCCATTCCGGGTACCCGATCCCTCGATTCAGGCATTCGAGGGCAGGCTTGCGGGCACAGGCTTTTTTGCCCCGGAATCCAGGGGTCCTGTGGCCGGCGGGCGGTTCAGTCGGTTGTCGCGGGACGTTGCAGCACGAAGCACATGCCCGGGCGCAGGGAGGCAGGGGTGATGCGATAGAACCAGTTGAGCAGTGCCAGCGCCCGGTGCGGTCGGGAGCTGCCGCGGGCGTGATCGGTGTAGCGGTAGTCGAAATAGGCTTCGGCAGACTGCTCCAGCACATCGAACCCGGTGATGCGGAAATACTCACGCAGTTCGTTTCTCGTGTACTCGCGGAAATGTGCCGGGTTGCGGGTGTTCTCCGAGATCAGCGCATAGGGGTTGCGTCCCAGCAGCATCACAATGCGCTTGTGCAGCACCACGGCGTTGGGGGTCTGCAGGATCATGATGCCGCCGGGCTTGAGCAGCGTGCGAATGAAGCGCAGCACCTGGCTGGGTGAGGTGTACAGGTGTTCGATGACTTCGCAGAACAGCACGATGTCGTATTGCGGCAGGTCGCGGCGCCATCCGGATTCATCGGCAGCGTCGTTGAGATCGAACTGGTAGTTGAAGCCGGTCGAGGTCTTGCCGTCGGGTTCGAAGCCAAGATTGTCGATGCAGGTGCTCAGCGAACGTGAAGCAATGGTGGTAAATCGTGTGCGGCCAATGTCGAGAAGCGTCGCCTCCGGTTTGTGGTGGCGGTGCAGAAGTTCCAGCAGGCGCTGGTAGCGTGGCGCGTGGTAGTGAAGGTAACCATTACTTTTGGAATCAGTAAGCTCTTTGGTCAGATAGGAGTCCATGCTTTCCACACATCAGTTGCGTAAATTTCCGCCCAAACCCTCTGAAAGGCCTATCGACACGGGCTTTGTGGCCAAATCGGGGTGCTGTTGGAATCACCATTTGTGAAGTCCGGAAACAGGTTACAGCTTTTTGGGCCAATCTCTGCGGCAGATTCGCAGTGCCATCGGCGCAGCCGTAGCCAGCGCGCCGAGGCCGGCGAGAAGGATGGCGCCCGTGGCCGGGGGCAGGACGTAGTACCAGCCGCTGTGCGGGCCCCGAATCCAGGTGCCGTAGCTCGTCTTGCGCTCGATGAAGGCCAGCGGACGTGTGGGATCGGCGGCGTGGATAGCCGCGATCAGGATCAGCAAGGCAAGCCCCAATGTCAGAAACCCGATCAGACCGCAGCGGAGGTCTCGCCGTGACGGTTGTACAGCGTGCTGGTTCGGAACGCTGTAGTAAAGCAGCAGACCCATGCAGCCGCCGATCAGGTTGAGCACGAAGTCGTTGAAGTCCAGGTAATTGCTGTAGCTGATCGTGATCCAGGTGTATTGCAGCGCTTCGTCGGCGATGCCGAGCA
>JAVVFH010000321.1:0-3629 GCA_032250585.1 Lysobacterales bacterium
GATTGGATTGAAATTCCTGGATTCCCGCCTGCGCGGGAATGACGGCACTTCTGGTAGAACAAATTTGCCCTGATGCCGGCCGGGTTGTGCTGGGCGATTGAATTGCGCATGCTTCGCAATGGGTTGACTCATTCCTGCAGGTGATATGAAGCCAGATCATAGCAAGTCCGGGACGAAACAGCTGCGATGATGCGAGCATGATCGTCGACCGCTACATGGTGCGGGAAGTCGGCATTCCATTTCTGGGCGCGGCGCTGGTGCTGATCGTGATTTTCACGACTTACAGCCTGACTCACTTCCTGGTCGACGCCAACGCTGGCTTGTTGCGCGCCGGCGAGGTGGTGCAGTTGACGGCTCTGCGGGCGTTTATTTCGATGGAGGTGCTGCTGCCCCTGAGTCTCTACCTCGGCATCATGGCCGGCATGGGCCGACTTTACAGCGATTCGGAAATCTACGCCTTGCGCAGCAGCGGTATCAGCGAGCGGCGGCTGATGCGTCCGGTCATGCTGCTGGCGTTGCTGCTGGCCGCTTTTACAGCTCTGTTGTCCCTGTTGGGCCGGCCATGGGCGTACACAGCCACTTACGAGCTACGCGCAGCGGCCGAAGCCGCCTCGGAAGTGGACCGGATTCGACCGGCGCGATTTTACCGCTTCGAGGATTCCGGCCGCATGGTTTTCATCGACCACATCGAGCCCGACGAGCGCGGCGTTAATGGTATTTTCATCCGTCGCCGCGTGGGTGAAGACATTACGGTCATGACCGCGGTCAATGGCAGTCTGGATTATCATGCCCGGCCGGGTCACCATCGCCTGACTCTGTTCGATGCGCGTGTATTCAAACGGGTTGCGCAAGCGCCTGATCTGGTCGGTGAGTTCGGTTCGTTCGCGCTGTGGTTGGCGGTGGCGCAGCCGGAGCCGGTCGGTCATCGTACCAAGGCGGCTTCCAACATCAGTCTCAAGGCATCGAGCCTGGGTCCCGACCGTGCCGAGCTGCAATGGCGCCTTTCCACACCGCTATCGGCCCTGTTGCTGGCGTTGCTGGCGATACCCCTGAGCCGCAGTCAACCCCGGCAGGGCCGCTTCGCGCGCATCATCGTGGCGCTGGTGATTTACGCCGTGTACTTTACGCTGCTCGACGTCAGCCGCAGCTGGGTCGAGCAGGGCAGCGCACGCACGATCTGGTGGGTGCCCGGCCTGCTGTTCGCGTTTCTTCTGCCCCTGTACATTCCCTGGCGTGACTGGCTGAGGCGGCGTGGCTACCGGATCGGGCGGCGCTGATGATGATCATGCTCGATCGCTACATCATGCGACAGTTTCTGCTGGGGATAGCGCCGGTGCTGTTGCTGCTGCTGGCGCTGTTCAGTTTTATGGCGCTGGCGGAGGAACTGGAGGATGTCGGCCAGGGTGCGTTCACGACTTTCGATGCATTGCGCGTGGTGTTTTACACGGCGCCGCGGCGGATTGTCGACCTGATGCCCGTGACCACGCTGCTGGGCGGATTGCTGGGCCTGGGCGCAATGGCCAACCACCAGGAATTGATTGTCATGCGCACGATCGGCCTTTCCAGGCGGCGCATCGGGCGGCCGGTGCTGCTGCTGGGTTTACTGATCGCGCTCGGCGTCGGCGCGGCGCAGTCGCTGCTGGTGCCGTATGGGGAGAGCGAGGCCGGAAAAATCCGTGCGCGAGCCCTGAGCGAGACCGGTGTCGACAGTGACGGCGGACCGGAGTTCTGGACGCGCAGTCACAATCGATTCGTACGGGTGAACGAGGTACAGCACGGCCAGTGGCTGACGGACCTGGAGGTCTACACGCTGGATTCAGCCGGGCGGGTGGAGCAGTTGGTGCAGGCGCGGTATGCGGCACTGGTCGGCCTTGACCGATGGCGCCTGGACCAGGTTACCGTGACGCGCCTGGGTCGTGACGGGCTGCACGAGGAGCGCCACGAAGCCTTGCTGTGGCCGGGTCTGCTCAGCCGTGAACAGGCGGAGATCCTGGTACGGCCGCTGGAGTCCCTGGCGCCCTGGGAACTGTTTCGGCTGGTGACAATACGGCGGGCCAACGGTCTGAGCGACCATCGGCACCGTGTCGTGCTGTGGCAGCAGCTGAGTATTCCGGTTGCGCTCGTGGCCATGGCCTTGCTGACCCTGCCCCTGCTGCTGGGCTCGCTGCGCACGATTTCGGCCGGCACGCGGATCGTTATCGGCGGCGGCGTCGGCATCGGTTTTTACCTGCTGCAGCAAATGGGGGGGCATCTCGCCGGTTTGTTCACGCTGAGCCCCGCACTACTGATCATGATGCCGGCCGTGCTGCTGCTGGCGGCATCCGTGCTCTTTCTGTATCTGGAACTGCGGCATTGACGCGGCCGTCGCCAGCGGGTCCGTCGGAGGGCGGGACCGGCGCCCGGGCTGCGTGCCTGGGCAGCAACCGGGACTGCTATAATCAGCGGTCCGACGGCCCCGCCCGTCATCGCGACCGGTTCCGCGTTCCGAAAGAGTTCTGAATTGCATGTTGATTTTCATCCCGGCACTCAATGACGCTTGCGTCCCCCAGCGGCGCCTGAATACAGGAGTAAGGGGCTTCGGCGCCGCGATCGTTGCGGCCGTTTCGTGGCGGAGCCCCGGTGCGGGCTGAAGGCCCACTCGAGCGCTTGGTCGACGGGATGGTCGAGCACGCCGGCCGTCAATCCGACCCGGCTCGTGATCGGCTGTTGCGGCTTATTGAAAAACGCCACCGCGACGGTATCTCGGCCGTGCTGGTATATGGTAGCTACTTGCGCGGCAAGCGTGACACACTGCTTGATTTCTACGTGCTTCTCGACGGCTACCGTGCGCTGCGCCCCCACTGGCATGCGGCCCTGGCCTGGTTGCTGTCGCCGAATGTGTACCAGGTCTGCGCCGGCAGCGGAGTTGGCGAAGTCCGGGCCAAGTATGCCCTGCTGACACTGGGCCGTTTCGAGCGTGCGATGCGCCGTGATCCCCATCCCTATTTCTGGGCGCGTTTCGCGCAGCCTGCGGGGCTGTTGTATTGCCGTGACGCCGCAAGTCGCGCCCGCGTCATTGCGACGCTGGCGCAAGCCAGCCGGCGGTTTGTCACGACCGTTGTGCCCCGGATGCCCGAGGAATTTACCGCCAGGGAGCTGATCGACGAAGGGCTCAGGCTGACCTATGCCTGTGAACTGCGCAGCGAGCCCCCCGGACACGCGGCAGCGCTGTTCCGGCACAATGCCGCCTGGTTCGAATCGATGCTGCGCCTCTTGGCGGCGGAGCACTTGGGTTTCGAGCGTGCCGCTTGCGAGGGGTATTACCGCAGGACCACGGGACCCTGGCGGCGCCGCTCTTCGAGTCTGGCCTGGGCGCTGCGGCGGTTCTACGGCAAGATCAAGTCGGTGCTGCGCCTCTTCAAGGCGGCGCTGACTTTCGACGGGGGGCTCGATTACCTGCTGTGGAAGATTGCACGTCATTCGGGTCATTACATTGAGCCCACCGCCCGCCAGCGCCGCCAGACCAAAGCCACCCACATGGGCAAACACATCCAGCACCCGCCCGCCACCCGCCAGCCGCGCGGCAAGGGCGTGGTTGTCGCGCTGATCCAGGAACAGGCCGGTTTTCTGGCCACCCAGCAGATCGGCAA
>JAVVFH010000322.1:0-3621 GCA_032250585.1 Lysobacterales bacterium
ACTCGGTCCGCACCACACGATCTGCGGCTTTTCCGACTGAAACGCGCTCCGTGCATAATTGATCAGAGGTTCCTTAACAGAGCGGTGCTGCTGATATATCATGGTCGCCTAACTCGCTCGGCCGGGGAGCGCCGCATGAAAAGTCGAACATGACGAAGATCCAGTGGCGGGGCGTCTTTCCGGCGCTGACGACGAAATTCACCGCCGCGGACGAAATCGACTGGGGCGCCATGGAGCAACACCTCGAGTTTCAGCTCGGGGCCGGTGTTCATGGCTTGATCATTTTGGGCTCGCTGGGCGAGACATCGACACTCAGCGCGGACGAAAAGCTCGACATGGTGAGGTTTTTCGCCAAGGCAGATCGTCGCGGCCGGCCCTTGATCGCCGGCATCGCCGAGTCCTCGACGCGCGATGCCAAACAGTTCGCGGCCGCGGCCGAGCAAGCCGGCGCAGATGGCTTCATGCTGCTGCCGCCCATGCGTTATGCCAGTGACCGACGCGAAACCCTGGCGTATCTGAACGAGGTGGCCGGTGCGACCGTCTGCCCGATCATGCTTTACAACAACCCAGTGGCCTACGCCACCGACCTGTTGCCGGCGGATTTTGCGATGCTGGCCGACAACCCGCGTTTCCAGGCGATCAAGGAATCCTCGGAAGACACCCGCCGGATTCCCCGCATCCGCGAACAAGTCGGCGATCGATTCGCGATATTTTGCGGCGTCGACGACCTGGCGCTGGAATGTTTCGCCCTGGGCGCGGCCGGTTGGGTATCCGGGCTGGTGGTCGCTTTCCCGCGCGAGGCGGTGCGCCTGTGGGAATGGTGCGCGGCCGGGCGCTGGGCGGAGGCCAGGGCCCTGTATGATTGGTTTCTGCCGCTGTTGCACCTCGACACCGGGCCGAAATTTGTGCAGCAAATCAAATTGGTGGAAGCCCTGATGGGCGTGGGAAACGCCAAGGTCCGGGCCCCGCGCCTGCAGCTCAGCGAAGCGGAAGCCAGCCGGGTCGAAGGCATTCTCTCTGCCGCGCAGGCCGGGCGGCCCGACCTGTGATATGGGCAAACCCGGGGGCCGCCTCTGCGATTGCGCTACGGGTCGTACATGAACGCCGTTAGCCTGTCCGCCAGCGCGAACGTCAGCCTGGCGGAACAGGCCTACGAGTTGCTGGAAGACAAGCTGGTTACTCTGGGCCTGACGCCGGGCACCGCGGTGTCCGAGGGACGGCTGATAGAGATGACCGGCCTGGGTCGCACGCCGGTGCGCGAGGCGATTCAGCGTCTCGCGCACCAGGATCTGTTCCACGTTATGCCGCGTAAGGGCCTGTTGATCGCGCCGGTGAGCCATGCGGAGCTGTTGGACATCCTGGAAGTGCGCAAGCCCCTGGAGCGCCTGATCGCGCAGCGGGCGGCGCTCAGGGCCCGGGACGCCCAACGCAGCGAGCTGTCCGCGATCGCACGCGAATTCGCCGTATCCCACGATCGCTTCGATGACTTCGTGCGGCTCAGCCGATCGCTGGACGACCTGCTGGATGCCTGTTCCGCAAACGCGTACGCCAGTGCTGCCGCTGCGCCGCTACGCAGCCACTGTCGGCGCTTCTGGTATCTTCATCGCGACCGGATACAACTGTCGGATTTGATCTCCGCACATTCCATGATTGCGCGCCTGGTCGCGCGCCGCGAACACAACGGTGCACAAAAAGCTTCCGAGGCGGTCATTGCCGTGCTGGAACGGCTGGTCGCCAACGCAGACAAGGTGGGCTGAGGTGACGCCCGGCAGCCCGCGGTGTCTGGTGGTCGGTGCGGGCATCGTCGGCGCCTGCTGTGCCTGGCATCTGCAACGCAAGGGCGCCCGCGTGACACTGATCGATCCGCTGTCGCCCGGCCAGTCGACCAGTTACGGCAACGCCGGCTGCATCTCCAGAACGTCCATCTTCCCGTTTTCCTACCCCGGCATCGTGCGCAAATTGCCCGGCTGGCTGCTGCGTCGTGACGGACCGGTGCGCATTCGCTGGTCGCAACTGGCCACCGTCGCCCCCTGGCTCTACCGATTCTGGCGTGCCGGAAGTCCGCAACGGGTGCGGGAAATCATCGCGGCGCAGTTCGCCCTGATGGCGACGGTGACGGAAGATTACAACCTGATGCTGCAGGCCACGCACAGCGAGTTTCTTCGGGAGTCGCGCGGCTTGATACTCATCTATGACAGCCAGAAGGATTTCGCGGCGGATGCCTGGAAATACGAACTGCGGGACCGGCTGGACATTCGCTGGCAAAAAATGAGCCGCGAGGAGGCCACCGCGATGGAGCCGCAGTTGCGTTTGCGCCAGGGCGCCGCCATGTTCGAACCCGACTGGCAGCACGTGACCGATCCCGCCGACCTGGTAAAGCGTTTCGCCGATGCTGCCATCGCGCTGGGCGCGCAGTGGCTTCAGGATCGGGTCGTGGCGGTGTCGGCAGACGGCGCCGCGGTCTCGGTGACAACCGAATCGGGCGTCGAGGCGCAGGCCGATTGGCTGGTGGTGGCCGCCGGCGCCTGGTCGAACCGCCTCATCGGCCAGTTGGGCCACCAGGTGCCGATGATCCCGAAACGCGGTTATCACGTGATGCTGCAAAAGCCCGGGGTGCAACTGAGCCACCCGATCATGTCGGCTTCGCGGCATGTCCTGTTGACGCCGATGAGCGCCGGCCTGCGAATTGCCGGCACGGCCGAGTTCGCTGCCCTCGACAGCCCACCCGATTACCGGCGTGCGAAGATGCTGGTAGAGAAGGCCCGCCACTATATGCCCGGACTGGAGCACAGCGAGATGACGGAATGGATGGGCCAGCGTCCGATGATGTCGGATTCGATACCGGTGCTCGGCGCCTTGCCGGAAAGTCCGCGTGTGCTGTGCGCCTTTGGTCACGGCCATTACGGGCTGACCCAGGGCCCGACGACCGGGAGGATCATAGCCAGCCTGGTCTGCGGTGAAGACCCGGGCCTGGACCTGACGCCGTTTTCGATCAGCCGCTTCGCGCGCCGGCGGGCCGCGTGAAGCCGGCAGCGACCACCTTCCACTGCATCGACGCGCATACCTGCGGCAACCCGGTGCGACTGGTCGCCGCGGGCGGGCCGGCCCTGCGCGGCAAGACCATGCTGGACCGCCGCGAGCATTTTCTGGCGGAATACGACTGGGTCCGGACCGCGCTGATGTACGAGCCCCGCGGGCATGCGCTGATGTCCGGCAGCATTCTCTACCCCACGGAGCGCGAGGACTGCGATATCGGCGTGCTGTTTATTGAAACCTCCGGCTGTTTGCCGATGTGCGGACACGGCGCCATCGGCACAGTCACCATTGCCGTCGAGCACGGCCTGGTCGATCCGCGCACGCCGGGTCAGCTGGCGCTGGAGACGCCGGCGGGCCGGGTCGTCGCTACCTACACCGAAGAGGGGGGCAAGCTGCGCTCGGTGCGCCTGACCAACGTGCCTTCCTTCGTGCACTCCACGGGGCTGGAGACAGACTGCCCGGAACTCGGCGGACGGCTGCGTTTCGACGTTGCCTGGGGCGGCAATTTCTACGCCATCATCGAGCCGCAGGCACATTACGCGGATTTGCGACAGCTGTCCGCCGCGGACATCGTGCGGCTCAGCC